>JALYUM010000178.1 GCA_030853745.1 Pseudomonadota bacterium | reverse complement strand
CGGCCCAGGGCGAGGCTAAATGCTGACTCGCCACTCGTCGTTTATACTCAGCATATAGCACTACTTCAACACTCAACCGACACTGTTAATTAACCCAGTGTTGCGCTTGGTTCTTGAAACCGCCCTGTCAGTTCCGCCCCACAGAAAATGGCTTGATTAAAATGCCTCTGGGCAACTTCTGGCTGCTTGGTTTATAGTCTTACCTTCGTTTGTTTTGCCGAACAGTAACTTCATTGCCGATTTATGCCCAATTCCGCCGTCCTTGAGCGTCCTGCCTCCGTCGCGTCATCGCAAGACCAGATCGACGAGCTGATGCGGTCGATCCGCATTCCGCCGCGTCCCAGCCTGCTGGCCGACATGCAGCGCGAGCTGGCCAGCAGCGAGCCGTCGCCAATGGCCATCGGGGGCATCGTGGCCAGCGACGCCGGTATGTCGGGCGCGCTGCTGAAACTGGCGAATTCGGCATTGTTCGGCGGTGCCCGCCAATCGAAATCGGTGAACCAGGCCATCAGTTTTCTCGGCGTGAACCAGGTCGCTTCGCTGATGACCGGACTGCTGGCGCGCCAGGCAATTCCCGCTGACAGTGCGGCGTTATCGAGCTTTTGGGAGACGTCGTCGCGGCGCGCCGTGGCCATGGTCTTCCTGGCCCGCCGCCTGCGCATCGGCACGCCCGATATCGCCCATACCTTCGGCCTGTTCTGCGATACCGGCATGGCGCTGCTGACCGCCCGCTTCCCCGATTATGCAGTCACGTTCGACACCGCCTGCCGCGACGCCGGGCGTTCGTTCACCAGCATCGAAGACGAGCGCCACGCCACCAACCACGCGGCCATCGGCGCGCTGCTGGCACGCAGCTGGAGCCTGCCCGACGATGTGGCGTGGGCCATTTTGCACCACCACGATTACGCCGTCATCGACGACGACGCCACGCCGGACACGGTGCGCGCGCTGGTGGCGCTGTCGCTGCTGGCCAACCGGGGCATCGACCAGTTCCGCGGCGGCGCCAGCACCTGCGAATGGGATAAAGGCGGCGCGCGCGCCTGCGCTTACCTCGGCCTGGAAGACGACGAAATGACCGACCTGATCGACCAGTTGCAGGACATGCTGCACCAGGCTGCCTAGTATTTACAATGGCCACGGCCAGGTGGATACTCGCTCCGGATACCCCGGAGGATGCATGAAAACCTGGCCGATGCTGTTCCTGATTTTTTTATCCGGTTGCGCCGGCATGGCGCCGCGCACTGCCCCGCCGCTCGCGCCGCCGTTTGCCGACGCGGCCTTCCAGCCGCCCTCCGTCAGCATCGATGCCGACGACCTGTTCACGCTGACGCCGGGCATGCGCAGCTATCTGCACAGTCCCGCGTTCACCGCCACGCTGCGTCGGAAAGGCGCGGCCAATGGCCTGGTCGAGGCGCTGTATCGCCAGGGCGACCTGCAAATCCAGTACGACGCCACCCGCACCCGCACCGCCGCGCAAACCTTCGCCGCGCGCGCCGGCAATTGCCTGTCGCTGGTCGTCATGACCGCTGCTTTTGCGCGTGAACTGGGCCTGGCGGTGCGCTTCCAGAGCGTGGGCGTGGACGACAGCTGGCGCCGCAGCGATGACCTGTACCTGGTCAGCACGCACATCAACCTGGCCATCGGCGCCGCACCCGCCGAACGTCTGGCGAACAAGTCGAGCGCGCCGATGCTGATTGTCGATTTTCTGCCGCAACAGGACGCCAGCGCGTTTGCCACCATCGAACTGCGCGAACTCGATGTCAGCGCCATGTTCCTGAATAACCGCGCTGCCGAGGCTCTGGTGGCCGGCCGCATCGACGATGCCTACTGGTGGGCGCGCGCCGCCATCGTGCAACAGCCGGCGTCGATCGCAGCGCACAATACGCTGGCCGTGATTTACCAGCGCCATGGCGACCTGGCGCTGGCCGAAAAAGTGTATCGCGCGGCCCTGCTGCGGGAACCGGAAAACCTGGTCGTGCTGCGCAACCTGCGGCCGGTGCTGGCTGCATTGGGCAAGCACGCCGAGGCACAGGCGCTGGACAAACAACTCGCGGCGATCGATCCGACGCCACCATTTTACTTTTTCAACCGCGGTGTGCAGGCGTATGAGCAGGGCGAGTTCGTGCAGGCCCGTGCGCTGTTTGCGCGCGAAGTGAAACGCATGCCGTACGTCGATGAATTCCATTTCTGGCTGGCGCTGGCGTGTTTGCGCCTGGGGGAAGTAGAACCGGCGCGCATCCAGCTCGCGCTGGCGCATGACACCAGTACCAGCGCCGGCACGCGCGCGCTGTATGCGGGGAAGCTGGCGCATCTGCGCAGCCTCGGTGCCGAAGTACGTTATCGGTGACGGCAGTATCAGTACAGTATCAGTCGCTCACACCGGCGTTTCCCGCAAGCCGTCGCCCCTAAAATGGTTTTACAGACAACCATGGAAAGCACGACGATGCACACGAACCCCGAACCACTGCGGCTGGCCATTGTCGGCGGCGGTATCTCCGGCCTTTCGGCGGCCTACGCGCTGATGAAGCAGGCCCGCGCCGGCGACCGCCGGCTCCACATCGACCTGTTCGAGCGCAAGACCACGCTGGGTGGGAACGCCGACACCGTCGTCGTCGATCTGGGCGACTACATCGACGGCAACCGCCAGCCGCATGCGTATCTGCGCTGGGCCGACCTGGGCGTCAACGACGTCAACCTGACCACGTACATAAAACTCAGGGCGATCATGCTGGACATCGGCTACCTGGCCCACATGAAGCCACTGCAGGACACCACCAGCTATTTCAACGCGGCCGGTACGCTGGGCCTGACGGACGATGCGGCGCTGCGCGATGGCGTCAGCAATCCGCGCTGGTCGCTGGCATATGCCGACCATCATTTGCTGGCGCCGCTGATCGATGTCGTGCATCGCAGCGCCATCAACCTGCTGGACACGATCAAGCCGGAATATACCGTGGCGCACTTCTTCAATGCCTGCGTGGCGCAGCCGGCAGCCATGCTGGGCAAGGCCGCAATGCAGCTCAAAATTCCCATCGACTGGGAAGATCCGCAACTCCCACGGCGCCTGGCAACCGTGCGCGATGCCATCTACTATCCGCGCATCGCCGCGATGTATTTTACCGACGAACGCGGACCCGGCATGCTGCCGCTGTCGGCGCCGTTCGAGTACTACCGCCTGCAGGAAGGCGCAACGGATGCCGGCCCGCCGGACCGGCGCTACTTCGAACATGGCGCGCAAAAGTGGCTGGAAGCGCTGGGCAACTGGCTGGTTGCCAACGCGGACGCGCAGGTGACATTTACGTTGCACAGCGAAGCGCCGGTGCAGGTACAGGTGGGACGCGGCCGCGTTACCTTGTCGGGACCGGCCACTGCACCGGCTTGTTACGATGTGTGCGTGCTGGCCACGCACGCCGACGACACGCTCAAGCTGCTGCATTTCGATGGCAATATCAGCGGCTGGCGCCAGAAGATTCACGCCGTGCTCAAGCAAGTGAGTTACACGCGCGGCTATGGCGTGTGCCACACCTGGACCGGCAAACTGCCGGCCGATCAGGCGCTATGGCGCACCTACAATGTGCTGCAGCGTCCCGCCAGCGATACCAGCTTTCCTTACCGGATGAGCTATGTCGAGAACCTGCACCAGAACGATCCGGTCAACCCGCAGTATTCGCGCGCCGGCCTGCCTTTGTTCCTGATTTCGATGGTCAAGTCGCTCGACGAGATTCCCGAAGCGGCCATGCTGGACCGGGTGGTTGACACGCAACGCATCGACCCGGTCATGCTGGCAGCGCTGCCGCGCGCTACCCAGCGCCACCTGCACGGCGCACCGGTGCAGTCGGGCTACCGGCCGCCACTTGAAGCCGTGCACGCCAGGTACGCCGGCAAAGCCTGGACAGCTTTTAAACACAATGTGCTCGATGCCGCCTGCATCGCTGCCCAGGTCAGCATCGACAACTGCAACCAGGCGGTCAGCGCGCACTTCGGCCTTGGCGTGCAGCCTGAATGCGCACTGCTGTTTGGCGGCGGCTGGACGCGCGGCGCAGGACTGCAGGAGCAGTGCATCGACCAGTCGGCGCGCATTGCGGCGTGGGTGCTGCCGGCCTTGCGCGCCAGGATTATGCCGGTGCCTGCAACAGGGTCTGCTCCAGGCGCGCACGCCACAATGGCATGACCCAGGCGAGGCCCAGTGCTTCGCCTTGCCGCACCAGGCCGCGCACGTCGGCCGCGCTGGACGGCGATGGCTGCGCAATCCAGCCGGCACCGGCGCGCGCCAGTGAAATGTGATGGCTCGCCCACGGACTCGGTTCGTCCGCGACAGTAGCGGCAAAGCGCCCGGCCAGTGCCAGCACCGCATCGGCGCGCCCGTTCAGCAAACCGCTTTCGATGGCGTTCACGTAAAAACGCAGGGCGTTGTGCGCCACGCAGCCCTGGTCCAGCAACGCCTGCGCCTGCGCCAGTTGTGCGATACCGGCATCCGCGTCCGGCGCCACCAGCGCCAGCGTCGACAGCACCCACGGCCCGATAAATTTATGCAGCTTGTTGCGCTCGACCGCTTCCCAGCTGGCCAGCGCGAGCGCGTGGGCTGCGTCGGCCTGCCCTTCCAGCAGCAGCACGCGCACCATGCTTTCGTTCAAAAATGGCTCGAACCGGCTGGCGCCGATTGCGCGCGCGGTCGCCAGTCCGCGTTCCACCTGCTGGCGGGCCAGCGCCACGCGCCCGAGCGACAGCAAGGCCCAGCCGGCCGTCAGGCGCGACACGATTTCAGCGCGCCGGTTGCCCACACGCCGTCCCAGTTCGGCCGATTCCAGCGCATCGTCCAGTGCGCCCTCGGTCTCGTTCAGGTAGATGCGCGCCGTGCCCAGCATGAAGCGGTTGGAGGCCGCGATATCGGCCAGGCCGTGCTGGTCGCACAGCGCCAGACAATCGCGGAAATAGCGGTGCGCGGTGACGATGCGCCCTTGTGCATAGTACGAGGCGCCAATGCCGGACAAGGCGCGCGCGCTGGTGCCAGGCTGCTGGGCGTAGCGCTGTGCCAGTTCGTGCAGCTGGCGCGCGCGGGCGAAATTCCCGGCCGGGAAATAGATATTCCCTTTCAGGTAATACAGCTCGGCCAGGCCATCGTCGATGCCGGCCGCACGCGCTGCCGCCAGCGTGGCGTCGATCAGTGCTTCTTCCGCCACGAGGTCTTCCAGCACATTGAGCGCGGTGGCCAAACCGATCACCGCAGCGACGCGTTGCTGGTGGTTCGCGGCCAGATCGACGGCCTCCGTGTACGCGGCTTTGGCGCGTGGGGTCTGGCCCATCTTGGCGTGGCATTGACCGCTGGCCAAGGCGATGCGGTAGCGGTCCGCCGGCTGGTCGCCGAGGCGCGCAGCCAGGTCGATCAGCGCCAGCGCTTCGGCATACTGGTACGCGGCGATCTGTTCGTCGATCACGGCCAGCAGCACGCCAGGCGCCGCCGGATGCTGCGCCTTGACCAGATGGCGGGCCTGCAGTTTGCGGTCGTGCGCTGCGTAGCTGGCCGCCAGCGCGACGTGGATTTCTGCGCGCTGGCCGGTGGGAATCGCCTCGTAGATTCCCTGCATGACAAGGTCGTGGACGAAAGCGTAATTGTCCTTGTCGAGCGGGCGCACGATGCATTGCTGGACGCAGTCGCGCACGTCGTGCTCGGGCAGGTGCAGCACGTCGCGCAGAAAGCGCAGCGAAAAATACTGGCCGATGGCGGAAGCCACGCGCACGCCGCGGCGCTGGTCGGGCGCCAGCACATCGAGCTTGGCCTGCACCAGGTTTTTCAGACTGCCGGGCAGATCGGTGCCGGGGCCAGCGAGCAGCAGCTGGGTCAAAAACAAGGGGTTGCCCTGCGCGCGCGCCACGCACAGCGCGTGAAACTGCGGATCGGCGTCGACCGCATGGCGCGCCATCTGCAGCGCATCGTGGGAGCGCAGAGTGGACAGATCGAGCATCGTCACCGGCAGGCCATTCAGGTACGGCCGCAAAGTGTGTTCGAGCGGATCGTTTTCGAAGCGCGAGGACAGCAGCCAGATGACCGGCGCGTCCTGCACATCGGGCAGCAAGGCCGCCAGCAGGGCGATCAGTTCGGGCGACGACCAGTGGATATCTTCCAGCACCAGCAGCTGTGGGCGCTCGACGGCGCAGCGCAAAATCAGATCGCGCACCGTATCGATCTGCGCCAGTTCGCGCGCGGCATGGGCCATCGCGCCAAACACCGTGGCAGCGTCGGCCGGCTGCGCCATGCCGAGAATGCTGCGCAGGTGCATGCGCGCTTCGCCAGGCAGGCGGTGCTGGCCGACCTTGTCGTGCAACAGCGGCTCAGGCACCGGGCCGTCGGGCAAATCAAGCAGGCTGCGCACCAGCTGACCGAGCGGGGTGGCGTCGCCGCGCACACCGAAATCGAGCACCATCGCCACATGCGGCGCCATGCCGTTCTGGCGCGCGATGTCGGTAAATTCCTGGATCAGGCGGCTCTTGCCGATCCCTGCAACGCCGCGCAGATACAGGATGTGACCATACTGGTAGGCGAGCGTGGTTTCCAGCGTCGCCTTGAACTGCAGCACCTCGACCATGCGGCCGATCAGCGGATACGACGCCGTGCGCAGTCCCACCCGCTCATGGCTGACGCGCCACAGGTCGCCCGTGTAGCCAGTCGGTTCAAACACGAAGCGCTCGCCGAGGGTAATGGCCAAGGTGCGTTCGACGTACACTGCCGGCGCCAGGCCTGCGTGCTGCGTATCGTCAGCCTGATAGTTCGGCGCGGGCCATGCGCTGCTGCGCACCACCAGTGCGGCGCCCTGCCCGGACAGCAGGCTGGCCAGGCTGAGGGCACATTGCAGGCAACGCACGGCATCGCTGCCGTACGCGCGCGGCATGCCGAAAATGGCATGCCGTCCGTCCTGCGCGGCGCCGCCGAATTATTCCATCGTCGCGGTCAACTGCGCTGCCAGTGCGGGTGTCAGCGCGGTGCTTGCCACGACGCGCAGCGCGAGAATGGTGCGAACATCGTCGTCGACCGGCGCCAGCTGGCTTGTCATTTGCCGCGACGGCAGCGGCGGCAGCAAGTCGTCAAGCGAGGTCTGATAGATGCGTGCCAGGTGGCTGGCAGTGCGGTACAGCACGGGTTTGCCGGTCTCGGCGCGCTTGATCGAGGCGATCGACACGCACAGTTTGCTGGCCAGGCACAGCTGCGCCAGACCATCCTGGCTCAGGCCGCGTTGCTTGCGCAGGGTTTTCAGATGGTGCTGGTTGAGCACGACCTTGCCGTCACCAGGAATCTCTTGCTTGAGTACCGCAGCTAGCGTCATTGTCGGTCCAGTCGACCAGTGAAGATTGGCTTACAAGACAACATTGTGCCATTGCAATGACGCCAGACCAAGCCAGTTGGTGGTGCGACAGGCAAGTTTGCAACACTCATGCCGCGTGCATGAACATGCGATGCGGACAGTCTTGTCGATCACTTGTCTGCATCGCGGCACCATGCCGTGATCGAGCTACTGCCCGTTTTATTGCGCGGTTAAAACGTCGGAACAAAGGTCGGGACGAAAAAAAAGCCCACTAAAGGGCTTCATTTCAATGTACCGCCAATGATGTCATCGCTGTCCTCTCCCGTGCTATCTGCATGATGAGAGGTGCGGGACGCCCACGCTATCTGCGTGGTGAATCCGATGTGTAATCCGAACAACGTAACTGGAGAAACAATCCCTGCGTGCACAAAAGACATTACACCTGTCTTTCAGCAATCGGCTTGAGGGAGTGGCGAAGAACGAGTTCCTCACCAGCAAACGAAGGATAGCACAGGTTTGCTGCACTGCACAATTACAAATTTTCGCCAATATGGAAGTTCGGCACCTGGATTTCCAGCGTGTTGTCGTCGCCGGTGTCGATGATGAGTGTGACGACGTCATCCTCCACGCTGGACGCATAATTGGTGCCGCTCAGTTTGTCGATGGCAGACTGGTCCATCTTGAATGTATCGTCGGCGGCGCGGCGAAACACGCGCGGCTGCACGAAGTCTGCCAATTCCGCGCAGCGCTCGTCAATGGCTTCTTCACTGGCGTTTTCCGCCTCCAGAGCCACGATGTCGTTGACGATTCCCTGCAGTTGTTCCAAGTCGATATTGTCCATGTCGTTCTCGCTAAAATTGCCAAGCTTGCATGCTAGCACGCACCCCCAACACGATTGAAACAACCGACATAAGGTGCTACTGTGGTGACACTCTTTCTTGTGAAGCGATCCGTCATGTCCACTACCTCCCTTAAACTACCTGAAGACCTCAAAACGCGGGCGTCCACCGCGGCAGAGGAACTGGGCATCAGCACGCATGCGTTCATGGTGGGTGCGATCCGGCAAGCCGCCGATGCAGTCGAGCAGCGCACCGCCTTTGTCGCCCAGGCCAAGGCCGCGCGCGAAGGCATGCTGGAAGGCGGACAGGGACACGACGCCAATGCGGTTCGCGACTACCTGCGTGCCCGCCTGGCCGACCCCGCTGCAATGCGCCCTGCCCCAGCGTCATGGCGCAAATAAGCTATGCGGGCCAGGCGCTTGCCGACCTGGAACGCATCAGCGATTATCTTGCGGAAGGAAAAGATGCGCTGGCAGTGCTCGACCTGATCGACGAAGCCGTGTCCATCCTGGCCCGCCACCCGTTCATTGGCCGCCAAGTGGAAGACGGCCTGCGCGAGCTGGTCATTTCACAGGGCTGCACCGGGTATGTTGCGCTGTACAGTGTCGAGGCCGAGTACGACGCGATCCTGGTGCTGACGGTGCGGCATCAAAGGGAAGCGGGCTGGAATGTACCGACGTTTTAATCACGCTCACGTTTAAGGTCGATCAATATTCCCTGATAGCAATCAACTAGCGTGAGCCTTCCGCCGGCAATTACAACGCGGCGAAAATTTCCACCGTCTGATTTGCGAAGGGAACAGCCATGCGCCATCGTCACCACCATCGCCCTGTCAAGAAAGCCCGATCCAAAGAATGGGCTGAAAAAGATCCTGCGAAAATTCCCGTCAACGTGCAAACCGCCCTGAGAGAAGCGATGCGCATCGAATCGGTTCCGCTGACGCAATATGATGATTTTCTCTGGATAATCGCGCAGGAATCGAGCGGGGCGACGGACGCGCGTAACCCGGCATCCAGCGCACGCGGCCTGTTTCAGCTATTGCGTGCGCAATATTCCCTCAATCCTCATGGTGAAAGCTCGTTTGGAAATGCGGTGGAAGAATGCCAAAACGGGATTCATTACGTCATTGGGCGCTATCGTTCTGCAAGTGCTGCCAAGATATTTTGGCGCGAACACCACTGGTACTGAACCATGTCACTCAAGACAGTAATGTTGGTGTGTCTCGTAATGCATTGCGTCAGCGTGACTGCAGCGCCTCAGTTCAGCGACTTTCCAGCGCCCGTCTACTCGGGACGGATTACGACTGCTCATCTGACAGACGCAAAATCCCGCCAATACGCAACACAATTGCAAGCCACGCGGTATGGAAAAGTGAATTTTTCAGGCAATCACATATTGACTGCGTGGGGCTGTGGAGCTTCTTGCATCATCGCCGCAACGGTCGATGCCAAAACGGGAATGGTGAAGTGGCTGCCGTTCACAGTGTGCTGCTGGAATCACGGCATCAAAGTACCCCTGGAATTCCGCGCAGACAGCCGCTTACTGATCGTCCATGGTAGCCGCGACGAGACAGGGTCAGCAGGCGACATCAGCTATTACACTTTCGACGGCCGAAAATTCTCGGAAATTCACCATTAAGCTCATCCAGACGACAAAAATTATCGACATGGCGTCACGATAACTAGCCGCTTCCACTCCTCAAGCTTCTGCGCAAACGTCATCGACGCATACGCCGGCGATGTCGACGGCAGCACCAGCGTCCGATAACCCGCCTCTGCAAACTGCGGGGCAAATTTACCCGACGTCTGGCCGTTGAAGCCCACTGTTTCCAGTTGCGGACAAAGCTGGTGCAACCGCGCGAAATCGTTGGCGGCCGGGGCGCGGATGGCCGAGTCCAGGCTGCCTTCCCGTTCGCAGGCACCCAGCACATCCCATAAACCGACACCATGTTCGAGCAGGCGCGGCAAGCGCTCGGCGTACGGCAAACCGGCCAGATCTTCGCCCGTCAGCTGCGACAAAATTGGCCACAACAAATTGCGCGGGTGGGCGTAGTACTGGGCGGCGGCGAGCGAGGCGGCGCCGGGGAAACTGCCGAGTATCAGGATGCGCGTACGGGCGTCGATGACGGGGGCAAGGCCGGTGTGGCGGGTGGGAATGGGGTCCATGGTGACGGCATCTTAGCAGCACAATTGCAGCAGGCGAATACGCTTTCCCAGTCGGTGTAGAATCGTCCAAAAGGCCCCACAAGACCAACCGGAGACGCCCATGCGCACCATCGATTCCCTGCTCGCCCAGTATCGCGAAAGCCACCGGAACGCTACCAACGAACTGATCCATTTCGTCTGCGTGCCGGTGATCGTGTTCAGCTTGCTGGGGCTGCTGTGGTCGATTCATCCGCTGGTGGCACTGGCAGTCAGCCTGGCAGCCATGTGGTATTACTTCAAGCTGTCGCCGCCGTTTGCTGTCGGCATGCTGGGCATGACAGTGCTGATGCTGGCCCTGCTGTCCATCATGCCGCGCTACACGGTGTTGCCGGTGTCGATCGCTATCTTTGTGGTGGCCTGGATCGGCCAGTTCATCGGTCACCAGATCGAAGGCAAGAAGCCGTCATTTTTCGATGACTTGCGGTTCCTGCTGATCGGTCCCTTGTTTGTTTTGAGTTTTTTATACCGACGCCTGAGCGTTGCATATTAATAGGAGAATTGTATGAAAATCGTAACTGCCATGCTGGTCGCCGCCGCGCTGGCCGGCTGCGCCAGCCCACCCCATTCCGGTCGCGAGTATAGCTACTATCAGGCCCAGGGCGAACAAACCGTCCGCATGGGCGTCGTCGAATCGGTGCGTGATGTGTCGATCGTCAATCCCGATTCCGGCACGGGCACCGTGGCCGGCGCGGCCCTGGGCGGCATCGGTGGCTCGACGCTCGGCGGCGGCAATGGCTCGGCTGTCATGGCCATCGCCGGCGCGGTGGCCGGTGGCCTGATCGGCAACCGCGTCGAATCGAACGCCAACCACAAACCGGGCTACGAAATCACCGTCAAGCTCGACAGCGGTGAACTGCGCGCCATCACGCAGCTGGCCGACGAGATGTTTCGCCCGGGCGAACGCGTGCGTCTGCTGTCGAACGGCATGACCATCCGCGTCAGCCACTAAAAAAAGCGTTCCTGCAGTCAACGAAGGCAGGCGAAAGCACGTATACTTTCGCCATGCCTTCTTCCCTCCTGTTTGTCATTGCCTCCCTGATCTGGGGTTCCACTTTCTGGGCCATTACCCTGCAACTGGGGCAAGTGCCGCCTGCCGTCTCCGTCATCTACCGCTTCGCCCTGGCGTCGCTGACACTGTTCGCCATTTGCCTGGTGCGACGCGACCGTCTGCGCCTGCCGTGGCGCGCCCAGCGCTGGATGATCCTGCAAGGGTTCCTGACGTTCGGGCTTTCTTACGTCTGCACCTATAACGCCGAGCAGTACGTGGTGTCGGCGCTGGTGGCCGTGATGTTTGCGCTGATGGTTTTTTTTACGCCCATCTGCGCGCACATCGGCTTTGGCAAACCGATCCCGGCGCGCACCTGGAGTGCCGGGACAGCCGCGATTGCCGGCGTGCTGCTGATGTTTTATCACGCGCTGACCACCGCCTTCGACGAGCTCAAAGCCGGCGGCAATGGCCATTTCCTCGCTGGCGTGCTACTGGCGACAGCCGCCTCGTTTGCCAGTTCGGCCGGCAGCGTGGTGGTGGGCGAAGTGCGCAAAGAAGCGTCGAATTTGCCGCTGACAATGGCGTGGTCGATGTTGTGGGGCACGCTGATGGTGACGGCCTACGCACTGTTGTCCGGCCAGCAGTTTTCGCTGCCCGCCGCACCGCGCTACCTGGCTGGCCTGGTCTACCTCGCCATCTTCGGCTCGGTGATCGCCTTTTATGCCTACTTCACGCTGATCAACCGCATCGGCCCGCAAAAGGCCGTGTACGTCACGGTGGTCACGCCGGTGATCTCGGTGCTGCTGTCCATCAAACTGGAAAACTATCGTCCCGGCGTACTGGAATGGACCGGCATGACGCTGTGCCTGGCCAGTGTGGCCTGGGCCCTGCGCGCGCCACCGGCGCCCGTCATCAACCAAGATAACCTGCTCGAGATCCCATGACATTTACCATCCGCCCCGCCACACCTGCCGACGTCAACCACATTCTGTCGATGATTGTCGAACTGGCTGTTTTTGAAAAACTCGAACACCAGGTCGTCGCCACCGAGGCACTGCTGCACGAAGGCCTGTTTGGCGCCCGCCCCGCGTGCGAAGCGATCATTGGCGAAGCCGACGGAGAAGTCGTCACCTTCGCCCTCTTCTTCCACAATTTTTCGACCTTCCTGACCCGCAAGGGCCTGTACCTGGAAGACCTGTACGTACGCCAGTCGCAGCGCGGCCAGGGGTTCGGCAAGGCCATACTCGGACGCCTCGCGCAGATCGCCGTCGAACGCCACTGCGGCCGCTTTGAATGGTCAGTCCTCGACTGGAATGCGCCCGCGATTGCCCTCTACAAATCGTTGGGCGCCGACGTGATGCCGGAATGGCGCATTTGCCGCCTCACCGGTGATGCACTTGTCAGCCTTGCCGGCGCGCCAGCCAGTACTCCGCCAGCTCAAACAACCCCTGCGTGATCAACGCCAGCACGGCGGCGGGAATCGCGCCGGCCAGCAGCATGTCATTGTCGTTGAGCGCCAGGCCGATGGTGATCCGTTCGCCATAACCGCCGGCGCCGATGAACGCGGCAATGGTCGCCGTGCCGACGCACATCACGGCCGCAGTCTTGATGCCGGCCAGCATGACGGGCAGCGCCAGCGGCAGTTCGATATGCGTCAGCGTCACGCCGCGGCGCATGCCCAATGCGACGGCGGCCGTGCGCAGGCCAGCAGGCACCTGCAAGATGCCGGTGCACGTATTGCGCACGATCGGCAGCAGCGCATAGACAAACAAGGCGACTAGCGCCGGTACCGTGCCGATCATGCCGAGCAGCGGAATCATGATCGCCAGCAGCGCCAGCGACGGCACCGTTTGCAGCACACCCACCAGCGCCAGCACGGGTTGACGCAGCGCTTTCACGTGCGCCGCCAGCACACCGAGCGGAATGCCGACCAGGCACGCCAGCGCCAGCGACAGCGCGACCAGCAGCAGGTGCTGGCGCGTCAATTGCCACAAATCAGGACCGAACAGTTTGGCGCGCAGGCCGTCACGCGCCGTTGCCGTTGCCGTTGCCGTTGCCGTTGCGGATGTCGATGGCGATGGAGTAAGGCGCGCCTGCGCCACCGCGGCAAAACTTTTGCCGCCAATTTCAACGGCGGCGTTCATCGCAATCATGTCGGCGTTCGTTATGGTGCCCTGTAAAGCCTGCAACGCATGCCAGGCTTTCGGCAAGCGCTGCGGCAGATCCAGGCGGTACAGCAAAACCGCATCGTAACGTGGAAAATAATGCAGGTCGTCGTCCAGCACGCGCAGCTTGTACTGGGCGATTTTTGCATCGGTCGAATAGATGTCGATGACGTCTACCTGGCGTGCATTCAGCGCTTCGTACGCGATGCCGTGATCGAGGCCGCGCGGGTCGGACGTGAATCCGTAGCGCTCTTTCAATCCAGGCCAGCCGTCGGCGCGGCCGATGAATTCGTGCGACAGTCCAAATTTCAGGCTGGGATGCGCTTTCAGATCAGATAGTCGATGCAAATCCTGTTGATCGGCGCGTACCGCCAGCGCATACGTATTGTTGAAACCCAGCGGGACGCCGACTCCCAGTCCCAGCGGCGCCAACTGGGCGCGCATCTCATCGAGCGTACTGGCGCGCGTGTTTTTCAGGATTTCCTGATCGATGGTGCCGAGGTATTCCGGATACACGTCGATGCTGCCGGCCTGCAGCGCGGCCAGCACGATGGCCGTGTTGCCGAGGCCCTGGCGGTGCTGGGCCGGACCCACCTTTGCTGCCGTTTGCGTCAGCACTTCGCCGAGAATATACGATTCGGTGAACCGCTTGGAGCCGACGTGCAGCGTGCCATCGGCGGCCATCGCGGCGCCCGCGCACAGCCACAACGCGATGAACAGACGTACCAACTTCCCTTGCATGAAAATCCCTGGAGTGTTATTGCGGGGGCCAGCTTACCACCGGCGCCCGCGCCACGCCGCCATTGACCACCAGCCGGCACGGGTTCAGGCCCATCGCATACGCCAGGTCGGCCGGGCGCGCGATATCCCACAGCGCGAAATCGGCGCACTTGCCCACTTCCAGCGTGCCGACGCTGTCGTGAAGCCCGAGTGCGCGGGCCGCGTGCACGGTGCAGCCGGCCAGCGCTTCGGCAGGTGTCATGCGCCACAAGGTGCAGGCCAGGTTCATTGCCAGCAGCAAGGAGGTCAATGGCGACGTGCCGGGATTGCAGTCGGTGGCCAGCGCCATCGGCACGCCCGCCGCACGCAGCGCGGCAAGCGGCGGCGCGACCGTCTCGCGCAAAAAATAATAGGCGCCGGGCAGCAGCACGGCGACCGTACCTGCCGCCGCCATCGCATCGATGCCCGCCAGCGTCACGTGCTCCAGGTGATCGGCCGACAGCCCTTTGAAACGCGCCACCAGTGCAGCGCCGCCCTGATCGGACAGCTGCTCGGCATGCAGCTTGACGGGCAAGCCCAGTGCGGCGGCAGCGGTAAAGACCCGTTTGGTCTGGGCGTGCGTAAAACCGATGCGCTCGCAGAAGGCGTCGACCGCATCGACCAGCCCTGCCTCCACCAGTTGCGGCAGCATGTGCGTGCACAGGTCGTCGATGTAGGCGTCGGCACGGCCGGCGTATTCGGGCGGCAGCGCGTGGGCGCCCAAAAATGTCGTGACAACGCGCACCGGGAGGCGCTCGCCAATCTGGCGCGCAGCGCGCAGCATGGTTGTCTCGCTGTCCAGCGACAGGCCGTAGCCGGACTTGATTTCAAGCGTGGTCACGCCTTCGGCCAGCAGGCGCAGCACGCGTGGTGCGCTCTGTTGCACCAGTTCTTCGATACTGGCCGCGCGGGTGGCGCGCACGGTGGCCATGATGCCGCCGCCGGCATGGGCGATATCCTCGTAGCTGGCGCCGTTCAGCCGTGCCGCGAATTCATCGCTGCGGTTGCCGGCGTGGACGATGTGCGTGTGGCAGTCGATCAGCCCCGGCGTCAGCCACGCGCCGCCGCCGTCGATGGTACGCGCGGCAGAAGGGGCGTCGGCAGCGGCGCCAAGCCAGGCGATGCGGCCATCCTGCACGGCGATGGCGCCGTCGCGTAGCTCACCGACGCCATCGGCCATCGTGGCCAGGTGAACGTTGGCGATTAAAAGATCGGGCATTTAGTCCAGGTCGTCGCCATCGTCGTCGTGGTTGAAAAAGATATCGGCGATCAGCACCACGCCGGGGTCGCCTTCGAGGCGCCAGATGCTGGTGTCGTTGCGGAACAGGATGGTATCAAAGCGCACCATGCCGATGCGCTCGCCGTCGCTGCTGACCGACAGGCTGTCGCCTTCGGCCAGGAACAGAATGCTGACGTCACCGCGCGGCGCGAAGCCCGACGGGTTGCCAGTCAGCCGGCGCCGGCCGAACAGGTGGTAGCAGGTGCTCGAGCGGGTCATGATATTGAAGTCGACCGACGGGCCGCGGTTGAGCGTGGCCTCGACTTCGGAGTCGCCGGAAAACGCCAGCACAGGTTCATCCATGCCGACATGAACACGGTCGTCCGTATCGATGTCGAGCGTCATGCCATTGCCATCGACCAGCGCCAGCGTGCGTTCGACGCCGGGGAAGACGGAAAAAGGGCCGTTTTCCGAGATGGTCGCCAGGCTGACGCGCCAGTTGAAATTGTCGTAACCCGCGTCAAACGGATCGACGGCGATTTCGGTGGTGCTGCCGCTGCCGTTTTTCCAGGGGACCGTCGCCAGACCCGCGAAAGGGATCAGAGTGCTCATCGGCTTACCTCGCGCAATTGGTGTAGCGCTAGTTTATACCGATGCGCGATGGAATTCTGATCGAAATGCATACCATTTTTGACTACCCAACGCCCGCCGGCCAGCACATCGCGCACCAGGTTGTCGTTACCGCAGAACAGAAAGCGCCCCATCACCTCGGCCGGATCGGCGCCGTCAAGGTTGACGTGGCTGTCGTCCAGCACCAGTAAATCGGCGCGTTTGCCCACTGCCAGCGCGCCCACCGGCCGCCCGCTCGCCAGCGCGCCGCCGTGCAGCGCGCCTTGCCAGAGAAATTCGCCGACGTCCGGCGTGGCGGCGCTCGTTGCGACATTTCTGCGCTGTCCGGCCAGGCGCTGGCCGTATTCGAGCCAGCGCAATTCTTCGACCGGGCTGTGGGACACATGGCTGTCGCTGCCGATGCCAAACGCGCCCCCGCTGTTTATATAGGCGGACAGCGGAAACAGGCCGTCGCCCAGGTTCGCTTCGGTGGTCGGGCACAGGCCGGCGACGGCGCCGCTTTTTGCCAGACACGCGGTCTCTTCCGATGTCAGATGGGTGGCGTGCACCAGGCACCAGCGCGCATCGATGTCGACGTGGGCAAGCAGATAATCGACCGGACGCTGGCCGCTGAACGACAGGCATTGCTCGACTTCGAGCTGCTGCTCGGCGATGTGAATATGCAGCGGCCTTGACGGCGGCAGGCCGCTGGCGAGTTCACGCACCTGGTCGATACTGGCTGCGCGCAGCGAATGGGGCGCCGCGCCCACCTCCAGCTGGCCGCTTCGCAAAGGTTCCAGCGCCGCGACGATGGCCAGCACGTCATTGGCATCGGTGCGAAAACGCTGCTGCTGCGGTTGCAATGGTTGCGCGCCAAACCCGGCGTGGCTATACAACACGGGCAGCAGCGTCAGGCCGATGCCGGTGGCCTGCCCTGCTGAAGCCACGCGTTCGGCCATCTCGGCAGGACGGGCGTAGGTACGGCCTGCCGCATCGCGCTGGATGTAGTGAAATTCGCACAGCGACGTGTAGCCGTGGCGCAGGCACTCGGAAAACAGTTGGGCCGCGATGGCCTGTACCTGGTCGGGCGTGATGGTGGCGGCGAAGCGGTACATCAGGTCGCGCCAGGTCCAGAAGCTGTCCGGTCCCGGCCCGGCGCGTTCGGCCAGGCCGCCCAGCGCCCGTTGAAACGCGTGCGAGTGCAGGTTGACCATGCCCGGCAAGACGTATTCCACGGTAGCGTCGCCATGTGCTCCTGCCTCGACATTGGTGAGGGTGCCATCGGCGTCCCACGCGATAAACACATCGCGCGCCCAGCCATCGGGCAGCAGCGCGTGGCGCGCAAGCAGATGGTTCACTGGCGGATCCAGTCGAGCGCAGCACCAACACAATCGCGCAATACGGGCAGCACGGCGGCCGCTTGATCCGGACGGTAGCCAAACGGCGCCGCTTCCTCCATATACAGGTACTGGCACATTTCCAGCTGTATTGCATGGACCTGTTTTGAAGGGTGGCCGTAGTGACGGGTGATATAGCCACCCTTGAAGCGGCCATTGACCGCGACGGTGAACTGCTGCTGGCCGCGCGCCACCGCGACGACTGCTTGCTCCAGTGCCGGTGCGCACGCCGTGCCGTTCGCGGTGCCGATATTCAGGTCTGGCAGGCGGCCATCGAAAAAGCGCGGCACGATCGACGCAATCGAATGCGCATCCCACAACAGCACGCGCCCGTGCAGTGCCAGCAGCCGATCGAGCTCTGCCTGCAGTTGCTGGTGATATGGCTGCCAGTAGCGTTGCAGGCGGCGCGCGATTTCAACCTCGGACGGCGCGCGCCCGGGCTGGTACAGGCGCTCGCGCGCGAAGGTATCGACCGGGCACAGGCCGGTGGTGTCGAGGCCGGGATAGAGATTCGTGTCTTCAGGCGGGCGATTCACATCGATAACATAGCGCGACCAGCGGGCCGCCAATGTCGACGCCCCCAGTTCGGCGGCGAATGCGTACATCTGCTCGAGGTGCCAGTCGGTGTCGGCACGCAGCAAGGCGCAGGGCGCCATCGTGGCGGCGATATCGTCGGGAATGTCAAGGCCGACGTGTGGCATCGAGATCAGCAGGGGCGCTGTGCCCTCCTTGAAACGAACATCCATGGCCTCTCCTATGGGTGCAATACGGCGAACAGGTCCTTGCAATCGTTTGACAATACGCCATCGACGACCATCTGGCGCGCCGCTTCGATATCGGGTGCGAAGAAGCGGTCCTGGTCGAACGGTGCGACTTTTGTGCGCAGCGCCGCGTGCACCCGCTCCAGTATCGCCGAACTTTTTAACGGACGGTGAAACTCGATGCCCTGCGCCGCGGCCAGCAATTCGATGCCGACGATAACCGCTGTATTTTGCGCCATCTCGTCGAGGCGGCGTGCAGCAAACGTCGCCATGCTGACATGGTCTTCCTGGTTGGCGGACGTCGGCAGGCTGTCCACGCTGGCCGGATGCGCCATCGATTTGTTTTCCGAGGCCAGCGCCGCGGCGGTGACGTGCGCGATCATGAAGCCGGAATTGAGGCCCGGTTCACGCACCAGAAATGAAGGTAATCCCGACAGATTGGCGTCGATCAGCAGCGCGATGCGGCGTTCCGACAGCGCGCCGATTTCGGCAATCGCCAGCGCCAGCGTATCGGCCGCAAACGCCACCGGCTCGGCATGGAAATTCCCGCCCGAGATGACTTCACCACCGCTCATTGGCGTCGCCCCTGGAAAGACCAGCGGGTTATCGGTGACGGCGTTCGCTTCGATCAGCAAGGTGCGCGCGGCATTCGCGACGATGTCCATCACCGCGCCCATCACCTGCGGCTGGCAGCGCAGGCTGTATGGATCCTGCACGCGTTCGTCGCCGACCAGGTGCGATGCGCGGATGGCGCTGCCGGCCACCAGCGTGCGGTAAATGGCGGCAGCGGCAATCTGGCCCGGCTGACCGCGTACCGCGTGCACGCGCGCGTCGAACGGCGCATCGCTGCCGCGCGCAGCATCGATCGACAAGGCGCCTGTCACCATCGCCGCTTCCAGGACACGCTCGGTCATGAAGAGGCCGTGCAAGGCCAGCGCGGTGGAGACCTGGGTGCCGTTGATCAGCGCGAGTCCCTCTTTGGCGGCGAGCGTCACCGGGGCGATGCCCGCATTGGCCAGTGCTTCGGCGGCCGGCACAATGACGCCATCCACACGCACATCGCCGACACTTATCATTGCCAGTGTCATGTGGGCCAACGGCGCCAGGTCGCCTGACGCGCCGACCGAACCTTTCGCCGGAATCGCTGGCATGATCCCCGCGTTGTACAGCGCGATGAGCGTGTCGACGATGACCGGCCGCACGCCGGAATAACCGCGCGCCAGGCTGCCGATTTTCATCAGCAGGATCAGGCGCACCACTGCATCCGACAACAGCGCGCCCGTACCTACGGCATGCGACAGGATCAGGTTGCGCTGCAGTGTCTCCAGTTGGTCTGTCGGGATATGCGCCTTGGCCAGGATGCCGAATCCGGTATTGATGCCGTAGGCCGGCGCGCCCTGTTCGACGATCGCCTGGACAGTGGCGCAGGAGGCGTGGATGGCCGGATACGCGGACGGATCGAGCGTGATTGGCGCCGCGGCCGTCCAGACAGCACGCAGGTCGGACAGCGTCAGTGCGCCGGGGAGTAGATTGGTCATTTTTTATGGATCATCGGAAGGTTCAGGCCCGTGCGTTCGGCACAGGCGATGGCGGTTTCATAGCCGGCGTCGGCGTGGCGCATGACGCCTGAGCCGCTGTCGTTGACCAGCACGCGCGCCAGCCGTTTGGCAGCGGCGTCGCTGCCGTCGGCGACAATCACCATGCCGGCGTGCTGAGAATATCCCATGCCGACGCCCCCGCCGTGGTGCAGCGACACCCAGGTGGCGCCGCCCGCGGTATTGAGCAGCGCGTTCAGCAAAGGCCAGTCGGAGACGGCATCGGTACCGTCGCGCATGGATTCCGTTTCGCGGTTCGGACTGGCGACCGAGCCGGTATCGAGGTGGTCGCGCCCGATGACGATCGGCGCCTTTAATTCACCGGTACGTACCATCTCGTTGAAGGCAAGACCGGCAATGTGGCGTTCGCCCAGGCCCAGCCAGCAGATCCGGGCTGGCAAACCTTGAAAGGCGATGCGTTCGCGCGCCATGTCGAGCCAGCGGTGTACCTGCGCGTGGTGCGGGAACAGCTCCTTGATTTTGGCGTCGGTTTTGTAGATGTCTTCCGGGTCGCCGGACAATGCCACCCAGCGAAACGGCCCGCGCCCTTCGCAGAACTGCGGCCGGATATAGGCGGGTACAAAGCCAGGAAAATCGAAGGCGTTGGCGACGCCGGCGTCGAACGCGACCTGGCGGATGTTGTTGCCATAGTCGACAGCGTGCACGCCCATCTTTTGAAAATCGAGAATGGCCTGCACGTGCACCGCGCACGATGCCGCCGCCGCAGCCTTCAGCGCCGCATGCTGCGCCGGATCGGCCATCGCCGCCTTCCATTGTCCGACCGTCCAGCCGGACGGCAGATAGCCATTGACCAGGTCGTGGGCCGAGGTCTGGTCGGTGACCAGATCGGGCTGGAGACCACCGGCCTGCGCGCGCCGCACCAGCTCCGGCAGCACGTCGGCGGCATTGCCGAGCAGGCCGATCGACACCGCTTCGCGCTGCGCCGTGTGGTGCGCGACCAGCGCCAGCGCATCGTCGATATCCACGGCCTGCTTGTCGAGATAACGGGTGCGCAGGCGGAAATCGATGCTGCTTTGCTGGCACTCGATGGTCAGTGACACGGCGCCTGCAAAACTGGCGGCCAGCGGCTGCGCGCCGCCCATGCCGCCAAGGCCCGCGGTGAGCACCCAGCGCCCGCCCCAGTCGCCGCCAAAATGCTGGCGCCCGGCTTCGGCGAACGTTTCGTACGTCCCTTGGACGATGCCCTGCGTGCCGATATAAATCCAGCTGCCGGCCGTCATTTGGCCATACATGAACAGACCCTGCCGATCGAGTTCGCTGAAGTGTTCCCAGGTCGCCCATTTTGGTACCAGGTTCGAATTCGCAATCAGCACGCGCGGCGCGTCGGCGTGGGTCTGGAATACGCCCACTGGTTTGCCGGACTGGATGAGTAAAGTCTGGTCGTCGTCGAGCGTGCGCAGGGACGCGAGAATCTGGTCGAAGCAGGCCCAGTCGCGCGCGGCCCGGCCGATGCCGCCGTAGACCACCAGACTCGCAGGATTTTCCGCGACCTCGGCGTCGAGATTATTTTGCAGCATGCGGTAAGCGGCTTCGGTCAGCCAGCTTTTGCAGTGCAGCTCGGTGCCACGCGGGGCGCGAATGGTGCGGGTGGGGTCGAAACGCGGATCAGCAGCCATGACATCTCCTCGGAAGGGCGGACAAACCCCATCCGCGTAGCTGGAAGTCTAGGTTGTCTATACAAGCCAGTCAACTGCTAAATTGGGATGGGGCCGATCCACATTTCTGGTATGCACAACATATCGATGGCATGATGAATCTTCCGAGCAACTCACCTTCCCGGTCCCGGCGACGACGAAACGATTCCCCTTGTGAAGCAAATCAAGCTGTTGAAATAAGACGGCTTATGCGCTGAGCAGGCGGCGCCGAATCAATGCCTCCAGATCACGGCTCGTATGCGCAATCATATGCACAAAGACCGTATCGTTCTGACCGCGCTCGATGATGATGCGGTTCTGTCCAGCCAGAAGCTGACGATGTGTCGTCAAGTGTAAATCTTCCAGCTCCGGCACAAAGGTGCCCTTGTTGTGCCACTGCTTGAGCGAATTGACTTCAGCCAGAATATCTTGCGTCACCTTGCTGACAAACGCCGGAGATTCGTTCTGTTTCAGATAAGAGCGAATATCGTGCAGATCGTTCAAGGCATTCTGCGTCCAGATAATGTCCATTGATGGCGTTTTCAGATGTCTTTGTCTTCCGCCTCAAAAAGGGCGACGACATCGTCATGTGCCATCACTTTTCCTTCTTCGATCTGCTTTCTTCCCAGTGCCAGAATGCGGAGCATGGCGATCTGGTCTTGTGTCTTTTGATAGCTCACGGAATCTTGCACAACGGCCTGCACCCTGCCATTGACAGTGATTGCCATTGGATCACGTGTTTCAAGGACAAGTTTCACCACATCGCTGGTATTCGTTTTTAAATAGCTGATCGGCTGGATGTTAGAAAAGTTCATGCGTCCTCCAAAAGTCTGTGCAAGCAAGATAGCACACCCAAACCAAATTAAGCACTTAATTTAGCACGTCATCGCTGCGCCGTTGAGCGATACCCCACCCTGAACCCGCCCCAGTGCTTGCCATCGACGAAAATCGGCGCCGACAAATCGTGCATCACTTCACCGGTATCCCGTTTGTAGGTTTGCAGCAGGAATGGCTTGCTGTTCGACCCGCAACGCGCGCCGGTGCGGTCGTTGAAGATGCGCTTGGTGCGGTTGTTGACGATGTCGATGGCGTAATCACCCGTCAGCGGCTGCGAAAATTTCTTGTTGTGCGTTGGGAAATAGCCATTGCTATCAACCGCGCCGCAGTACGCCAGTTGCGGCATGCTGTGCAGCAGCGCTTCCTGCAGTGCCGGCAACACCTCGTCTGTAAAACTGTCGAAGCGCGTGTGGTGCTTGGGTGGATCGGTGTCGGGAATGGGACGATAACGCCGGTCGAACAGTGCCTCGCGCGTGATCTTGCCCGATGCGATGGCTGCACCAAACAAATTGCCAATATCCAGCGCCGCTTGCTGCGCCGCGGCGCGGATGGCGTCATGGCTGGTGTGCATGTCCGATTCGCTCAGCGCAGCGGCGATCGACTCGGCCTTTTCGGCCAGCGCCATCGCAGAATTGGCGGCCAGCGGCAATTGCTCATCGGTCGACAGCAAGCTGGCATTGACGCGCCCCAGCGACTCCATGATGGCGCGCGTCGTGTCGACATGGCGCCGCGCGTCGTCGGCAATTTGGCCGATGGCGCGCTCTGAATCGCCCGACGACTGCTCGATATTGCCGAGAAAGCCGTGCACCCGCTCCACATTCGCGGTAGCGTCGACGACTGCCGATGTCAACGCCTGCATCGCCACACTGGCCTGTTCCGCCTGTTCATTGATGGCCCGCACCATCAGGCCGATTTCGTCGGTCGCTGCCTTGGTGCGCTGGGCCAGCTGGCGTACTTCGCCGGCCACCACCGCAAAACCGCGCCCATGCTCGCCGGCCCGCGCCGCTTCGATCGCAGCGTTCAGCGCCAGCAGGTTGGTCTGTGCGGAAATTTCGGCGATGACTTCCGTGAAGCCGGCAATGCCCTTCGATTTCGCGCGCAGCGCCACCATCGTGGCGGCGGCGTCCTGCGCCTGGCTGCCGGCGCTGCTGATGCGTTGCAAGCCCTGGTCGACTTCGGCGCGGCCGGCCACGCTTTCCTGGCGCACCTGCGTGGCCACCTGCGCGGCCCGTTGCGCCTGGCTGGCAATCTGCTCGGTGCTGCGCGCAACCTTGCCGGCATCGACCACCATCGCACCGACCGCTGCCACATCGTGGTCGATTTTCTTTTTGACGGAGTCGACAAAATAGGCAGTTTCAGCCGCACCGATCATGATGGCGTCGACCGAGCCGCCCACCACGTCGAACAAGCCGCCCTGCCCGGTATTGGCGCGCGCTTGTGACAGCAGCGCGAAAACGACAATGCTGGCAGCGCTGGCCAGGGCGGCGCCAGTCAATGGTGGAAGCGTCCCCAGGCACCATTGCACTGCGCCCACAAAAAAGGCGCCGACTGCCATCGCCCCGATGGCAATGGCAATGCGGCGCACCCTTGGTTGATTGAAGTCCATGTCTCCATCCCGCGCCTCAAAAGCGCTTTTAGCGTGTTGAGGTGAATCAAAATAGATTCTTTGAAGCACCCATTCTTCAAGGTACCCCATTCCGCGGGGAAATAAAATGCGAATACGATATGTGGCCGATACGCGACAGCGCCCGGCCTCCGGCGCTTACCCGGCGTCTATTCTTTCCGATACACCTGGCGTCCCGCCACCCAGGTCTGCAACACGCCAATGTTGTGGATGTCCTGCGCCGGAATCGTGAACATGTCGCGGTCGATAATAATAAAGTCAGC
>JALYUM010000167.1 GCA_030853745.1 Pseudomonadota bacterium | reverse complement strand
CCATCGAATAACTGAAACTGCTGCTCGTCGGGCACACCGACCTTCCTATGCGGCTTTCCCATCATGATTCCGGCCAAAGTTGATCATGATGAAATTATAAAACCGAAGGGGCTTTCGCAACAGCCTCCTACGCGGGGATGACTGACTCCAGCCTGAACAAATCCTGCGGCAATTCGCGCGCGCGCACCACGTGGACCTGGTCGCCGTCGACCAAGATTTCCGCAGCGCGGCCGCGCGTATTGTAGTTCGACGCCATCGTCATGCCGTACGCGCCAGCCGTGTGCATCACCAGCAGATCGCCGGCTTCCACGCTCAGCACGCGGTCTTTGGCCAGCCAGTCGCCCGACTCGCACACCGGCCCCACCACATCGTAATTGTTTGCATCGCCATCGCGCTGCACCACTGGCGCCATCTTCATCCACGCCTGGTACATGGCTGGACGCATCATGTCGTTCATGGCCGCATCGACGATGCAGAAATTCTTTTCGGCGCCGGGTTTCAGATATTCCACGCGCGTCAGCAACACGCCCACATCGCCGACGATCGAGCGGCCCGGTTCGAGCATCACCTTGATCGGACGGCCATTGTGGCTGGCGGCACGCCACGCATCGATGCGCGCGAACAGCCGGCCCAGGTAGTCGCCCACCGGCACCGGTGGCGCCTCGCCGGCTTCACCGTAATCGACGCCGAGACCACCGCCGATGTCGAGGTGGTGCAGGTCGATGCCGTCCAGCGACAAGGTGTCGATCAGGTCGATCAGCTTGTCCAGCGCTTCCAGCAGCGGCGCGTCGTCCAGCAATTGCGATCCGATATGGCAATCGATGCCGACGACGTCCAGGTGCGGCAGGGCGGCGGCGGTACGGTAGGTAGCGAGCGCATCGTCGAAGGCCACGCCAAATTTGTTCGCCTTCAGACCGGTGGCAATATACGGATGGGTTTTCGCGTCGACGTTGGGATTCACGCGCAATGACACCGGTGCACGCTTGCCCATTGCGCCGGCCACCGCATTCAGGCGATGCAATTCGGGAATCGATTCGACGTTGAAGCACAGGATGCCATGCTCGAGCGCCAGGCGCATTTCGTCTTCGGTTTTGCCCACGCCCGAAAAAATCACCTTGCCCGGATCGGCGCCAATGGCCAGCACGCGCAGCAATTCACCACCCGAAACGATATCGAAGCCGGCGCCCTGGCGCGCCAGCAAGTCGAGAATGGCCAGGTTCGAATTGGCCTTCATCGCGTAGCACACCAGCGCGTCGCGCCCGGCACAGGCATCGGCGTAGGCCGCGTAATTGCCCAGCAGTTGCGCTTTCGAGTACACATAGGTCGGCGTACCGAATTGTGCGGCGATGGCGGGCAAGGGCGTGCTTTCGGCGTGCAGTACGCCGTCCAGATAAGTGAATTGCGACATGATTATTGTTGAGCGGACTATTGTTGAGCTGGTACCGGAGAAGTATCGGCAGGGGACGGTTGTTGCGAGGCAGGAGTGCCGGGCCGGGCGGCGGGTGGCTGGACTGTTGTCGGACGGGCAGCCGGCATTTTCGGCATGTACAGCGGGCCGGGCTGGCCGCAGCCGGCGAGGACAAAAACAGCGCCAAGAAACGCAAAAGTAGACTTCACGATTAGAATCACAGATTGATTAGCAGACCTTGGAGTGTAGCATGAGCGAAACAGAATTTTTGGACCTGGCCAACAGCACGCTGAACAGCATCGAGGCCGCGCTCGACCGCGCCAACGATGACGATATCGTCGACGTCGAATGCACCCGCAGCGGCAATGTCCTGGAGATCGAATTTATCGCCAACGGCTCGAAAATCATCGTCAACAGCCAGGCGCCGCTGCAGGAAATGTGGGTGGCCGCAAAAGCCGGCGGCTACCACTACAAGCGCGTCGACGGTCAGTGGCTGAACACGCGCGACAACAGCGAGTTGTTTGCCGTGTTGTCCGAGCTGGCCAGCGGCCAGGGCGGCGCCGCCGTAACGCTCGGATAACACGCTGGGCGGTGCGTGTCAGCGCACCAGGAAATGGTCCATGCGCAGCCGGTGGCGTGCGTCGCCCACCGCGCGGCTGGCCAGATAGACCGCGCCCACCGACGCCAGTCCACTGCTGCCAGCCAGCAGGAACAGCAGCAGGATCTGGTATTTCACGGCACTCAACGGGTCCATGCCGGCCAGCAGCTGACCGGTCATGATGCCGGGCAGCGTGATGATGCCGGCTGCCGACATCTGGTTGATGACCGGGATCAGGCCCTTGCGCATGGCATCCCTCATCAGCGGCGCCAGTGCTGCCTGCAACGTCGCGCCCAGCGCCAGCCGCGCTTCAATTTTGCTGCGCGACTGGTTCACACCATCCATGAAGGTATCGAGCGCGATACTCGCAGAATTGAGCACGCTGCCAAGGATGATTCCCATCAGCGAAATGGCGTAGCGCGGGTCGTGCCACGGCGTGGGGCGGATTGCCGTCGTCAGCGCCAGCAGCACGGTCGTCAAACTGGCAACCGAGACCACCGCCGCCGCGATGCGGTAATTGCCCCAGCCCTGCAGGCGCTGGCGCGGGCGCACCGCCACCTCGCGCGCAGCCGCGAGGATCATCACGAACAGCACCAGCAGCGTCGTCACGGCCGAGTCGGACGCGAACAGCCAGCGCAGCAGATAGCCCACCAGCAGCAGTTGCACCACCATGCGGACGGCCGACACCAGCAGCTGGCGGTGCAGGCCGAGGCGAAACGCCAGCGAAATAATCGCGTCGACGACAATCAGGCTGACGGCGGCGAGCATGTCGACAGCATCGAGGTGGACCGCGTTCATGCCGCCACCAGCTGACTGTTGGCCATGCGAAAACTGCGCCCGGCCAGGCGCGCTGCCTGCTCCTGCGAGTGGGTGACAATGACGATGGCCAGTCCCTTGGCCAGGCAGTCGCGCAGCACGGCTTCGACCGCCAGTGTCGTGGCCTGGTCGAGCGATGCGGTGGGTTCATCGAGCAGCAGCACTTTGGGCGTTACCGCCAGTGAGCGGATCAGGCCCAGGCGCTGGCGCTCACCGGTCGACAGCACCGCCAGGTCAGCCTGCAGCGCACCGGGTTTCAGGCCAAGCACTGGCAGCAGGCCGGCGGCGAATGCATGCTGCGAGGCGGAAATATGCGCCTCTGCTGTCGTGTCCCACCATGCCAGTTCAGCGGCCTGGTACACCACCTGCGCGCGCCAGGCCGGCGCGGTCATCGTGTCGCGCGCCACGCCGTCGAGAAAGACCGCGCCGGTGCCGGCATCAAGGTCGGCCAGCATGCGCAGGAAAACACTTTTGCCAGAACCGGAGTCGCCGACAATGGCGATGCATTCGCCGGCAGCGATGTCGATCGAGACCGGGCCGACGTGGCGCGATTGCAGGTTCTGGGCGGACAGCAGGGGAGGGGGTGGAGTGAACACGTGGGAAGCGCAATCTGAAACGATGCAAGGCACGTGAGTATAAACGAGCGTGGCGCTCAGACGATGCTGGCCAGGTTCCGCATCAGGTAGGTGTTGAACATCGGGACGGTGAACGCGATGTCGCCGTGGGACGGGCTGTAAATCATGCCCTTGCCGATGATCTGGGCGCGGCGTGGCCCCAGGCTCTGGACAGTCTCGCCGAGCGCATCGGCAATGTCTCCGGAGCGATATGGGCCGTCGCCCAGTTTGGCCATCGCGATCACGTATTCGCGTTCTTTCGGCGTCAGCCTTTCGAACCGGACCTTAAAAAATCCTGCGTCCAGGCGTTGCAGCGTTTTGGGTTCGGCCTGCTGTGCGTCCTGCAGCGTAATCCTGCTGCCGGTCGCGATATTCCAGGACTGATGGCCCCACTCCTGCAAAAAATACGGGTAGCCGCGGGTCTTGCCGAAAATTTCGGACAACGCATCCTCGTCGATGGTGGCGCCTTCACTGTGCACCGGCTGGCGGATGGCGTCCTTCGCATCGGCTTCCGGCAAGGCGCCCACCTCGGGAAAGTGGAACAGCCGTTCTGCGTACGACTTGGCGTCGCCTGACAGTGCCGCCACTTGCGGCAGGCCGGCGCCGAAAAACAGGATCGGCAGCCTGGCCTGATTGACCTTGTGCAGGGCGACGATCAGCGCTGCCAGGTCTTTCTGGCTCAGGTATTGCACCTCATCGATCAGCAGCGTCCACGCTTTGCCTGCCGCCTTTGCTGCCTCGCCGATGCGCACGAACAGTTCTGGGAGATCGCTTTCCAGGTCGCCGCTGTCGGCCACGCCCACTTCAGGATCGACGGCGATCGACGTGTCGCCATAAGAAAATTTGAACGCCGAGGCAAACGAGCGCAGCGCGCGCATCGCATCGTGCACCTGCGCTTTGGCGTGCTCCGTCGAGGACAGCTTGCGCAGCGTTTGATGCAGCCGTGGCAGCAACTGTTCGCCCAGCGGTTTGCCCTCGGGCGCTTCGATGAACGAGGTTACGTGGCCGTAGTCCTGGGCCATGCTGTCGACTGCATTCAGCAGCACCGTCTTGCCCACGCCGCGCAGCCCGAGGAACAACTGGGAGCGGCTAGGTTTCCAGAGCAATGCCCGCGCAATCGCGACGCGCGCGTCTTCCAGGATGAGCTGCCGGCCAGCAAGCTCGGGCGGATGGCTCCCCGCGCCGGGAGCAAAGGGATTGTTGATCGAATCCATTTCAGCCTTTATAACAAGAACTAAGTGGGTATAGCGTGTAGTTGTTATACGGGGCTATACATGCTTAGTTATTGTTAGAGATCAGGCGAATGGACTAAAACAGCTCGTTCTTCACCGCGTCATGCGCCTTCTGTTCTGCCGGCGCTGGTTGCGCACCCACATCGAGCGACTGCACGCCCGTTCCCGGTGGATTTTCAGCGTAATAATATTCACCATTAACCATCACCAGCCCGCTTGGCACCGCGCGCTCGGCCATCGGCTCGTTTTTCAGCGCCTTTTGCATGAAGCCGATCCAGATCGGCAGCGACAGGCCGCCACCGGTTTCCTTGTTGCCCAGGTTTTTCGGCTTGTCGTAACCCATCCACGCAATGCCGACCAGCTTCGACTGGTAACCGGCAAACCACGCATCGATCGAGTCGTTGGTGGTGCCGGTCTTGCCGGCCAGGTCGGTGCGTTTCAGGACCATGGCCTTGTTGGCGGTGCCGGCCCGCACGACATCCTTGAGCATGCTGTCCATGAGAAAAGCGTTGCGTTCGTCGATGACACGGTTGGCCTCGACGCCGGCTTTGTCGGGCTTGGCTTCGGACAGCACCTTGCCGTCGGCGTCGGTAACTTTCGAGATCAGGTAAGGGTTGATCCGGTAGCCGCCATTGGCAAAGACCGCATAGGCGCCAGCCATTTGCAGTGGCGTAGTGGAGCCGGCGCCCAGCGCGAGCGTCAGGTACGGCGGATTGCGGTCAGCGTCGAAGCCGAAGCGGGTGGCGAACTCCTGGCCGTAGCGCGCGCCGATTTTGTGCAGGATGCGGATCGAAATCATGTTTTTCGATTTCATCAAGCCGCGCCGCATCGTCATCGGGCCTTCGTATTTGCTGTCGTAGTTTTTCGGTTCCCACGCCTGACCGCCGGTCTGGCCGGCGTCGAACGAGATGGGCGCGTCGTTGATCAGCGTGGCCGGCGACAGGCCGCGTTCCAGCGACGCCGAATAAATGAACGGTTTGAAGGACGAGCCCGGCTGGCGCCACGCCTGCGTCACGTGGTTGAACTTGTTGCGGTTGAAATCGAAGCCACCGACCAGCGCGCGGATGGCGCCATCGGTGGTATCGGCCGCCACGAACGCCGATTCCACTTCCGGCATCTGCGTGATGTTCCAGCTCGAACCGCCATCCTGCGTTACGCGGATCAGCGCGCCGCGTTTCAACCGGCGCGTCGGCAGTGCCTTTTCCGACAGCCACGCCGACGCAAACGCAATACCGGCGCCAGTCATGCGGATCTGCTCGCCTGAAGCGGTGACGGCAGTGACGGCCGATGGCGTGGCCTGCAGCACGACGGCAGCCATGATGTCGTCGCTGTCCGGGTACTCGGCCAGGCCCGTTTCGATGGCTTCGTCGATCTCGGTCTTGCTGCCGTCCATGTCGACATACGCTTCCGGGCCGCGGTACGGGTGGCGCCGCTCGTAGTCCATCACGCCGCGGCGCAGGGCCAGGTAGGCGGCGTCCTGGTCGGCCTTGGTGATGGTGGTGAACACGTTCAGGCCGCGGGTATAAGTGTCTTCCTTGAATTGCTCGTACACCAGCTGGCGCGCCATTTCCGCGACATATTCGGCGTGCACGCCAAACGCCGTGCTGTCCGACTTGATTTTCAGCTGTTCGGCTTTGGCCTGCTCGAACTGGGCGTCATTTATATAGTGCAGCAAATGCATGCGCTGCAAAATGTACTGCTGGCGCATGCGCGCACGGGTCGGGTTGACCACCGGGTTGTAGGCGGACGGCGCTTTCGGCAAGCCGGCCAGCATGGCGGCTTCGGCGATGCTGATGTCGCGTAAATCCTTGCCGAAGTAAATCTGGGCGGCCGACTGAAAACCGAACGCGCGCTGGCCCAGGTAAATCTGGTTCATGTAGACCTCGAGAATTTGATCCTTGGTCAAATTCTTTTCGATCTTCCACGCCAGCAGCACTTCATACGCCTTGCGTTTAAAAGTTTGTTCACTGGACAGGAAGAAATTCCGGGCCACCTGCTGGGTAATGGTCGATGCGCCCTGTTTCGCGCCGCCCGTGGCATTGTGAATTGCGGCGCGCGCGATGCCGACGTAATCGATGCCGCCATGTTCGTAAAAATTGCTGTCTTCAATCGACAGCACGGCTTTTTTCATGACATCGGGGATGTCCTTGAAATGCACCAGCGTGCGCCGTTCCTCGCCAAATTCTCCGATGAGCACGTTATCCGCAGTAAAAATCCGCAGCGGCATTTTAGGACGGTAATCGGTCAACGTATCGAGTGGCGGCAAATTCGGATAGGCCATTGCCAGCGCAAAGACCAGGACCAGCACCGCCGCCAGGGCGCCACTGCCCAGCACACCGAGCGCGATCAGGAACCATCGGCGCGGACCGCGCCCGGCTGGTTTGCGATCGCCCGGCGGCGTGCTTTTCGGCTGTTCGGATTTCATGCAGCAGGTTCTTTCGGATAATTTAACCGCCTCATTATAAGGCAGCCGATCGTCGTCAAACGCCGCGCGCGGCTCCCAAACGGGCTGATCCAATATCGGCGCGACAAGAGGTGTTAATTCCCCGACTACAGAGTGTCGTATTAACGCCCGGTGGCCAATGTTCCAATGTAGAAATATCTTGTCGGTAGGAACCTTTGTCGATACGATTTAATGCCGTACAGATCGTTTTTCGGGCAAAAACGCATTATTTGACAAAGTTCCATCGTGCGAGCGATGAATGAATTGGTCCGCAAAGATGGCTTGTGCAGCTGGGTCTTGTGGAATCGGCTGCTGAAGGAGTGCGTAACTCATGTTTAAATTAGGGTCTCTTTTTGGCCAGTCGTTACCGCCGTTGGTCGGGCTCGACATCAGTACGTCCGGCGTCCGCCTGGTCGAGCTGGGCGAGGCTGGCAAGGGCGAGCTGCGCCTTGAACGTCTGGCGTCTGAGCCGCTGCCACGTGGCGCCGTCGTGGACGGCAATATCGAAAATATCGACCAGGTGTCGGAAGCGGTGCGCCGCGTCTGGAAAAAAAGCGGTACCCGCGTCAAGCTGGTGGCGCTTGGCATGCCGCCGGTGTCGGTCATCACCAAGAAAATCATTTTGCCGGCCGGTCTGTCGGAAGACCAGCTGGAAGTGCAGGTTGAATCCGAGGCCAGCCAGTACATCCCGTTTGCGCTCGACGAAGTGAGCCTGGACTTCGACGTCCTTGGGCCTTCGCCAAATTCACCGGACGACATGGAAGTGATGCTGGCCGCTGCCCGCAAGGAAAAAGTCGAGGACCGCGTGGCCATCGCCGAAGCGGCCGGCCTGACAGCCACTGTGATGGACGTCGAATCGTATGCTGCGCGCGCTGCACTGGTGCGCGTCACCAGTCAGCTCGGCAAAGCCGCTGCCGGCCAGATCATTGCGCTGTTCCAGATCGGCGCTCAGGTTACCCACATTTCGGTCATGCTCGATGGCGACACTGTCTACGAACGCGAGCAACCGTTTGGCGGCAACCAGCTGACCCAGGACATCGTGCGCGCGTACGGCCTGCCATTCGATGAAGCCGATGCGCGCAAGAAATCGGGCGATTTGCCGGAAAATTTCCAGGCCGACCTGCTCGCGCCGTTCCTCGACAACGCCGCCCTTGAAGTAACCCGTGCCATCCAGTTTTTCTTTACCTCCACACCCTACACCCGCATCGACCGCTTGTGCCTGGCCGGTGGCTGCGCTGCCTTGCCGGGCCTGCTGGAAACGATCGCCGCCCGCACCCGCCTGTCGTGTGAAATAACGTCGCCGTTCACAGGCATGCAGATCGGGTCAAGCGTGCGCGACGCGCAGCTGAAAACCGAAGCGGGCGCCTACATGGTCGCTTGCGGCCTGGCTTTACGGAGATTTGGCTGATGATCCGGATTAACCTGCTCCCCCACCGGGAAGCGAAACGCAAGCAGAAGCAGACCGCGTTTGTCGTGTTGCTGGCACTCGGCGGCGTCCTCGGCGTCGCTGCCGTGCTGGTCGTCAGCGGCTACAACGCCAGCATGATTTCGATTCAGAATGAACGTAACCAGGTGCTGAAAAGTGCCATTGCCGAGCTCAATGTAAAAATCGCCTCGATTGCCACTCTGAAACAGGAAATCGAAGCGCTGAAAGCACGCCAGCAAGCGGTGGAAGACTTGCAGGGCGACCGTAACCAGCCCGTCTATCTGCTCGACGAACTGGTGAAACAGGCGCCGGCTGGCGTCTACCTGAAAGCGTTCAAACAGGACGGTCAGCGCGTCGTGGTGAATGGTGTGGCGCAGTCGCAGGAACGGGTGGCCGAATTGCTGCGTAACCTGTCCGGCAACTCGGCCTGGCTGGACAAACCGGAGTTGACCGAAGTGCGCGCCGCGACCCTGGCTGGCAGCAAGAGCGGCAAAAAAATCGTTGAGTTCACGCTGGCCGTTTTCATCAAGCGCCAGCGCGACAAGGATGCCGCAGCTGCCGCCGCCGCGGCGCCGGGCAAGCCAGGCGATGCGACAGCCAGACCGGCTGTCAAGGTGGTCACCGCCGCAGGGAGCGCCAAATGAATATCGACCTGAAACAAGTCTTCAGCAACCTGGGCGCCCAGTTCCAGGACCTGCAGGGCCGTCATCCCGGCCAGTGGCCGATTGCGCCGCGGCTGCTGTGCGCCGCCGGCGTGATGGCGGCAGTGATTGCGGCCGGTTACTTCTTTTACCTGCAAGGCCAGTTCGAAGAGCAGGACCGCCTCGCCGCCGAAGAAATCACGCTGCGCGCAGATTACAGCAGCAAGATGGCGCAAGCGATCAACCTCGAAGCGCTGCAGGAGCAAAAGGCGCAGGTCGACCAGTACGTGGAGCGCCTGCAGAAACAGTTGCCAAGCAAAGCCGAAATGGCGGCGCTGCTGTCGGACATCAACCAGGCCGGTCTCGGCAGGGGTCTGGCGTTCGAACTGTTCAAGCCGGGCCAGGTTGTGGTGCGCGATTACTACGCCGAGCTGCCGATCGACATCAAAGTGACCGGCAAGTACCACGACATCGGTTCATTCTCCGCCGACATTGCCAATCTGCCGCGGATTGTTACGTTGAACAACCTGAACCTCAGCACCGGCAAGGATGGCATGTTGACGCTCGATGCAGTGGCGAAGACCTTCCGTTACCTCGACCAGGATGAGGCGGCGTCGCAGCGCAAACTTCGCGATGGCAAGAAGAAAGGCGCGCAGCCTGGAGCCACACCATGATGATCACGAAAAAAATGCCGCGTGGCGCGGCGCTGGCGCCGCTGCTGGCAGCGCTGCTGCTGGCCGGTTGCAGCGACAGCAATGTGCGCGAGGTGCGCACCTGGATGGATCAGGTCAAGAAAGACACCAGGGTCTCAATCAAGCCGTTGCAGGAGCCAAAGGATTTCATTCCTTTCGCTTATGCCGAAAAGGATGTCGTCGATCCGTTCAGCCCGAACAAGTTGCTGGCCGAACTGGCGCGGGAAGGGGCCGTCAGCAACAACCCGTTCAAGCCGGACACCAGTCGACGCAAGGAAATGATGGAAGCGTTCCCGCTCGACACCATGACCATGGTCGGCATCATCGAAAAGAACGGCGTCAGTTACGCGCTGCTGCAGGTCGACAAGAATTTGTATCAGGTAAAAACCGGTCAGCGCATCGGCCAGAATTTCGGCATTGTCACCCGAGTGGGCGAGCAGGAAGTAGCTGTCAGAGAAGTGGTTCAGGACGCCGGCGGAGAGTGGGTCGAGCGCATGTCGAAGCTGGAATTGCAGGAAAGCAAGGAGAAGGGCAAATGACCACATTCATCAAGGGCGCCGCAGTTGGCGAAATGCAGGGCGCACTCACTCGCGGCGTGCGCATGGTACGTCTGTGCGCAGCGATGCTGCTGGCGCTGGGGTTGGTTCCTGCCGTGGTGCAGGCGCAGTCCACCGAGAATGCCATCGAGTCGATCAGCGCCAATCAGCAGGGCGGCAACGTGATTCTCAATATCGCCATGAAAAACCCGGTAGCCAAGGCGCCGATCGGTTTTTCGATCACCAATCCGGCGCGCATTGCGCTTGATTTCGGCACCACCACGAACACCACCGGCAAGACCACGCACGACATCAATCTCGGTGATGTGCGCAGCGCCAACGTGGTCCAGGCCGGCACCCGCACCCGCGTGGTGCTGAACCTGAAACGCGCGCTGAACTATGCCACCGTGGTCGACGGCAAGATGGTTGTCGTGACGATCGATGGCAGCGGCGGCGTGCCGCGTGGCGTGAATGCCAGTGGCGTGCCGGTGACACCGGCGCCAGTCGCCACCGCTGCGCCGGCCGGGCGCCAGGTATTGCGCGACCTCGACTTCAAGCGCGGCGCGAATGGCGAAGGCCGGATCGTCGTCGATCTGCCACACAGCCAGGTGGGCGTCGATGTGCGCCAGGTGGGCCAGCAAGTGCTGGTCGATTTCGTCGGCATCGGCTTGCCGCCGACGCTGCGCCGCCGCCTCGACGTGACCGATTTCGGCACGCCGGTCGAAAAAATCACCACCGCTCCGCAAGGCGAAAACGTGCGCATGACGATCGATGCGCGCGGCACCTGGGAACAGTCGGTGTACCAGAGCGATACGCAACTGGTGATCGATGTGAAACCCGTGACGCTCGATCCGAACCGTTTGCCTGGAGGCCAGGGTGGCCAGGGCTACCGCGGCGAAAAACTGTCGTTCAATTTCCAGAACGTGGAAGTGCGCGCGGCGCTGCAGGCCATCGCCGATATTTCCGGCCTGAACATCATCACCAGCGATTCGGTGGGCGGCAACCTGACCTTGCGCCTGAAAGACGTGCCGTGGGACCAGGCGCTCGATGTGGTGCTGCAAGCCAAGGGCCTCGACATGCGCAAGAATGGCAGCGTGCTGTGGATTGCACCGAAAGAAGAACTGCTGAGCAAGGAAAAGCTCGAACTGGAACAGAAAGCCCAGATCGCCGATCTGGAGCCAATGAAATCGGAAATTTTCCAGCTGAATTACCAGAAGGCTGAATCGTTCCGCATGGTATTCGGCCTCGACAGCGGCGGCGCCGGCGGTGGCAGCGACAAGAATCGCGTGCTGTCCAAACGCGGCAGTGCCGTGATCGATGCGCGCACCAACCAGCTGTTTGTGACGGATATTCCGTCGAAGCTGGACGATATCCGCAAGCTGATTCAAAAAACCGACATCGCCAGCAAGCAAGTGCTGATCGAAGCGCGTCTGGTCGAAGCGAACGATGGCTTTTCCCGCAACCTGGGTGCCAAACTCGGCGTGGCCGACTTGCGCACGCTGCGTGGCGGCGATACCGGCTATCAGGTCAGCGGCGATACGCGGGTGGCCATCGGTGGCAATCTGACCGGCGTCGGCCAGGTCACCGGCCAGACGCCGGACAAGGGCGACGGCTACACGAATTCGACGCTGGTCAATTTGCCGGCAGCCGGCCTGGGCGGCCTGGCGGCGCCGAGCATTGCGTTCAGCCTGTTCTCGTCGGCAGCAAATCGGTTCCTGAACCTGGAACTGTCGGCCCTCGAAGCCGATGGCAAAGGCAAGGTCATCTCCAGCCCGCGCGTGCTGACGGAAGACAAGACGGTTGCCGTGATCGAGCAAGGTGTCGAATTGCCGTACCAGACCACGAACAACACCGGCAACACGACGACGACGACCATCACGTTCAAAAAAGCCATCCTGCGCCTGGAAGTGACGCCGCAAATCACGCCGGACGGCAACGTGGTGCTGGAAGTCGATGTCAACAAGGACACCAAGGGCGAGAACACGACCGCCGGTTTTGCCATCAACACGCAGCATCTGAAAACCCGCGTGATGGTGGAAAACGGCGGCACGGTGGTGCTGGGCGGTATTTATCAACAGACTGAATCGAGCAACATCAGCAAGGTGCCATTCCTGGGCGATGTTCCGGTATTGGGCAACTTGTTCAAGACCACGTCGAAGTCGAACACCAAAACCGAATTGCTGGTCTTCATTACCCCGAAAATCATTGCCGACAAAACGTCGAGCACGCGCTAACACTGCTTGCCCCATAAAAACAGGATCATCATGCAAACCATATCACGAGACACCATCATGACCCACCGCCTGCGCCTCTCTGCGCTGGCGCTGGCCAGCACCCTGGCACTGGTCGCCTGCGGCGGCGGCGGCGGCAGCCCTGGCGGCAGCGCTGCCGTCGGCACCGGAACAGGTACGGGAACAGGTACGGGCACAGGCACCGGCACAACCACGCCAGTGGCCACGCCGACCGTCAAGCTGGCATTGACCGATAGCACCGGCGCCACCGTATCGACGCTGTCGGGCGGCCAGACTGGCACGCTCAAGGCGACGGTGCTTGGCAGCGACGGCAAGCCGGCTGCCGGCGTGATCGTCCAGTTTGCGGCAGCCACTGCCGGCCTGATCGAATTCACGCCAGCCAGCGGTTCGGCGCTGACCGACAGTTCCGGCGTGGCTGCGGTCATCATCAAACCGGCCAGCGTGACTGCGGCGGGTGCCGTCTCGCTGACTGCCAACGCCGTCGTGGGCAGCCTGACTGCCAGCGCTTCCAGCGCCATCTCGGTGGGCGCGGCACCGCTGACGCTGGGCGCGCTGTCGTTCACGCAGGCGCCAAGCGGCGTCTTGCCGGCGTTCAGCACGCTGGCACTGAATATTCCGGTTTCCAGCGGTGGCCAGCCAGTGTCCAGTGCACCGGGCCTGGTACTGAGCTCGCTGTGCTCGGGCGACGGCACAGCCACTCTGGTGCCAGGCACGATTTCCGGGGGCATCCAGAGTGCAACCTATACCAATAACGGTTGCCTGCGCGGCACCGATGTGCTGACCGCCACCATCGGTACGTCGACGCAGACGATCCGCGTTCCCGTTGGCGCGGCCAACATCGGCACTATCCAGTTCACCAGCTCCAGCCTGGGCAGCTCGTCGATCGTGCTCAAGGGTTCGGGCGGTCTTGGCCGTTCCGAGTCGGCGCAGCTCACCTTCAAGGTAGTCGATGAGCACAGCACCGGCCTGGCTGGTGTCGAAGTGAATTTCACGCCAACTACTTCTACCGGCGGCCTGACGGTCAGCCCAATCAAAGCGACCACCGATGCTTCCGGCAGTGTAACTACGATGGTCTCGTCCGGCACGATTCCTACCCCGGTCCGCGTGCAGGCGTCCGCCAGCCGCAATGGCCTCACGGTCACCGGCTTGTCCGATGCATTGACCATCTCGACCGGCTTGCCGATCAGTAAGTCGATGTCGATGAGCGCCGACAAGTTCAACATTGAAGGTCTCGACTACGACGGCGAAGTGGCCAAGCTGAGCATTCTGATGGCCGACCAGTACGGCAACCCGGTCTCCGACAACACCGCAGTCAATTTTATTTCCGAAGGCGGCTCGGTCGGCACGTCGGCCCAGGGCGCATGTACTTCGCTTAACGGCGGTTGCACCGTCGACCTGCGCAGCCAGGCCTTCAAGCCGGTGAATGGCCGCGTTACCGTGCTTGCCTTTGCCCAGGGGATCGAAGACTTCGTCGATCTAAACGGCGATGGCCAGTACACCTGCAGCAACTACACCGACCCGACTGGCGCTGTTACCACGGCAACGTACCGTCCTCTGGTGGATATCTGCGTCAGCGGCGGCGAACCGTTCACCGACCTCGGCGATGCATTCCTCGACACCGATGCCGACGGCGTGTACAACTCGACGAACGGCGACAGGCCGGTGCCATACGGCCATCTGGACTACACCGCTGCCGGCAACGGCAAATGGGGTCTCAACTACATCCGCCGTTCCGTCGAAATCGTGTTCAGCGGCTCGGTGGCGAAATTGACCCGTCAGGTGCAGACACCAACTGGCTTCCGTGACTGGACCACCAGCGATGGCGAACAGTTCACTGTGGCCGGCCTGCAAGGCAGCAATTGCTCGGCCCAGACCATCTACTTCCGCATCTATGACCGCAACAACAATCCGATGCCGGCGGGCACCAGCGTATCGGGCGCCGACAGCGTCATCGTCACGACGCGCTCGGCTGCGCCAAACACCGTCGGTTCCACGAATAACATCGGCGGCACGATTCATTCGCTGACGATCGCGCCATCGACGGATCCCACCACGGCTTGCAACGCCGGCAGCTTCTCGGTGAACATCAACACGCCAAAAGGTAACAGCACCCTGTTCCAGTTCAAATCGGGGAATTGAGCCCGCGGCGCGGCGACGGTATGCACAACACCTGTCGCCAGCACCTCGTTTGCGTTTAAACTAGCGGAGGCTTGTCCATACCAGGGCAAGCCTTACGCCGTACGGCCAGGCGCGTTCTGGCCGTTTTTTGTTAACTTCAACGAGTTGTGCCGTGCCCGAGACGAAGAACAACAATATCTTTCTGGTCGGCCTGATGGGTTCCGGTAAAACCACGATCGGGCGCCAGCTGGCCAAGCGGCTGGGAAAACGCTTCGTCGATTCCGACCATGAAATCGAAGCGCGCACCGGCGCGTCGATTCCGCTCATCTTCGACATCGAAGGTGAAGCAAGCTTCCGGCGCCGCGAGGCCGACGTGATCCGCGATCTGTCCGCCCAGCGCGGCATCGTGCTGGCCACCGGCGGCGGCGCCGTGCTGGACGCAGGCACGCGCGCGCGCCTGGCCGAGCGCGGCACCGTGATTTACCTGCGCGCCCATGTCAACAGCATCCTGCAGCGCGTGGCCCACGACAAGAACCGCCCGCTGCTGCGCACCGCCGATCCGCGCCGCACCCTGGAAACCCTGACCGCGCAGCGCGAGCCGCTGTACCGCGAAGTGGCACACCTGGTCATCGATACCGGGCGACCTAACGTACAATCGATGGTTCAGACAATTTTGGAACAGCTGGCGGCGCTCGCGCGCAAGTCGGCAATCGCATCGATGAATTCAACTACCTCCCAACTTGCTGCCCCGTTCACGCTGAATGTTGACCTGGGCGAGCGCAGCTACCCGATCGCCATCGGCCCCGACCTGCTCGACGACGCCGAGTTGCTGGTGCGCTACGTGAATGGCCGCCAGGTGGCCATCGTTACGAATACCACCGTGGCGCCGCTGTACCTCGAGAAAGTTGCGGCGCCATTGCGCGCGGCCGGGCGCGATGTGCTGGAAATCGTGTTGCCCGACGGCGAACAGTATAAAAACTGGGAATCGCTGATGCTGATCTTCGACGCTTTGCTGGCCCACAAATGCGACCGCAAGACCACGCTGGTGGCCCTGGGTGGCGGCGTCATCGGCGACCTCACCGGGTTTGCCGCCGCCAGCTACATGCGCGGCGTGCCGTTCGTGCAAATTCCCACCACGTTGCTGGCGCAGGTCGATTCGTCGGTGGGCGGCAAGACCGGCCTGAACCACCCGCTCGGCAAGAACATGATTGGCGCGTTCTACCAGCCGCGCGCAGTGCTGGCCGACACCAACACGCTGGCCACGTTGCCGGCGCGCGAACTGGCCGCCGGCCTGGCCGAAGTGATCAAGCACGGCGCCATTCTCGACGCCGGCTTTTTCGACTGGCTGGAACAAAACATGGCAGCACTGGTCGCGCGCGACCCCATCGCGCTGGCGCACGCCATCGCGCGCTCGTGTGAAATCAAGGCTGAGGTGGTGCGCCGCGATGAACGCGAAGGCGGCTTGCGCGCCGTCCTCAATTTCGGCCACACATTCGGACATGCCATCGAAAACGGCCTTGGTTACGGCAAGTGGCTGCACGGTGAAGCAGTTGGCTGCGGCATGGTAATGGCAGCCGATCTGTCGCAACGCCTTGGCCAGATCGACGCGGTCCAGTGCGCCCGTGTAAAAGCGCTGGTGGCGGCGGCTGGCTTGCCGGTGGCCGCCCCCGATCTCGGCACGGCGCGCTGGCGCGAACTGATGGAAGTCGACAAGAAGAACGAAGGCGGCGCGATCCGCTTCATCTTGCTGAAACCTCTGGGCAGCCCAAGCATCGGCCCGGCGCCGGATGCCGCTTTACAGGCCACGCTGGACGCGTGCGTCCAGCGATGAACGCCTTCGTCGACTTCGATGCGATGCTGGCGCCCTACGCCGCGCACTCATCCGCCAGCCGCGGGCGTCGGCATGCCGAGCCGGCGCCCGGTTCGCGCAGTGAATTTCAGCGCGACCGCGACCGCATCATCCATTCCACGGCCTTTCGCCGGCTCGAATACAAAACCCAGGTTTTCCTGAACCACGAAGGCGATTTGTTCCGCACGCGCCTGACGCACAGCATCGAGGTGGCGCAAATCGGCCGCACGCTGGCGCGCAGCCTGCGCCTGAACGAAGACCTGGTGGAGGCCACCGCGCTGGCGCACGACGTCGGCCATACACCGTTCGGTCACGTGGGCCAGGACGTACTCAACGAACTGATGAAAGACTTCGGCGGCTTCGAGCACAACCTGCAAAGCCTGCGCGTGGTCGACCATCTGGAAGAGCACTACGGCGCGTTCGACGGTTTGAATCTGACGTTCGAAACGCGCGAAGGCATCCTGAAACACTGCTCGCTGAACAATGCCCGCGATCTGGGGGCGCTGGGCCAGCGTTTCATCGACCGCACCCAGCCCAGCCTGGAAGCGCAGCTGACCAACCTGGCCGACGAAATCGCCTACAACAACCACGATATCGACGACGGTTTGCGCTCCGGGCTGCTTTCGATGGCGCAGATGGAAGAGGTGGAATTGTTTGCCCGGCACCGCCACGCGGTCGAGCAGGCTTACCCCGGCCTGGCCGGACGCCGCGCGTTGTACGAAACCATCCGCCGCATGATCACCGACATGACGGCCGATGTGGTGGCCACGTCGCAGGCGCTGCTGCTCGAGGCTGCCCCTGTTGACATCGACGCCGTGCGCGCCGCGCCGCCGCTGATCCGGTTTTCGCCGCAGATGCGCGCGGAGACGACAGCGCTGAAACGGTTTTTGTACGCCAATCTGTATCGCCACTTTCAGGTCAACCGGATGCGCGTCAAAGCCAGCCGTGTGGTGCGCGAACTGTTCGAGGCATTTCTCGCCGAACCCGTGTTGCTGCCATTCGACTACCAGGTGGCCGACGGAGTTGGCGTGAATAAACAACATCAGCAAGCGCGCAAGATTGCCGATTACATCGCCGGCATGACCGACCGCTACGCCATCCGCGAGCACCGGCGCATTTTCTCGCTGGATGAGTTGTAGACTATTGTCGGGAATATTTACACTTAATTTTCGTATGGAAATTTCTTAAGCGTAAGTCATTGTTTTGAATAGAGTTATGTAATTGGCATGGATGTTGCTATAAGGTCCATACTAAAACATAATTCCTGAGAGAAACCAATGAAAACCGTTATCAATACCCTCGCGATCGCTGCATCTTTGTTGCTGAGCGGCAGCGCAATGGCAGTTGCCACCACCGTCGTCGCGTCGGACAACTTTGAGCAAGGCAACGCCGCCGGCACGTCGGTCAAGAATTCTGCGGGCGGCTCAGGTTTTGCCTCCGGCTGGAAAACCGATCTGAGCACCAGCGCGCCAGTGATCATTGCTCCAGGTGTTGCCATGGAAGGCGCGAATGCCTTGCAACTGTCGACCAAGAGCAACGCTGCGGCCTACCGCGACCTGTCCAGCGCCATCTCCGGCGATGTGTTGATCAGCTTCCAGTTCCAGTACACCGGCACGCTGGGCGACAACGATTTCCTCGGCTTCTGGTTTGGTAACAGCGACGGCCCGAACATTGGCCTGAAAGCCAATTGCGGCGGTAGTGCCACCTGTACCAACGACGCTTTCGTGCGCACTAACAGTACCGCCAAAATGCTGGACAACAGCAATCTGGTCGCCGGCACCACCTACGTCATGTTCGGCCATCTGTACAAAACTGGTGGCAGCGTTAATTACAACAACTTCGATGCATGGCTCAATCCGACGGCTGCAGAAATGCTGTCGCTGACGACCCCGGATGCAACGTCAAAAGGCGCATCGACGATTTCGTCGTTCAGCACCATCGGCTTCCGTACCGACAACCTGGACAACAATGTCACCGTGCGCGTTGACAACCTGCAGATTTCGGCAATTCCTGAGCCAACGTCGATCGCCCTGTTCGGCGCTGCATTGCTGGGCATGGCCAGCCTGCGCCGCCGCCGCGCTTAATTCAGTTTTGCCGCACTAAGAGCGCATCCCGCGAGGTGCGCTTTTTTTCGCCTGTATGATAGGCGCCTATCCGGTTTTTGGAATTGATCATGAGTGACGACAAGCAGTTGACGCCCGGCGCATTTGCCGCCTTGCAGGCCAGTTTTCAGGCGCAGTCGCGCAAGGCGCAGGCGTATTACACGGCGATGCACGCGGTGCGCCAGGTGCTTGGCAGCGACGACGCGGCCAGTGCCTGGATGGGCCAGCCGCTGCCGGCCCTGGAGGGCGCCACGCCCGCCGATGCGGTCGCTGCTGGCCGCGAACAAGCCGTGCTGGACATCATCGCCACGCTGGTCAAGCCAGCGCGAGCGCCGCGCTGACGGCCTGCTCGAGCTCCTTCGGCAAAATCGGTTTGCGCAGCAATTGCGCGCGCGGAATTGCGGCAATGGCAGCCGAGTCGGCGTAGCCACTGATGAACAGAATTGGCAGCGCAGGAAATTGCTGGCGAGCTTTGCGCGCCACTTCGCCGCCGTTCATGCCGGGCATCAGGTAATCGATAATGGCCAGTGCTGGCTGGATTTCCGCCAGCTTGCGCAAGCCGGTTTCGCCATCGTGCGCTTCGGCCACGTCGTAATGCATCGACCTCAGCAACTCGGCGATGACGCTGCGCACATCGGGATCGTCGTCGATGACCAGCAGCCGGCGGTTGCCGGTGCCGGCGAGCGAAGGTGCATGCGCCGGCAATGCTGGCCGCGGTGCCCTCGGTTGCATGGCATGGCGCGGCAGGCAGATATCGACCCGGGTGCCGCTGCCGGGCGCGCCCGACAAATGCAGACTGCCGCTGGCCTGGTGCACGACCGAGCTGGCCTGTGCCAGGCCCAAACCCTGGTGCCCGGAATTGAGCTTGGTGGTAAAAAACGGCTCGGCGGCATTCGCCATGATCTCGGCCGACATGCCACAGCCATCGTCCTCGATGTGCACTTTGACAGTGTCGTTGCCCTCGCGCGTGTCGGACGGCGTGATCGCGGTGCTGATGCGCAAATTGCCATGCTGCCCCAGCGCCTCGCCGGCATTTCTCAGCAAATGGCCGAACGCCAGTTGCAATTGGGCCCGGTCGCCCAGTACCCAGCCATTTTCCGCGTCCAGGTTCTGGAACATGCGGATGCTTGACGGCAGGGCGTCGAGGGTGTCGCCGATGGCAGCACGCAAGGTGTCGTCAACTGGCACCGGTTCCAGTTCCAGCTGCTGGGTACGCGAAAACGCCGCCAGTTGCGCCGTCAGCCGGGCGGCCGCCGTGACGGTGCTGCCGATCTTTTCCACATGACGCAGCAGCGCGTGCCCGGCCGGCATCTGCAACTTCATCAGCTGGGCACTGCCGCCGATTACCATCAGCAAATTATTGAAATCGTGGGCAATGCTGCCGGTCAGCTGGGCAATGACTTCCGAACGCCTGGCACGTTCTACCTGCGCCAGCGACGCCACTTCGCTGCGGTGCGTCAGTGCCAGCTGCGCCGTGATCCGCTCCACTTCCTGCGCCAGCAGCAGCGCCTGAGCCTTTTGCTTGCGCGCCTGCGCGTCGCGTGCACGGTCGAGCAATTCGACGGTGCGGGCATATTCCAGCAACAGGTAAAACGTCGGCACGCTGGTTGCCATCACCAGCACCGCCATGACGAAACTGTTATCGCTGCCGACCAGACTGCGGCTTTGCAGCAATACCCAGCCGATCAGGGCCGGCACCGTCGTCAGGCACAGCATCTGGCGCACGCGTTTGCCGCCGGCATGCGGAGCCCGCGCTGCCATGCCCAGCCTGGAATCCGGCTCGGACAACAGGACCGACACCGCCAGCACAAACATGGACAGTGCGGTTGGCAAGGCCATGGTGTTGAAAACGTAGTAGCTGTACAGATCGGAGATATTGTAGACGTAGCCAAGCAGCGCGCTGCCAGCGATCAGCAGCGCAATATTGGCCAGCCATTCGAGCGTGACAAGCGCACCGCGCCCGCGGGCAAGAATGGCGCCGCCCAGCAGCAGCAAGCCCAGACCGGTCGCCACAGAGGTACGGCCACGCAGGCCCGGATCGATGCCGAGCAGGCGTGCCAGCGCCGGGTTGATCACATCGCCATGAAACCAGCCGTGACTGGCCAGTATCGCCAGCCCGCCGCAACATACGCCCAGCGCCAGCGCACGGGTAGCGGGGCGCTGTCTGGGCCAGTGCAGCATCAGAGGCAAAGCCAGGGCGGCAATGCCCAGCGAGGTCAACGGGGCCATCGCTTTCCAGCCGGGCTGGAAAGCGACCAGCGTAATATCGCCAATCAGGTAACCCAGGCCGGTAACGCATGCAAGAGCAAAGGCTACCCAGGCCGGGACCGAGGCAAGTCGGGAATGAGTAACAATTTGACCAGTTGCGTGCATGAGCAAAACAGCTAAAAACGTCGCGCGTAACGACGGAAATTCATCGTAGCATGCGGCGCAATAATCGTGCAGTGCGTCACGTGAACAGTGTTGGCAACGCCAGTTGGGTCAACAGTTTTTTGACCGGGGACGGCAACGCTGCCTGTTCAATATTGGCCATGTCGTGCCACAGGTAACCGTCCGGCAAATCGCGCCGTGGTCCGAGTGCCACGCGATATGGCTGGATGTGTAATTTATAGTGTGTGAACACATGCACCAGCGGCAGCAGCGGCGCCATTTCCTCGACGTCGCCAAAATCGCTGGCCAGCTGGGTCATGGCGTCGATGCCGGGCGCCGGTTCCAGCATCGCCAGGTGGCCGGCCACTTCCGGCAGCGAGACCAGTCCGCCCCAGATCCCGCTGGCCGCGCGTTGTTGCAGCAACACCTGGCCGGCATCGAGAATGACCAGCATCCGCGTGTGCTTTTCCGGCACGGTTTTTTTCGGTTTGCGGATCGGCAGTTCATCGGTGCGGCCAGTGGCGTACGCAACGCAGCGCGCCTGCAGCGGACAGCGCTCGCAGGAAGGGCGGCTGCGCGTGCACAGCGTGGCGCCCAGGTCCATCAGGCCCTGCGTGTAGGCCTCGATGCCGGTCTCGGGCAGCAAGGCTTCGGCGCGCCGCCACAATGCTTCTTCAGTACGCTTTTCGCCCGGATACTGGTCGATGCCAAATACGCGGGCAAACACGCGTTTCACGTTGCCGTCGAGGATGGCGGCGCGCCGGCCGGCGGAAAAGGCGGCAATGGCGGCAGCGGTGGAGCGGCCGATGCCGGGCAGGTCGGCCAGCAGTGCCGGATCGGACGGAAACACGCCGCCGTATTCTGCCGCGACGCGCTGGGCGCAGGCATGCAGATTGCGGGCGCGGGTGTAGTAGCCGAGGCCGGCCCAGTGCGCCATGACGTCGCCGCTGGGAGCGGCAGCGAGCGTCAGCACATCGGGAAAGCGGTCGAGGAAGCGCGCGTAATAACCGAGCACGGCGGCAACCTGGGTTTGCTGCAGCATGATTTCGGACAGCCAGATGCGGTAGGCATCCTGTGTGTTTTGCCATGGCAGCGCGTGGCGGCCGTGGGTTTTCTGCCAGTCGATGACGGCGCGGGAAAAAGTGGGGTCTGCGGTCTCTGCGAATTCGGTCAGTCGTTTCATCCACGCATTGTAGAGCCTATCCCGTCATTGCGGAGTCGCTGGTGCCGCGCCTGACAAGCGATGTCGGCGTTGCTCGTCGTAGCATGGCTCGCCATGCGTCCCTCTCACGCCTTGCCCTCGCTCGCCATGCATCGCCACCCGCTTCCTCCTGCCTGCCGGCATGGGCTCTTACGCCGCCTGCGCCATTGCTGCCGGAACTTCCATCGCTGTCGTTACCGCACCGGCCAGTTCCTGCAGGCGCGCCCGGACTTTGTCCAGATCGGCCTGGTGCGCTTCGAACGAGGAAATGCGCTGCTCGAGACCGTCGGTGGCATCGTGGATGCGCTGGATCGAGGACAGCCGATGTTTCAACTGATCCTTGTGCTGGCGGATCTGCGACTCCAGCGGCGCCATGATGACTTTCAGCCATGCTTCGACATCGGCGTTGGCGGCGCGGAAGGTGCGGCGCAGGCGCGAGGCGATCGAGTCGAAGAAGCGTTCCAGCACGGTAGTCCGGCTGGTCATCAGCAGCGTCGCGGTGCCGAACTGCTTGTCGTAAATGTTTTCAATGGTGGCGATGTCGTCGCGGTAGCGCGCCAGCGACAGGCCCATCGGCAATGACAGCGACAGGCCGTGTTCGGCTGAAAATTTGCGGTACATCGATTCCATCATCGCGGAAATTTCCACGATTTTCGCTTCCGAGCGGGCCAGATTCTCGCGCGCCTGCTCGAAGAAGGTGCGCACCGGCGCGCGCATGCCGGTGGCGAAGCGGCTGGCCTGCATGGCGCCGCGAACGGTGTCGATTTCATGCTGAACCACGTCCATGCCGAGCGTCGTGTAGAGCTCGTTGGAGAGGGTGGAAAAAACTGCGCGGGTACCCTGCAATTTGAACAGGCTGGCGTCGAATTCCTTCTTCTCGACGTCGATCCGCTTCATCATGTGCGACACCACGCCGTGATTCTTGCCGCGCAAACTTTTGAGTTCCTGAAGTTGCTCCACCAGGCTGCGGCTGCGCGCGCCCAGTTGCACGCCTTGCGCCGCGACGAGTGTGCCCAGGTCGGTCGACAGTTGCTTGCGAATGATGTCCTGACGCGCTGGAATGAGTTCCTGGTACAGCGCGGCCTCGAGGGCAGCCAGGCGCGACTTTTGCAGCAATGCCGTGTCGCCATTGATCTTGCCAACCAGCGCTTTTTGCGCCGACACTGGAAACACCTGGTCCGTCGACAGCGCCAGCATCTGCGCCACGGTGCGTTGCTGGCGCGCAATTTCGGCATCGTTGGCGGCGTCGGTTTTCAGCTCATCCCACATCGCATCGATCTTGTTGAGCACGACGATGCGGCCCGGCCCTGCGCCAATATGGTTGCGCCATACTTCGATGTCGCTCTTGGTCACGCCAGTTTCGGCAGCCAGGATGAACAGCACCGCGTGCGCGTTCGGAATCAGGTTCAGCGTCAGTTCCGGCTCGGTCCCGATGGCGTTCAGGCCCGGCGTATCGATAATCACCAGGCCCTGTTTCAGCAGCGGGTGCGGGAAGTTGATGATGGCGTGGCGCCACAGCGAAATTTCCACGGTGCCGGCCTGGTCGACGGTGGCGACGATGTCCGGATCGGTCTCGTCGTACAGGCCGTAGCTGGTCGCTTCGGCAATGCTGGCGCGGCGCGTTTTACTCACCTGCAAAAACGTTTCGTGCATCTGCGCCGGATTGTCCAGGTCGAGCGAGAGCATGGTCCAGGCTTTCGGGTCGTCGCGGAAATCGCTGGTGGACAGATTGTGCAGGCGCGTATCGATGGGCAGCAGACGGATGCATGGCGGAAACGCCGGATCGTACATCAGCTCGGTCGGGCACATCGTGGTGCGGCCGGCCGAGGAGGGCAAAATACGCTGGCCGTAATCGGCAAAAAACAATGCATTGATGAGTTCCGATTTGCCGCGCGAGTATTCCGCAACAAAAGCTACCGAGAGACGGTCGTCCTGAAGCCTTGCACGGGCCTGCGCCAGGCGCTGTGCCGTGCCGGCGTCGAGCAGTTCTGCAGCCCCGGCCCAATCGCGGTAATTGTCGAGCGCATCGGCAACGCCCTGACGCCAGGCGCCGTAATGTTCGAAATTGTGGACCATCGTTATCTCGCTACAAATGTTTTCCAACTAATATTCGTCGGACCTAGCGCTGGCAGTTGACGCAATAGAATGTCGAGCGCTGGCCCTGCTTGATCTGCCGGATCGGCGTGCCACAGTTTCTGCACGGCACTTCTGCACGATCATAGACGAAATAAGTCTGTTGGAAATACCCTGATTGACCATTTACAGCAATAAAGTCGCGCAGTGTGCTACCGCCTTGCACAATTGCTTCGGCCAGGATGCTGCGAATTGCCCCCGCAAGCCGGTCGTAACGGGCCCGGCTGATGCGGCCGGCAGGGGTCTTCGGATTGATGCCGGCCTGGAACAGACTCTCGCAGGCGTAGATATTTCCCACGCCTACCACGAGGTCTCCTGCCAGCAACACTTGCTTGATTGGCGCGGTGCGTTTGCGCGTGGCTTTCCACAGCATTTCGCCATCGAACTGGTCTTCCAGCGGTTCGACGCCCAGGCCGCGCAACAACACATGCTGATCGAGCGCGCCAGCGTCGTGCGGATGCCACAGTACGGCGCCAAAACGGCGCGGATCGTGTAGTCGCAACGCCAGTTTTCCGTCCGGGCCGTCGACAACAAGATCGAAATGATCATGTTTCTTCAGTGCGGTGTCGGGCGGGATCACGCGCAGGTGGCCGGACATGCCGAGGTGCACGATCAAGGTGCCGTGTTCAAATGTTATCAATAAATACTTGCCGCGCCGGCCAGTGTGCAGCACGCGCCGGCCCGCCAGCGTGGCATGCAGGTCGGGTGGGAACGGCCAGCGCAGGCCTTCGCGACGCAGCACGACGCTGTCGACCAGGCGGCCTTCCAGGTGCGGCGCGACGCCGCGCCGGGTCACTTCAACTTCCGGGAGTTCAGGCATGAATATCGGGGTTTTTGTAAATGAGATGGCGTGGTGAAAGACGCGAGCGGGGGCTTGGGCGTAGAATCGGTGATCTTTCCAGACCCCGGACTCGCCTTGAAAAATGCATTCGCAATTGTAACTCTGAGCAGCTTGCTGGCAGCGTGCGCCACTGCACCGTCGACGGTCCCTGCTGCACCGGAACCAGTGCCTGCGGTGCAGGCCGCCACTGTCGACCCGGACGCCGGCCTGCCGAAAGTCGAGCTGACCAGCACGCTGCTGTATCAGCTGAGCCGCGCCGAATTCGAATTTCGCGGTGGCGAGTATCAGGGGCCGTATCTGACGATGCTCAGCCTGGCGCGCCAGACCCGTGATCCGCGCCTGGCACGGCGCGCCGCCGAAATGGCCATCACGGCAAAGCAAGCCGACGATGCACTGGCTGCGTTGCGCCTGTGGCGCGACATTGCGCCCGACTCCGATGACGCCGCGCAGTACTACCTGGGCCTGGTGGTCCTCACCGACAATTTCTCCGACGCCGAGCCCATCTTGCAATCGCGCCTGGCCGCAATGCCGGTAGCGGCGCGCGGATTGGCTCTCTACCAAACCCAGCAGTTGCTGGCACGCGCACCCGACAAGAACGCTGCATACGCCATGCTCAAGCGCCTGGTAGCGCCGTATGGCAACACCATGGAAGGCCACGTGGTGCTGTCGCAGGGTGCGTTCGCCCATGGCGAAAAAGCTGAAGCCGCGCGCGAAGCCAAGGCTGCGCTGGCGTTGAAACCGGATGCCGAAATCGCCATTCTGAGTCTGGCCCAGGCCATGGAAGACGACGCCAAAGTGGGCGTGCTGCTGAAGGACTTCCTCGACGGCTACCCGAAGGCGCAGGAAGTGCGCGCCGCGTACGCCCGTGTGCTCGTGAACCGCAAGGATTACGCCGCCGCCCGCGCCGAATTCCTGGTGCTGGAAAAAGCCCAGCCCGACAATCCCGCGCACATTTACGCGCTCGGCGTGCTGGCCATGCAGATGAACCAGCCGGCATTGGCCGAACAATATCTGGTGCGCTTCCTCGATGTGCTGGGCGCCAGCAGTGCCGAAGACCGCGACCCATCGAAGGTGCTGGTCATGCTGTCGCAATTGGCCGAAGAGCGGGGCGACCTGAAAGCAGCGCTGGGCTGGCTCGATAAAGTCGGTGCCGACGACCCGAAAATGAATCTTGCCGTGCAGGTGCGCCGGGCGCAGCTGTCGGCCAGGCAAGGTGATCTGGCTGCTGCACGCCGCATCCTTGCCGGCTTGACGTCGACCGAGCCATCGGATCAGGCGCAGTTGCTGGGCGTGGAAGCGCAACTGCTGACCGACGCCGGGAAGCCGGCCGAGGCTTATGCCTTGATGGAAAAAGCTGCGGCGAAATATCCGGACAACCCTGACCTGCTGTACGACTTCGCGCTGATGGCGGAAAAAACCGGCCGTGTCGATGTGATGGAAAAAACGCTGCGCCGCGTGATCGCCCAGGCGCCGGATAATCAGCAGGCCTACAACGCGCTCGGCTACTCGCTGGCGGAACGTAATATCCGCTTGCCAGAAGCGTTGAAGCTGATTCAGAAAGCGCAGCAAATGGCGCCGCAAGATCCGTTCATCATGGACAGCATGGGCTGGGTGCAATATCGCATGGGTAATCTCGATGAAGCCGCAGCGCAATTGCGCCGTGCGTATGCATTGCGCAGCGACGCCGACATCGCGGTGCACCTCGGTGAAGTGTTGTGGAAGCAGGGCAAGCAGGACGACGCGATTGCCCTGTGGCGCGCAGCGCAGGCCAAGGATCCGCGCAACGATTCGCTGCGCACCACGCTGGCACGCTTCAAACAGAGCTTGTAACCGAGTCTGTAAAACACAGGCTGTAAAATACGCCGGTCTTTCCACTTCCGATTGCTGCTGATGATCCGACGTATTTTTGCCCTGGCCAGCGTGGCGCTGGCCCTCACCGGTTGCGCCACTGCCAATTTGTCACACGCGCCGGTGGCGGCCTACCGCGATACGGTCAACCTGGCCGGCTCGCTGTCGGCGAGCTTCCAGAAAGATGGCAAGCTTGACTCCATCACCGTCAAGTACGACTGGCAGCAAACCCCTGACCGGATCGACGTCAACATTGCCACGCCGCTCGGTCAGACAGTCGCAAAAATTAGCGTGACACCGGAGTCCGCCACGCTGACCCAGGCCGACCGCGCGCCGCGTGTAGCCAAGGATCTGGAATCGCTGACGCGCGATGCACTGGGCTGGTCGCTGCCGGTGTCCGGCCTGCGCGACTGGTTGCAGGGTTACGCCACCGGTGCCGATGGCAAACGTTTTACCGCCTCGCCGTTCAACAATGAAGTGGTGACCCGCGATGGCTGGCATGTACGATTTGCCTCCTGGCAGGACGACGCCGCCGCCGTCCCGCAACCCAAGCGCATCGATGCCAGCCGGCTCGACACCAACGGCGACGCACTGGCGCTGCGTATCGCCGTCCGGCCGGCAGACTAAGACATGGCTCCTGCTTCCCTGCACGGCTGCCTGGCGCCCGCCAAGCTGAATTTATTCCTCCACATAACCGGCCGCCGTCCCGACGGCTACCATTTGCTGCAGACGGTGTTTCAACTGCTTGACCATGGCGACACGCTCGATTTTACGGTGCGCGCCGACGGCGCCATCCATCGCGTCACCGACATGCCGGGCGTGCCGGTCGAGCAGGACCTGACCGTGCGCGCGCTGGGGCTGTTGCAGGGCGCGTACCGGACGCGCCATGGCCGGCCCGCGCCCGGCATCGACGTCGCCATCCATAAAATTTTGCCGATGGGCGGCGGGCTGGGTGGTGGTTCTTCCGATGCGGCCACGGCCTTCATCGCCGCCAACCACCTGTGGCAAGCAGGTTTTACACGCGACGAATTGATGGCGCTGGCGTTGCCGCTGGGCGCCGATGTGCCGTTTTTTATCTTTGGCGAAACCGCTTTTGCCGAAGGGGTGGGGGAGGCCATGCAGGCGGTGACGGGGCCGGATGTGTGGTTTGTGGTCATCGAGCCCGGTGTGGCTGTGCCAACTCAGGCAATATTTTCTGCTGCGGGTTTGACAAGGAACACAAAAGCCGTCACAATATCGGACTTTTCCAGACACCTCACCGGCAGCATGGGTTTGACGGGGTTTGGTAAAAACGATCTGCAAGCTGTCGCTGTTTCGCTGTTTCCACCGGTCGCACAAGCGCTTGGTTGGCTCGGCAAATACGGTGAGGCGCGCATGACTGGTTCGGGTGCATGTGTTTTTTGCGCCTGTGCCAGCGAAGCGGAAGCGGACCATGTGCTTGTCGAAATGGCAGGTGTGTGGCAGGGCTGGAAAGCCCGTTCGCTGAAGCAGCATCCGTTGAAATCGCTCTTGCAAAACGGTTGCGTTGTAGAATAAAATTCGGCCTGTCGCAGTTTAGAAGATAGAATGCGGCAAGTAGCAAGTTGCGTAGGGGAATCGCCAAGCTGGTTAAGGCACTGGATTTTGATTCCAGCATACCAAGGTTCGAATCCTTGTTCCCCTGCCATTCGTTTAGTCTGGTCTGTCGATGCGATGTTTGTGTCCAGCAGGCGAACCAGGCGATGCCGCTCTCGCGGATCAGCCTTTAAAAGTCTCACCTCGCTGGCCGGACACCCGGTTGGCGAATTTTCAAAGATATCAACGCTCACCTCTTGGGACTCCCATGGCTTACGAAAACCTGATGGTTTTTACCGGCAACGCTAATCCGGCGCTGGCAGAAGGGGTCGCAAAAAACCTCGGAATTCCTCTCGGCAAGGCTGTTGTTTCGCAGTTCTCGGACGGCGAAGTCATGGTCGAAATTAACGAGAACGTGCGTGGCAAAGATGTCTTCGTCCTGCAGTCGACCTGCGCGCCGACGAACGACAACCTGATGGAACTGATCCTGATGGTCGATGCACTGAAACGTGCCTCTGCCGGCCGCATCACCGCCGCGATTCCTTATTATGGTTATGCCCGCCAGGACCGCCGGCCCCGTTCGGCCCGTGTTGCGATCTCCGCCAAGGTGATCGCCAACATGCTGGAAAAAGCCGGCGTCGAGCGCGTCCTGATCATGGACCTGCACGCTGACCAGATCCAGGGCTTCTTCGATATCCCGGTCGACAATATCTATGCATCGCCGCTGCTTTTGAGCGACCTGCAAAAACGTAACTACGACGACCTGCTGGTCGTGTCGCCCGACGTCGGCGGCGTGGTCCGCGCCCGTGCGCTGGCCAAGCGCCTCGGCTGCGACCTGGCCATCATCGACAAGCGCCGCCCGAAGGCGAACGTGTCGGAAGTGATGAACATCATCGGTGAAGTCGAAGGCCGCAACTGCGTGATCATGGATGACATGGTCGATACTGCCGGCACCCTGACCAAGGCTGCCGAAGTGTTGAAAGAACGCGGCGCCAAGAAAGTGGTGGCGTATTGCACGCACGCGGTACTGTCCGGCCCGGCCATCGAGCGCATTGCTGCCTCGACGCTGGACGAACTGGTGGTCACCGACACCATCCCGTTGTCCGCCGCGGCTGCTGCCTGCGGCAAGATCCGTCAACTGACGTGCGCGCCGCTGCTGGCCGAAACGTTCAAGCGGATCGTCAAGGGCGATTCGGTGATGTCGCTGTTTATTGACTAACTGCCCGCTTAAATAGAATTCTTGGGTACAGTTTTGTGCCCAACCCGAAGGTCCCTGGTCGCGGGGATCTTCATTACGCAGACCAGATCTGCATTTTTGGAGTAACACATGAAAGTTATCGCATACAACCGCACTTTGCAGGGCACCGGAGCGAGCCGCCGCCTGCGCAAGGCTGGCCAGACCCCAGGCATCATCTACGGCGGCACCGCTGCCCCAGTACTGATCACGCTGGACGGCAACGCTCTGTGGCACGCGCTGAAAAAAGAAGCGTTCCACGGTTCGATCCTCGACCTGGAAATTGACGGCGCCACCCAGCAAGTTCTGCTGCGTGACTTCCAGATGCACGCGTTCAAACAATTGGTCCTGCACGCTGACTTCCAGCGCGTCGATGCCAGCCAGCCGATCCACGCAAAAGTCGCACTGCACTTCGTCAATGGCGACACCTCGCCAGCAGTGAAACTGCACGCAGCGGTCATCTCGCACGTGCTGCAGGAATTGGAAGTTTCGTGCCTGCCAGCAAACCTGCCAGAGTTCATCAACGTCGACCTGGCCAACATCGATGTCGGTCACTCGATCCACGTCGATGACCTGGTAATGCCAGAAGGCGTAACCGCGCTGACCCACGGCCAGAACCTGACCGTCGCTACCGCTGCCATCCCGGCTGGCCAGGTATCGGCCGATGCTGAAGCCGAAGTTGCTGCTGAAGAGCCAAAGAAGTAATGTAACGCCGCAGCATTGCGGCATTATCTTCAAAAAACCCGTCGTGGCTATCGCCCGGCGGGTTTTTTGTCGTTTTTTAGCGCATTCGGCAGAATTTTGCGCCGCCACAAATTGCTTGAATTCAACAACCGAATACTTCACTCCTGATCCGATAGCGGCAAACGGGAGTGCGAATGGAAAACATCACCGGCCTGATTCAGCTGATGCTCTCGGGCCAGCAACTGACTACCCAGAACCGCGCCTTGCGCTTGCGTGTTTCTTACCCCGACGGCATCTCCGACCGGGTCTTGCTGCCGCAGCGCGTGACCGGGACCGAATCGATTTGCGGCGGCCTTGAGTACACCATCCTGTGCGTCACGGCATCAAACCATCTGCCGCTGAAAACCTTCATTGGGCTGGCCGCCGAGCTGCAATTCGTCACCGACACGGGCGACCTGCACGGCGTCTGCGGCCTGATCACGGAAGCCGCCTCGGGCCAGAGTGACGGCGGCCTGGCCACTTACCAGGTAGTCCTGCGCGACGCTTTTTCCAGCGTGCTCGATTTGGGCGCCAACACGCGCGTTTTCATCGACAAGAACGAGATCGAAATTGCCGCCATCGTGCTGGCGGGCTGGCGCGAACGCAACGGCTTGCTGGCCGCCGCGTTCGATTATAAATTCTCCATCGAACTGGCCGATCACAAGTTCCCGCCACGGGCTTTTACGCGCCAGGACAACGAGTCCGACGCCGCCTTTCTCAAGCGCCTGTTCAAGCGCCGCGGCATCGCGTGGTTTGTGCGCCCGGGCCGTGCCATGCCGGCCTACGATGACAATGACGATGACGGCGAGGGCGCGCCGGTGCACACGCTGGTGATGTTCGACGAACAGATCCGCCTGCGCCAGAACGCGGCCGGCACCGTGCGCTACCAGCGCGCCG
>JALYUM010000147.1 GCA_030853745.1 Pseudomonadota bacterium | reverse complement strand
ATGACAGTGTCCATTGCCGCGCCTGTTCGATACTTTCGAACGGCTTGCCCGGGTAGTTCGGCCGGTACTTGCAAGTCCGGAACAGCGACTCGGCGTAGGCGTTGTCGTTGCTCACACGGGGCCGGCTAAACGACGGTGAGGAGGAGTCCATCCCATTGCCTGGGGTTTGGGGAATTACGAACTCTGCTGATTTATGCAACAAAGCCCCTTCGATTCAGCAAGTTGACAGTACCATCGCTGTGCCAGACGATTTTCATCGAATCAAGGTCGAAGAACTGCACCTGCATCGTCACTTCGCGCGACCAGCGCGCCGCCGTCTTCACTTTACGTATACAGGCTCCAGGCCTGCGCGCGGATGCGCGCGATCAGGCATTTGAGGTCCGTGTCGAGGCGGCGGTCTTCTAGCACCGGAGCGATGTCGGCTGCCAATGCATTCATCATCGCAGCGAGCGCCGGCGGCGCGGCGACCAAGGGATCGACGCGGCAGCGCAGCCAGACGCCTTGGCGCACCGCGATCAACAGGCTTGCTGCTACCTGTTCGGTCAGTTCGAGCACGCGCAGGCAATCGCGCGCGGCTATCGTTCCCATGCTGACCTTGTCCTGGTTGTGGCACTCGGTCGAGCGCGAAAATACCGATGCCGGCATGGTCAGCTTGAGTGCTTCGGCGGTCCACGCTGACACGCTGATCTGCAAGGCTTTAAGGCCATGGTTGATGGCCGCCCGCGGGCCTTCCACGCCGGACAAATTGGCCGGCAGACCGCTGTTGTAGCGGCTGTCGACTAGCAACGCCATCTGGCGATCGAGCAGGTCGGCGAGGTTGGCCACTGCGTTCTTCATGCAGTCCATCGCAAATGCAATGTGACCGCCGTAAAAATGATCTCCATGCAGGACGCGCTCACCCTCTGCATCGATGATCGGGTTGTCGTTGGCGCTATTGAGTTCGTTCTCAATTCCGGTGCGGAAGAACGGCAGCGCGTCGGCCAGCACACCGATGACGTGCGGCGCGCAGCGTATCGAATAGCGGTCCTGCAGGCGCTTGCCATTCCTTTCGGCGCTGCCGGCGGCAAGATCGGTGCGCAGCCAGCCGGCGACATCCTGCATGGCCGCGTGGGGCTTCACGGAGAACAGCATTTCGTCGAAGTGGTGGGCGTTGCCGTCCAGCGTGAACGACGCCATGGCTGTGATGCGCGTGGACAGGCGCACCAGATAGGCGGCGCGGTCGTAGGCCAGGCATGCCAGCGCGGTCATGACGGCGGTGCCGTTCATGATGGCCAGGCCCTCCTTCGGGCGCAGGCGCAACGGCGTAATGCCTGATTGCGCCAGCGCCTCGCTGGCGGCAACATGTACGCCGCCCTTCCAAACTTCGCGCTCGCCGCAAAGCACTGCGGCCAGGTAGGACAGCGGCGTCAGATCGCCGCTCGCGCCCACCGATCCTTCACTTGGAATCACCGGCAGCAAGCCGGCATCGAGCAGGCGCGCAATTTGTTCGAGCAAGCCAACGCTGACGCCGGAAAAACCTTTCGACAGCGACGCCAGACGCGTGGCCATGACGGCGCGAGTCTGGCTGGGGTCGAAAAAAGCGCCCAGCCCGCAGCCGTGGTAGGTGTACAGGTGGTGCGGCAGCTCGGCCACCAGGTCGGGCGGCACGGTGACGGTGCACGAGTCGCCGTAGCCGGTGGTGACGCCGTAAATGACGCCGTCTTCGCGCAGCAGTCGATCAAGGAAATCAGCGCCGCGCGTGATCGCCGCGCGGAACGCCGGATCGTCTGACAAGGTGGCGCTAGCGCGGCCATGGGCGATGTCGACGATGTCTTCCAGCGTCAGGCGGTTGCGGTCGAAAACGACGGTACGGGAAGGGCTGACCAAGTCATTGAATTTCATGGGAGTTTCGCATCTGGCGCATGCCAAAATCGTAAGTTGAACCACGCGAGCAGCGCGCACGATATGTAGCTGATGCAGAAAATCTCGAGCGGTCTTTCGCTGCAACTAATGTTCGAGCAAAGCGTTTTTCAGCCATTGCGTCGCCGCAGCGGGCGGGAGCGAGCGTGAGAACAGATAGCCCTGCATGGATTTGCAATGTGCTGCTTGCAGGAAATTCCTCTGATCCGTTGTTTCAACACCTTCCGCCGTCACATCAATGTGCAATGCTTGCGCAAGAGAAATAACAGCGACTGCAACTTTGTTGGCACCCGCTGTCTGTGGTATCTCACGCACGAAACTTCGGTCTAGTTTGATTATATCGACGGGCAGCGTGCATAGATAACTGAGCGATGAGTAACCGGTACCGAAGTCATCCAGGACGATCAAGCATCCCATCGCCCGCAGTTTACCGAGGATCTTCGTGTTGCTGCCATCTAATTGAATAGCATCGCGCTCCGTCAGTTCGATCTCGACCTGCCACGGCTTCAAGTCCAGCTCTGCGAATGTCCTCTCGATTGACGCAATATAATTCGGCTCAATTAATTCCTTGGCACACGTGTTGATCGCCACACGAATTTTGTCTATTCCTTCGAGATTCCACTGTTTCAACTGCATACAAGCTTGGCGAAAAATCCATGTACCGAGGGTCGCAATCAGGCCCATTTCCTGCGCAAGATTGATGACATAGTCGACCGAGTGGCCGGCGAGCTGGGGGTGGGAAAAGCGGATCAGTGCTTCCATTGATAAGGTGCCGCCTGTCCCGGCGCTGACGATCGGCTGGTATTCCATCCGATAGAGATTTTTTTGTACGGTAGCGCGCAACGCAAACTTGTCCAGGTTTTGCTGCTTGACTGCGTCGTTCATTTCTTCAGTGAAATAATGATAACAATTGCGCCCTACCTTTTTTGCCTGGTACAAAGCAAGATCCGCTTTCGTACGTAGATCGTGCGCATTGAGAGCATCGTTCGGAAATACAGCAATGCCGATGCTGCCGCTGATCGCGATGTCGTAGCCTTCTATGCTGAATGGCTCGGCCAGTGCCCGGAGAAGTTTCTCAGCTAGCGTGGCACCGGCCGACACACTCGGTGGGTTAAGCAGCAACAGCGCAAATTCGTCGCCACCGAGCCGCGCGATCACGTCGCTTTCGCGGCAGGAATGCTTCAGGCGGCAGGCGACTTCCTTGAGCAAGCTGTCGCCCGAGCCGTGTCCAAAGTGGTCATTAACTTCCTTGAAACGGTCGAGGTCGATGGTAAACAGGAGCAGCCCTTGGGAACTTCGTTCTGCAATGCCGAGCAATTCAGAAAGCCGCGCTTCGAACGTTCCACGATTAGCCACGCCAGTTAGAAGATCGTTTGATGCTGCGTATTCCGCCCGTTCGTATGCGAGCTTAGTGTCAGTAACATCGCGCAGAATTTTGAGGAAACCGACAGCAATGCCGTTGACGCACATAGGCATCATCATGCCGTCGCCCCAGAAAAGCGTCCCATCCTTTCGCTTGTACCAGCGCAGATCAAGCGTGCTGCCTTCTTCCAATGCCGTGTGCATTTCTCGCTCAGCGATACCTGCGACGCGGTCGTCTAATGTGAACAGATAGTCTGCCGGCGTTGCCAACACTTCGTGAGCGGCGTGGCCGAAAATCATTTCGGCGCCATGGTTCCACGATGTGATCCGACCTTCGATATCGAATGTTATAACGGCATATTCGACCATGCAGCAGGAGATTTGCTGAAGAAGAAGACCCGGCTCGATCAGCATGACCACACTCCTGTGATGCGCTTCGAGCGCTTTTGAAGATGCACGAGAGTTCGTACATTTCTCAATGTAAATATACTACAAAAATCCACAGGGGAAAAGCACTGTGGAATGCCTGCTTTTGGCCGAACCCGGCCGTTCGGTCGAGCATAGCAGGTTCCCAGGCTGAAAATCCGGCCGCGGCCGCGACAGGCCGGTACGTGTAGCGGCTCGCGTTTGAAAACCGTCGTGCTCGCATTTGACACGTTTTCCGGCTTAGATTAAGTGCAAATGACGGAAGCGCCATGCTCACAATATCTGCAAACGTGCTCGCAGTCCACAGCCCCAGCTTGCGTTCGATGACGGCGTGCTCGCGCTAACTGCAAATGAAATTACGACTACATTGACAGGTCGGTATCGACCCATACTGGACTTTCTCCCTCGGCATAGACGACGCCAAGTTCGGGTCTCTCGGACCAATAGGTCCTGCGTACATCGGATCATCTGACCCCGCCTACATGAGACGCACACTCCTCGATTTGTTCAGCAATAAGCAATGGATTGCGGTAAGGTGTCTTTACCACGGGGGATATATGGATGCGCGTATCAAGATTTTAGTTGTCGATGACAACGTGGATGCTGCCGATGTGTTGGCAGAATACTTACGGATTTTCGGCGTTGACGTGGTGGTGGCCCACGGCGGTATCGAAGCGCTTGCGCTAGCCAAGGCGGTGCTGCCAACGGTCATATTTCTTGATATTGGTATGCCGGAAGTGGATGGGTATCAGGTTGCGATGGCGCTTAGAGCCGATACGACATTCGATAACGTAAAAATCATCGCCCTCACTGCTTGGGGTGATGTTTCCTCTCGCGAAAAATCAAAATCGGCAGGTTTTGACCTCCATCTTACTAAGCCCGCCAATCTTGACGTGCTCCTCGGGTTAGCGACATAGCCACACTTCTTCAAAACTGACGATGGTAATATGTTCCACCGTCAAGATTGCATTGCACATCTGCGGCATCCCTCAAACAACCTGAGTACGGAGGTCCAATGTTGCATGATTTTCTATCTAATAATCGCGACGAACTCTCGCAACGATGCCGCGTGAAGGTAGCAGCCAGGGCTGGTCGCTCTGCTTCAGAGGCTCAGCTGGAAGAGGGCATTCCCCTCTTTCTAGACCAGCTAATCCGGACACTGAAAATAGAGCAAACACAGAGGCCAATGGACAGTAGAAGTGTTTCAGGCCCAGCTGACGGCAGGGCCGCTCTATCCGAAGTTAGCGTTTCTGCTGCACGACATGGAAAAGACCTTTTGCGCCTTGGCCTCACTGTGGACCAGGTAGTTCACGACTATGGTGATCTCTGTCAGGCGATTACGGACCTCGCTGTTGAGCGTGACGCACCGTTTCAGGTGGACGAGTTCCGAACCTTGAATCGCTGTTTGGACAATGCAATTTCTGACGCTGTGACCGAGTTTAGTTTTCAACGTGACATGATTGCGGCGGAAGCAAGCGCCGTTGAATCGAATGAGCGGATGGGCTTTTTCGCGCACGAGCTGCGGAATCTTCTGGGCACGGCGTCGTTGGCGTTTTCCGCTGCCAAGGCCGGAAATTTGAGCTTCACCGGCGCGACTGGCACAATCCTTGAACGGAGCCTAACGAGCTTGGACAAACTTATAACAACTTCGTTAGAAGATGTCCGCTCGCTTAGTCAGGGAACTATGTCGCTTGGTGCGTTTTCACTTTCAGATTTCATTGCAGAAATCGATGATGCCGCATCGCTATCCGCTGACGTGCATGGGTGCAGTCTTCGGGTCATGCCGGTTGACGAAGACTTGGCATTGATGGGGGCAAGAGATTTGCTCACCGCAGCAGTAGCAAATTTACTTCAGAACGCCTTCAAATTCACAAGACCTGGGACCGAAGTGCTACTGACTGCATACGCAGCAGGAGATCGAATTTTGATCGATGTCGCGGACCATTGCGGAGGTCTCAGAGCGGGCGTTGCAGAAACTATGTTCTTACCGTTTTCCCAAGCAGGTGCAAACCGAACGGGCATTGGTCTAGGTTTGACGATCGCTAAGCAAAGTGTCGCTGCTAACGCTGGAGAACTTACGGTGCGCGATGTTCCCCATCACGGTTGCATTTTCACCATCAGCATGCCTCGCCATAAGATGCCAACATAGCATTTATTTCAACTTTAATTTTGATGGGCTTTGTTGCATAAATCAGCTGAAGTCGTAATTCCCCAAACCCCAGACGGAATTACGGCATGGTCACCGCCACAGTCATAGGCGTGCCCAACCGGGTGAACCGATTTAGGATGGCGGCACGGACCTGCAGTTCGGCGACCTAAAGTGGACCCATCCGTCAAGACAGTTTTTGCCTGAGTTTAAGCTAGTGTCCTGAACCTGCACGCAGCGGATCAGCGCTGCCCCGTCTTCCTTAATATCATCTCTCTGCCAGCGTGGCAGTCATCGCATTCCGCTCCCGGCAAGGCGGGGTTTGGGGCGGAGCCCCATGCTCCCCCGCATCGTCGACAACAAGCCCTGGTGATGGCTCTGGCGCTGTCATTTCGGGCACGCCACCGTATTTGTCAATGATCATGGCGCCTCCGCCTTCGCCACTCTTGTACACGACGTTTGGCGTCTGATAGTTCAATCCCTGGTGCGGTCGCTCGCCGTTGTAGAAGGCGAAGTACCGCGTCAGTCC
>JALYUM010000132.1 GCA_030853745.1 Pseudomonadota bacterium | reverse complement strand
GAACGCCATGCCTGCAATGATGCCGATGCCCATGCCCAGTTCGACATACGTTTTGATGACATCCGCATCGATTGCCTCCAGCAATACATCCGGCTTCAGGCTGCGCAGGCCGAACGCGTGATCGATCTTGCTGCGCCCGGCGAAAGCGGCATCATAGGTAATTAAAGGATAAGTAGCAATTTCTTCGAGCGATACGGCCACCGAGCGCAGCAGCGGATGGTCGTGCGGCACGATGACCACGTGTTCCCACTGGTAACACGGCAGCGTGATCAGGCAATCCACCACGGCAATCGATTCGGTGGCAATGGCCAGATCGGCTTGGTCGCTTTTCACCATATCGGCAATCTGGCGCGGGTTGCCCTGCAGCAGAGAGAGGCGCACCTTTGGGTATTTCTGCATGAACGCCTGCACCACTTTCGGCAGCGTGTAGCGGGCCTGCGTGTGCGTGGTGGCAATGGTAAAGCTGCCACTGTCCTGCGCCGCGTATTCCTTGCCGATGCGTTTCAGCGAGTCGATTTCCTGCATGATCAGCTCGACTGAGCCCAGCACCAGGCGACCGGGCTCCGTCAGCCCGCGGATGCGTTTGCCGTGACGCGTAAAAATATCGACGCCCAGCTCTTCTTCCAGCTCAATGATGGCTTTCGACACACCCGGCTGCGAGGTGAACAGCGCCTTGGCAGCATCGGTCAGGTTGTAGTTCTGGCGGACGGCTTCGCGGACGAAGCGTAATTGGTGGAGGTTCATCTGTTTTGTTGGTTTTTTCTGCAGCCGTCATTTTATAAGATTGCTTATGCCTTCAGCGCATATAAGCAAATAAATTCTCGGTCGTTTGGAATAAGCGTCCGGGAACGTATCATGCTGCCTAGTGTAGGGGAAGCTTGTTTGCTTGACACCCGCCCACCTTCAGGATGGAATTTATGTATCTTTACGACCAGTTTGACCACCTCATCGTCCGCGAGCGCATCGCCCAGTTCCGCGACCAGGTGCAGCGCCGCCTGTCCGGCGAGCTGGAAGAATCCGAATTTGTGCCCCTCCGTCTGCAAAACGGCCTGTACATGCAGCGCCACGCCTACATGCTGCGCGTGGCCGTGCCGTATGGCCTGATGTCGGCCGCGCAGATGCGCATGTTTGCCCATATCGCCCGCAAGTACGACCGCGGCTATGGCCACTTCACCACGCGCCAGAACATTCAGTACAACTGGATCGAACTGGAGCAAACACCAGACATCCTCGCCGATCTGGCCTCGGTGGAGATGCACGCCATCCAGACGTCCGGCAACTGTATCCGGAACATCACGTCAGACGAATACGCTGGCGTGGCCGCCGATGAAATCGTCGATCCGCGTCCGTACGCAGAGATTCTGCGCCAATGGAGCACGTTCCACCCCGAATTCATCGCCCTGCCCCGCAAATTCAAGGTAGCCATCAATGGCGCCCTGGAAGACCGGGCGGCGATTGCCGTGCACGATATCGGCCTGTCGGTGGTGAAGAATGACGCCGGGGAAATCGGTTTCCGCTTCATGGCCGGTGGCGGCATGGGCCGTACGCCCATTCTCGGCAGCGTGATTTGCGATTTCCTGCCGTGGCAACACTTGCTGACCTACACCGAAGCAGTCATGCGCGTGTACAACCAGCACGGTCGCCGCGACAACAAATACAAGGCGCGCATCAAGATCTTGCTGAAAGCACTGGGCGTGGAAGAATTTACGCGCCAGGTGGAAGCCGAATGGGTCGACCTGAAGGATGGCCCGGAGACATTGACGCAGGAAGAATTCGACCGTGTCGCCGCGTTCTTTGCGCCGCCGGCATACGCTGCCCTGCCTGCCATCGATCCGCTGGCTGACCATGCCGACAATAAAGCGTTTGCCAACTGGCTGAAACGCAACGTCAAGCCGCACAAAGTGCCAGGTTATGCATCGGTGCTGCTGTCGCTGAAGAAAACCGGCGTGCCGCCGGGCGACGCCACCGCCGAGCAGATGGATTTCATTGCCGACCTCGCCGACCGCTACAGCTTCGGCGAAATTCGCCCAACCCACGAGCAAAACCTGGTGCTGGCCGATGTACGTCAGGATCGATTGTTTGCGCTGTGGGGCGAGGCCAAATCGCGCGGCCTGGGCACGCCGAATATCGGCTTGCTAACCGACATCATCTGCTGCCCGGGGGGCGATTTTTGCTCGCTGGCAAACGCGAAGTCGCTGCCGATCGCCGCCGCCATTGCCGAGCGTTTCGACAACCTCGATTTCCAGCATGACATCGGCGATATCGAACTGAATATCTCGGGCTGCATCAATGCCTGCGGTCACCACCACGTCGGCTCGATTGGCGTGTTGGGCGTCGACAAGGATGGCAGCGAGTGGTACCAGGTATCCATTGGCGGCGCGCAGGGCAACAATCCGGCCATCGGCAAGATCATCGGCCCATCGTTTTCGGCGCTGCAAATGCCGGAAGTCATCGACCGCCTGCTGCAGGTGTATGTGCGCTGTCGCTTCGAAGACGAACGGTTTGTCGACACGGCCCAGCGCCTGGGTGTGGCGCCGTTCAAGGAATTCGTCTATGCGACACCGATTGTCGCCACTGGCACCGTTGGAGAAGATCACTATGCTTGAAGCACACCCACAGATCATCAGACACAAGGCCGTCGTCGCCGACGACTGGAGCGTGCTGCGCCTCGACGAGACCGAGAATCCGGAGACCGTCACCATCCCCGACGGCAAGATCATCGTGCCGCTGCTGGTGTGGCAAGCCCAACGCGAGCAACTGGCAGGCCGCGCCGAGATCGGCGTCTGGATTGGCGCTGACGAGCGTCCGGAAGACATCAGGGACGACCTTGCCAGGTTTGCCGTCGTTGCGGTCAATTTCCCGAAATTCACCGATGGCCGCGGCATGTCGATTGCCTTCAATCTGCGCCGTCGCCTGGGCTACACCGGCGAACTGCGCGCCATTGGCGACGTATTGCGCGATCAATTGTTTTCGATGCAGCGCGTCGGTTTCGATGCCTACGCGCCCCGCCCCGACCGCAATATCGACGATGCGTTGAAAGGGTTGTTTGTGTTTTCGGAAACCTACCAGGCCTCAATCGACCAGAAGCAACCACTGTTCCGCCGCGTGCATCGCGAAGGACCGAAGGAGAATGGCGATGTCGGCTATGGAATCTGACGTTATCGACAGCACGCCAGCGCACACGCTGGATCAACTGGTCGTGATGACGAACGCAACGCTGGCGCGCGTCGCCCGCGATTTTTCGCCGGCCGTGTTTGCCTCCAGCCTGGCCGCCGAAGACATGGTGCTGACCGACCTGATCCTCAAAGCGCAACTGCCCATCGGCATCTTCTCGCTGGAAACCGGACGCCTGAACCAGGAAACGCTGGACGTGCTGGACAAGGTCAAGGCGCATTACGGCTACGACATCCAGCTGTTTCATCCGCAGCCTGAAGCGGTAGAAAATTATGTGACACAGAATGGCCTGAACGCTTTTTACGACAGTGTCGACATGCGCCGCGAGTGCTGCCGCATCCGCAAGGTCGAACCGTTAGGCCGCGCGCTGGCTGGCAAGCAAGCCTGGGTGACCGGGCAGCGTCGCGCGCAGTCCAGCACACGCGCCGAACTGGCCGTGCAGGAACGCGACGATGCCCATGGCATGACCAAATTCAATCCGCTGGCCGACTGGAGCGAGCAGGACGTGTGGAATTACATTCGTCAGAACAATGTCCCGTACAACGCCCTGCACGACCAGGGCTTCCCGTCGATCGGCTGCGCACCGTGCACGCGCGCCGTGCAACCGGGCGAAGACGTCCGCGCCGGCCGCTGGTGGTGGGAAAACCCCGACTCCAAGGAATGCGGCCTGCACATGGTCGACGGCAAACTTATTCGCATCAAATCGGCATCGGTGGCGGCGTAATCCGTCTTTCGATGCACAGAACAGGCACAAGTCCATGACGAATCAAAATATTTCTGCAGGCGTTCTGACCGGCGTCAACGCCCGCCACCTCGATGTGCTCGAATCCGAAGCCATCCACATCCTGCGCGAAGTCGCGGCCGAATGCACCAATCCTGCGCTGCTGTTCTCGGGCGGCAAGGACTCGGTCGTGCTGCTGCGCCTCGCCGAAAAAGCGTTTCGTCCGGGTAAATTTCCGTTCCCGCTGGTGCACATCGATACCGGCCACAATTTTCAGGAAGTGATCACCTTCCGCGACAAGCGCGCCGCCGAACTCGGTGAACGTTTGATCGTCGGCTCGGTCGAAGATTCCATCAAAAAAGGCACCGTGCGCCTGCGCAATCCGGCCACCGATTCGCGCAACGCCGCGCAAGCCGTGACTTTGCTGGAAACAATTGCCGAATACGGTTTTGACGCCTGCATCGGTGGCGCACGCCGCGATGAAGAAAAAGCCCGCGCCAAGGAACGCATCTTTTCGTTCCGCGACGAATTCGGCCAGTGGGACCCGAAAGCCCAGCGCCCCGAATTGTGGGATTTATATAACACCCGCGTTCATCCGGGCGAAAACATGCGCGTGTTCCCGATCTCGAACTGGACCGAACTCGACGTCTGGCAATACATCGCCCGTGAACAACTGGAACTGCCGCCGATCTATTTCGCGCACGAACGCCAGGTGATTCCACGCAATGGTTTATTGGTGCCGCTGACCGATCTGACGCCGGCCCGCGATGGAGAAACCGTCGAAACGCAGGTAGTGCGCTTCCGTACCGTCGGCGACATTTCGTGCACGTGCCCGGTCTCGTCGGACGCTGCCACCGTGGACGCGATCATTGCCGAAACAGCGGTGACACAAATTACTGAACGGGGCGCCACGCGGATGGATGACCAGACCTCCGAAGCCTCGATGGAAAAACGCAAGAAAGCAGGATATTTCTGATGAACGCCATGACAAAAGACGACATTCGCCAGCCGCCGAACGCGGCCGCGGGGCTCCTCCGCTTCATCACTGCTGGTTCCGTCGATGACGGTAAAAGCACGCTGATCGGCCGCCTGCTGTTCGACAGCAAGGGCATCTTTGCCGACCAGCTCGACGCGATGTCGCGCTCGAAACACAAGCGTACCGTGGGCGATGCAGTCGACCTGTCGCTGCTGACGGACGGCCTGGAAGCCGAACGCGAGCAAGGCATTACCATTGACGTGGCGTACCGCTATTTCGCCACGCCGAAGCGCAAATTCATCATTGCCGACACGCCCGGCCACGAGCAGTACACGCGCAATATGGTCACCGGTGCCTCCACTGCCGACGCGGTCATCATCCTGGTCGATGTGTCGAAAGTAAAGCTGCGGGAAGACGGCGGCGTTGATTTGCTGATCCAGACCAAGCGCCACTCGACGATTGCCCACCTGCTGCAGATCGAGCACGTGGTGGTCGCGGTCAACAAGATGGATCTGATCAATTACGACCAGGCCATTTATGACCGCATTGTCGCTGCGTACAAGGAATTCGCCGTGTCGCTGGGCTTGACAGACATCACGGCCATTCCACTGTCGGCGCTGACTGGAGACAATGTCGTCGAGCCAACCGTCAACATGCCGTGGTATCAGGGTCCGACGCTGATCACGCTGCTGGAATCGTTGTCCGTCCACGATGAGTCGCACGATGCGCCCTTCCGTTTCCCGGTGCAACTGGTGGCGCGCCACAATGGCCACGAAGGCAATGATTTCCGCGGCTACATGGGCCGCATCGAATCGGGCAAAGTATCGGTGGGCGATACGCTGGTAGTACAACCTTCGGGCCAGACTGCGACAGTAAAAGACATCGTGACGCTGGAAGGCTCGCATGCCTCGGCCGTGGCCGGACAATCGATCACGCTGCTGCTTAATGAATATCTGGATGTGTCGCGCGGCGACTTGCTGGCCGGCGCTGACCAGCCGGCAACCTTGCTAAAACAGGTCAGCGCCGATCTGTGCTGGATGGCCGATGAGCCCATCGACCTGCGCCGCAAATACTGGCTGAAGCACGGCACGCGCCAGACTGCAGCCAAGGTCACGGCCATCGACACCCTGCTCGATATCAATACGCAGCAGCGTCATCCTGCGCAAAGCCTCAAGCTGAACGATATTGCGCGCGTGACGCTGACGGTGCAGCAGCCGCTGGCGGCCGATGCCTATGACGACATCCGCGCAACAGGTGCCTTCATCCTGATCGATGAAGTGACCCACCAGACCGTCGCGGCAGGTATGATTCGTCTGAACAAGTAAAGGAACAGGCGATGGCTACTCTCGGAAAAGTCTATTTGATCGGCGCCGGCCCTGGCGCCCAGGACTTGATTACCCTGCGCGGCGCGCGCCTGCTGGCAGCCGCCAATGTGGTGCTGCATGACGCACTGGTCACGCCCGAGATGCTGGAACTGTGTCCGCAAGCGGAAAAAATCCTGGTCGGCAAACGCTGCGGCCAGTTGTCGACAGCCCAGCAATTCATCAACAAGCAACTGGTCGACAACGCCCGCAAGCACGCGATCGTCGTGCGCCTGAAAGGTGGCGACCCGATGCTGTTCGGCCGTGCCGACGAAGAATTGCGCGCGCTGGAAGAAGCCGGCATCGAGGTCGACGTGGTGCCCGGCATCACCACCGCGCTGGCCGCGGCCGCCGCCACGCGCCAGCCGCTGACCAAGCGCGGCGTTTCGCGCAGCGTGGCGTTTTTCACGTCCAGCACGGCGCCGGAACTCGATGGTCTGGTGACCACCCCGAACACCGACACGCTCGTGCAATACATGGGTGGGCGCGAAGCCATTGCCACCGCGCAGGCATTGCTGGCCCAGGGGCGCGCTGCGACACTGCCGGTGGTGGTCATTGAAAACGTCAGCAGGGCCGATCAGCGCGTCGTACGTTTGACGCTGGCCGACCTGGCCCGTGGTCTCGACGCACCCCTCGGACCGGTGCTGGTGATGATCGGGCAGGCACTGGAGATGCGCACGCATCAGGTCGCCGATGCCATGCCTGACGAGCGTCGCAGGCTCGCCTGAGCCTTACCTCAGTGTGAACGTCAACGTCAACGTCAACGTCAACGTCAACATCAACGTAAGGCGCTGACGCAGTAGTCGGTCATCGCGGCCTGTACGCCTATGTCTTCGCCTACAGCGCCAGCGACGGTCACTTGCATGCCAGGATGATCGATCTGCAACTGTGCTATCAACTCCGGCAGATCGCGCAGCAAGTGTCCGCCCACGCCAAGAAACACCGGCACGATCGTGATTTCCTGCACGCCCGCCGCGGCCAGCGTCGCCACCTCCTCGGGCAGGCGCGGTTCCATCAATTCCAGAAAAGCCAGCGATACCGGCACGTCGGGCAGGCGCGCGCGGGTCTGGTCGCGCAGGCGCTCGAAGGGCGCGGCCCAGCCCGTCGCACGGGCGCCATGGGCAAACAGGATCAGGGCACGGTTCGTCATCAATGTCTCTCCACCCACCAAAGGGCCATCAGTGCCAGTATAAAAAACAGGATACTCGGCACCACGGCGGTGACGAACGCTGGCCAGGTGCTCAGCAGTCCCAGATGTGAAAACAATGTGTTGAGCAACAGGAAGCCGACGCCCAGCATGATGCCAATAAAAATCTTCAGGCTGACGCCGCCGCTGCGCGACTGCAGGTAACCAAATGGCAGCGCCATCGCCAGCAGCACGAAGATGGCAAGCGGATCGATAATTTTCTTCCAGAACGCAATCTTGAAGCGCTCGGTCTCCTGGCGATTTTCTGCCAGGTGCCGCGTGTAGACCGCCAGTTCAGTGGCCGACATGCGCGTCGGCTCCCGCGCCGACACCGTCAGGATGCGCGGCGTAATTTCCGACACCAGATCGAACGTGGCCAGCTTGCGGGTCGACACGGCGGCAGTTTCCTGGCCATAAGTGCTCTGGATCGTGGTACCGGCTGCCAGCGGTGCACCAGGTACCGGCAAAGTGCGCGAATTGCTGAACCGGGTTTCTGTGACGTCCGTCAGGCGCCAGATATTGGCGCCGCTGAAGGTGCCGGTGGCAGCCGTGATCAACGTGCGCATGCGCATATTGCCGTCGAACTCATACAGTTTCACATCGACCAGCGTACCGTCCGGACGCAGCTCGCGCACATTGAAAAAGCGCGAGCCGGTGATGGGTCCCTTGACGCCGTCCGCGTGGACATTGTCCTTGGTCCACATGCCTGAGCGAAACTGCTGCGCCATTGTCGAGCCCTTGGCAGCCAGGCGTAATTTTTCAGCCAGCGGCGCCGTGCGCGGCGTAATCAGTTCGCCGAACGCAAAAGTAATCAGCACAAACACGATACCGATTTTAAACAGCATGCCGGCCGCCATCCGCGTCGACATCGACGACGCGCGCATGATGGTGAATTCGGAACTCGACGCGAATTGCGCCATGGCGTAAATGGTGCCGATCAGGACTGCCACTGGCATGACTTCATAAATATGGCCGGGAATGAGCAATGCCACATACAGCACCGCATGCTGAAACATATAGCCGCCCTTGCCCACTGACGGCAATTCACTGGTGAGGTCCATGAAGGAAGTCAGGGCCAGCAAAGCGACCAGCACAAAGGCGACTGCCTGCATGATATTGATGGTGAAATAACGCTGCAGAACTCTCATTGCTTGCTTTTCATTTGATACTCAATCGATTTTATTGGGGCGTGGCTTTGGCCAGCAGACGGCGCCGCTTCCAGCCATTCAACAGCATCAATGGATGATAATGATGGTTGACGTTCAGACGCCATGCAAACAGGCCGATCGCGGTAAGCAATACCAGCAGATGCAAAGGCCACCATCCCATGGCAAAACTTGCCTTGCCGAGTTTGACGCTGTTCTCGGACAGCTTGGTCAGATTCGAATAGGTAAAGAAAATCAGCACTGCCAGGATAAGATTGGCCGAACTACCGGCGCGCGGATTAACGAAGCCAAGCGGGATGGCCAGCAGCATCAAGACGAAACACATGATCGGTCCCGAAATGCGATACAGCAGTTCGGCATTGGTAAAAGAATTATTCAATAACAGCAGTGCCGGCGTCGTCATGGCGTCACTATTCAAATCGGCTCCAAGCACCGCGACTTTGGTCGCCACGCGCATGCTGTAACGCTCGAATTCCATCGTCTGGAAATCTGCTGCGCCCGGCACGCCCTGATAGCGCCGGCCATTGGTCAGCACTAGGAACTGGCCGCCCTTGCCATCGGACTCCACCTGGCCCTGTTTGGCCACGACAACCGATGTCTTGCCATTTTCCGTGCTGTTTACAAACACGTTCTGGACGACGGTGCTGCCATCGCTGCTGCCCTCCACGAAGAACACGCGGTTGGTCGCGGTCGATTCGCGGAACTGGCCAGGGGCCACGCGTTTCAGGTCTTCACGCTTTTCAAAACGCTCGACAAATTCATTACTTTTCATTTTGGCCCACGGCGTGACCACAAGGCTCAATGCGCCGACCAGCGCCACCAGCGGCAAGCCGAATGTCAGTACCGGACGGATCCAGCGCGCCAGCGACTGGCCGGAGGCAAACCAGACCACCATTTCCGAGTCGCGATAGCTGCGCGTCACCGCGGCCAGTACTGAAATAAAGCTGGTGAGGATCAGGATGGTTGGCAGATAATTCAGCACCTGAAAACCGATCAGCGCCAGCACATCGCCGGATGCCACTTTGCCCCCGGCCGCACGGCCAAGGATGGCAATCAGGGTCCAGGTGACAAAGATTGAAAACAACACCGTGAAGGTGGCGCCGGCCGCACTGGCTAATTCACGTTGGAGGGCGCGTCGGAAAATCATTCGAAAGATATAATCACAGGTTAGGCAGTGCGCATTACTAAACAAACGGAGAATCAAATGGACTTTAGCATAAAAGCATTCGACACAAAAAACACCCTGGCAACCGCAAAATCGGGTTGCATCGCTGTCGCGGTGTATGAAAACAAAAAACTGTCGCAGGCAGCAAAAGCCCTCGATCAAGGCGGTGAAATTACTGCCGCATTGAAGTCCGGCGACATCACCGGCAAACCGGGTTCCACGCTGATGCTGCGCGGCGTCAGCGGTGCTGCCGCAGCACGCGTGCTGCTGGTTGGCGTGGGCGCTGATGACGCCATCAGCGAGAAAAGTTTCGCTGCCGCTGTGGGCGGCGCCCTGAAAGCATTCACGACGATCGGCAGCGCGGACGCCATTATCGCACTACCGTTGCTGGATGTGAAAGCACGCGACCTCGCGTGGGCGATGCGTTGCGTGGTGACTTCCGCCACCGAAGCCGAGTTCCGCACCGACGGCCAGAAGTTCAAAAAAGATCCTGCGGTTACCGGCGTACGCAAGTTGACCATCGCCGCTGACGGCGGCGCTGCCACCAAAACCTTGCTGGCGCAGTCTATCGCCGTCGCCAATGGCATGAGCCTGACGCGCGAACTAGGCAATCTGTCGCCGAACATCTGCACGCCGACCTACCTGGCCAACACCGCAAAAAAACTGGATGCTGATTTCGGCTTCGATGTCGAAGTGCTCGAACGTAAGCAGCTCGAAGCATTGAAAATGGGCAGCTTCCTGTCGGTCACACGCGGCAGCGACGAAGCGCCGAAATTCATCGTCCTGAAGCACATGGGTGGCAAGGCCAAGGATGCACCGGTGGTGCTGGTCGGCAAAGGCATCACGTTCGACACCGGCGGCATTTCGCTGAAGGCCGGTCCCGGCATGGACGAGATGAAATACGATATGTGCGGCGCCGGCTCGGTGCTGGGCACCTTCCGTGCAATCGGCGAAATGGGCTTGAAACTGAACGTGATCGGGATCGTGGCCGCATGCGAAAACATGCCGTCTGGACGCGCCACCAAGCCAGGCGACATCGTCAGCTCGATGAATGGTCTGACCATCGAAATTCTGAACACCGACGCCGAAGGCCGCCTCGTGCTGTGCGACGCCCTCACCTATGCCGAGCGCTTCAACCCGGCCTGCGTGGTCGATATTGCGACGCTGACCGGCGCCTGCGTGGTGGCACTGGGCCACCATAACTCGGGCCTATTCACGCGCGCCGACGACGCCTGCGAGCAACTGGCAGACGATTTGCTGGCCGCCGGCCGCGCATCGGGCGACACCGCGTGGCGCCTGCCGATTTCGGAAGCGTACAACGAACAGTTGAAATCGAATTTTGCCGATCTGGCAAACATCGGATCGCCAGGCGGGGCCAGCTGCACGGCAGCAGCCTTCCTGGAAAATTTCACGCGCAAGTACACGTGGGCACACCTGGATATCGCGGGTACTGCGTGGAAATCTGGCGGCGCGAAAGGTGCCACCGGACGTCCGGTACCGCTGCTGACAACATTCCTGATGAACCGTGCCGGATAAGCCGACAGTAATTGGCTAAAACAAACGGCGCCTTCACACGGCGCCGTTTGTTTACCAGACGACGTTTTCCACGGTCGCCAACTGGTTCTGCCTGATGGCCTGCGGCTTGTACATCAGCACGGTCAAGGTCTCGGGATACGCAAACCCTGCGCCCGAATGACGGTCGACCAGGTACCCGATGCCCGCAGTGGTGACGACGTTGCCCACCATGTCCATTGCGCCATAGCGTGATGCAAACTGTTCACTGGCGGCGCCTTCTCCCGGCTTGCTGCAATGCACTGCGAGGGCCGATTTACTGGTGGTGACCAGCACGCGTCCGGGGGCGGTGGTGAACCAGCGCCCGGCCTCGTTGCTCAGCACGCAGCCGACGCCCCCTATTTCACGGTTGTCGCTGATGGCGTGAATCGTCACCAGTTGTTGCGTGGATTCGCCGATGGTGGCGCAGCCGCCGAGGGCAGCAGAAACAGCCAGCATAGCCAGCGGTATGACAGAGTGGATGGAAGCCATGTGATTACCCGAGGTTGCTCTTCTGCTTGTTTACGGCAGAAAAACCCGGAGCATGAGCAAAGGTTTTTTACGAGACAGGGGCGAAGCGCGGAGTAAGAACACCATCGACGTCGATTTCCTGGAAAAATACGTCGCGGGGACGTATCCAGATCGTGCCGTCGGCGGCTTTGTACACGACCATCGGTGTGAGGTCCGATTCCAGCGTGGCCTCACACACGAAGTCGTAGAGGCCACCTTTGTAGTGGCGGAACTGCATCAGCCTTCGCTACCGGCAACGGCCATGGCTTTCTGTTTCTTTTTCAGGCTCTGGATGACCTTCAGCAAGCCTTCCATGCCGGCGTTCTCGTCGAGCTCGCTGAATGCGTCGAGCACTTCGTTCAGCACGCTGTTACGCACGGCAGCTTCGTCGGCGACCGCCGGGTCGGGACGCACGCTCGCGCGCACCGGCTCGGGTGGACGCATGGCAGGCCTGGCTACTGGCGCGGCAGGCGCCTGTGCAGGTGCTGCGGCACTGCGACCGGCTTCGCTGGCCTGCTGACCATGTGCGAGGGCGGCTTGCCAGATGACCCAGCGCCGCTGGGTCTCATAGACCAGGTATTCTTCGGGTTTGTCTTCACGGCGGCGAACGATATGTCCGTCGCGTTGTGCCCAAGCTTCAAATGCGTTACGCATTTCTATCCTTTTCGTGAATATACAAGGTACGAAACCTTTTACTATGCAAACTGCAACATTGCCTGATAGTACCACTGTTCCGTGGTTTTTCTCATTACCGCGCAGGCAACTTTGTTGACTGTTGCTACAAACTGACGATTAAACGCATTGTCAAACACTACTTGACCACTATCGTGAGCACAATCACCCTTGCAGCCTTGAAACACCTACTTACCTTTAGGCAACTAGAGTTATTGTAACGCACATTCAAAAGCAATACATATTGAAAAATCTTTATGTAAAAACTTACACCACTTGTACATAGCCCGCAATACAAACGCACACTTTCTGAATGTCGGCTTAGTATTATTACAATCTACACCCAAAGAATACGTTAGCACAATGAAAATAGTTACTTGGAATGTTAATTCTTTAAAAGTTCGCTTGCCACACTTGTTACAGTGGCTGGCAGACAACCCGGTCGACGTGGTTTGCCTGCAGGAGACCAAACTCACCGACGACAAATTTCCCCGCGAGGAAATCAACGCCGCCGGATACCAGGTCGTCTTCAGCGGTCAGAAAACCTATAACGGCGTGGCCATCCTGTCGCGCCATCCCATCAGCGACGTCCAGAAGAACAATCCGCTTTTCGACGATCCTCAGCAACGCATTCTGGCCGCCACCATCGAGGGCATCCGGTTCGTGTGCGCCTACGTGCCCAACGGCCAGGCCGTCGACTCGGACAAATTCGTCTACAAGCTGGCCTGGCTGGCAGCCCTGCGCGAATGGCTGGCTGGAGAACAGTTACTGCACCCGAACCTGGCGGTCCTCGGCGACTACAATATCGCGCCGGAAGACCGCGATGTGCACGATCCGGTGGAATGGGCGGGCGGCGTGCACGTGTCGCCGCCTGAGCGCGCTGCGCTGGCAGCACTCATCGATCTCGGTCTGACGGACGCCTTCCGCCTGTTCGAGCAACCTGAAAAATCGTACAGCTGGTGGGATTACCGGATGATGGGATTTCGCCGCAACCGCGGGCTGCGCATCGATCACATCCTGCTTTCGGCGCCACTGGCCGCGCGTTGCGAGGCCTGCATCATTGATCGCGAGCCGCGCAAGCTGGAACAGCCGTCGGACCATACGCCGGTGGTGGCCACGCTCACCGAGGCTCTGTGAGCGTTAATGAGGTAAACCAGCCGCTCATCTGTAGAGCTTGACTGCAGCGCGCAGCCACTGCGCCGGTTCGATCAGTTCGTGTGCATCGAGCAAGCGTTGCCATCCCGAGTAGTTGGCCAGATAGCGGCTGGCAACGCCACGAAAACGCAGCAGCCAGCCTTTGAAACGGCTGTGCCATCCATTCACGTTCTGAACATGAATGGTGCCTGCCACCCGGATGCCAGTCCTGAGATTGACATACTTGTGCTCGACCCCGGTGTCGCTGGCAAAGCGGCGATAGACGGGAGCGCCATCGCTGACCAGCACGGCGCCGGGCGCAAAAATACCACTCAGGCAGGTTTTCAGCTGAGCGAGCCGTACCGGTCCACGGCCGGTATGAAAATCCAGCGTCGCTTTGTTGCGGTCACGCGCGATCAGCAAGCAATCGTGTTCGCGACTGATTCCGGGTCGTTGCGCCACGCCACCGCGATGACGCGCCGGGCGCTTCATGTGGCGCGAGCCCTTCTGGGATTCCAGCAGATATGTTTCGTCGACTTCGACCAGCCCATTCAGGCGGCGTGGCCGCTCGCGGATGGCGCCTGGCACGAAGCGGTGGCGCCAGCGAAAACTGGTGGTGCGGTGCACACCGACGGTGTTGGCAGCAGCACGCACGGTCCTTGAATCGAGCACACACTGCAGGTAAGCGAGCCAGTGCTCTTTCTTGCGCAAACGCGCCAGCGGCGTGCCGGTCAGGGCGTTGTAACTGCGACGGCAACACAGGCAGCGATACCGTTGCAGGCCGCTGGCGCGACCGCAACAATGGACGCGCAGGCAGCGGCAATGGGGACATCCACGGCCCTGGGCGCCCTGTTCGATGAGCGCAAAACATTTTCCGGCATCGACAATAGTGCCGATCGACGCCCGCAAATGTGCCAGTTCAAGCAAAGACAGTGGCGAGTCGGCCAAGCCAGTGAGCAATTGATCGTACGTCAGCGCCGCCATCTTCATCACCCATGCGTTATCTCGACACTGGGTATGACTGCTCCTGCGCGCAAAAGTTCAGCCTGGATTTTGTCTAACTAACGCTTACACAGCCACCATCAGGGCCAGAGTGGCATGCATTTCGGCCTTCGCACGGATGGCCTGCAACATCCGCTCCGTGGTAGCCGCATCGACCGGCGTGGAAAACAGGTAGCCCTGCGCGACATTGCAGCCATGCTCGCGCAGCAGCGCGAACTGGGCTTCGGTTTCGACACCCTCGGCCACCACCGACAACTGCAAGCTGCCGGACAACGCCACGATCGCCGCGACGATGGCGCGGTCTTCGCTGCTGGTTTCCAGGTCGCGGATGAATGCGCGGTCGATCTTCAGCGTGTGGACCGGAAAGCGTTTCAGGTATGCCAGACTGGAGTAACCGGTGCCGAAGTCGTCGATCGACAGTTTGACGCCCATGTGCTCGATCTGGCCAAGAATTTCAAGCGTTTGCTCGCCATGCTCCATCAGCGCCGTTTCGGTGATTTCGCATTCCAGCATGGCCGGATCGATGCCGGTGTCGTCGATGATGGCGCGGATGGTCTCGACCAGGCCGCCATGCATGAACTGGCGCGCCGACAGGTTCACGGCAATCGGCACCATCGGCAGGCCGGCACGCTGCCACGCCATGCTTTGTTCGCAGGCGTGCCGCATGACCCATTCGCCGACTGGCACGATCATGCCGTTTTCTTCGAGGATAGGAATGAAATCGTCCGGCATCATCATGTCCAGGCCCGGCCGGCGCCAGCGCAGCAGTACTTCCAGCGCGCACAGGCGCCGCGTGGACGTCTCGAACAATGGCTGGTAGTAAAGTTCGAACTCGCCGCGCGCCAGAGCACCGCGCAAATTGCTGTCGATCTCGAAGCGGAGCGCGGCGGCCTGGTTCATCCGCGGCGTAAAAAACTGGTAATTATTGCGGCCCGCTGCCTTGGCCGCGTACATCGCGGCGTCGGCATGGCGCATCAGGGTTTCGACATCCTCGCCATCCTCGGGATACAGGCACATCCCGATCGACGGCAAGATGTGCAGCGTACGGCCCTCAATCAGGAACGGCACCGCCAGAGCGGCGATGATCTTGTCACCCACCAGCGCACATTCGGCGCTGCTGCGCAGGCCGGGGGCCACCACCACGAACTCGTCCCCGCCCAGGCGCGCCACGGTGTCCCCGGCGCGCACTGCGCCCACCAGCCGGTGCGCGACTTCGCGCAGCAGATAGTCGCCGGTCACATGGCCGAGCGAATCGTTGATGGTCTTGAAGCGATCCAGGTCGAGGAACATCACGGCCAGCTTGCGGTTGCTGCGCTGGGCCGTGACGACAGCGCGTTCCAGCCGGTCGGCCAGCAGTGCGCGGTTCGGCAAACTGGTCAGTGGATCGAAGTAAGCCATCCGGTGCACGCGCGCTTCGGCCTGGCGGCGTTCGGCAATTTCAGCCTGCAGCAGATCGTTTGCACCGGCCAGTTCGGCGGTGCGGGCCAGCACTCGCACTTCCAACTCGTCGCGTGCGCGCCGCACCGCATCGGCCGCCTCGACGCGCGCCGTAACATCTTCGATGATCCAGATGGTGCCTTGCTCCATGTCGCCTGGCGCCACCAGGTAGCCGATCAGCTGTACCCAGATGCGGGTGCCGTCGCTACGCACCATCGCGGTTTCGCCATGGAAGGACTGACCTTCGCGCAGCGCCGGATACGCACTGGCGCCAATGCGCTGATACGTCGCGTCGTCACCATACAGCTGCCGCGCTTTCATCGGCATCGGCGCAGGCTCGGGATAGCCGAACATCCGGGCAAAACCGCTGTTGACGCGCGTGATCATGCGGTCCTTGGTAAACAGGATGCTGACAGTCGCGTTGGTCATCAGCGCCTGCACTTCGGACACCGCGCGGCGCGCCTCGGTGATGTCTTCGACAATCCAGATGGTGCCGGCGTCGCGCGCCTCCGGATCGATCGCACGAGCGCGGATGTGTGCCCAGAACATGGTACCGTCGCGCCGCTGCGCGTGGTACTCACGTTTTTCGAAAGGACGTCCGGCGCGCAGCTGAAAGTTCGCTTCGGCCAGCAGCGTATCGTGCTCGAACTGGCTGGGAAAAATGTCGGCGGAATCGCGGTCAGCCAGCTCTTCCTGCGTGTACCCGATCATTTCTGCCATGCGCCGGTTACAGCTGATCAGGACACCGGGTTTGGTAAAGAAGATGCCGACCGCGGCATTCTCCAGCATGGCGTCGCGTTCAAGCAGCGCGCCATGCAGCGCGGTGCGCGACAGTTCGGCCGCGCGCATGTCGACAAACGTAAACGTCGCGCCACCCAGGCGGCCCTCGACAAAAAACGGTTTGGTCCGCACCTGCACCGCGATGGCGCAAAAAGCACCCTGCACGGCGGTACGAAATACCGAGGCCTCGGCCAGTCCGGCCTTGGCCCGCGCCGCTGTATTGGCGGTCACGCCGAGGTCACCGGAGCGAGCGTCAGCGGCTGCGAAAATATCCTGCACGCGGCGCCCGCTCACCGGCATCCCCAACAGCGTATCGAGCTCCGGACTGACGGCGAAGATGCTGCCATCCACACGGCAGGCACATGCCGGCATGCCCGTCAGCAGCAGCGCGGCGGCGACAAACGCCGATGTATTTGACACTCGATCCATCTTCGTCCATCCCACGCGGCAGCTTCAGGCGAGCTGCCTAATGGAAAGAATGATAACCAGATTCTTACTAAAGTTCCAGTACAGCAAGGTAATAGTCAGTAAGATGTTGTAATCCTGTTCGCAAACTACCCCGGCACGCGCACCCAGCCTTCCATCAGCACGCGCGCACTCCGGCTCATGACAGCCTTGGTCACGCTCCAGCTGCCATTGCTTTCCACTGCGGCGGCGCCCACGCGCAGGGTGCCGGACGGATGCCCGAACCGCACCGCGTCACGCGCGCCGCCGCCGGCCGCCAGATTGACCAGCGTGCCGGGAATGGCGGCCGCCGCGCCGATCGCCACGGCCGCCGTGCCCATCATCGCGTGGTGCAGCTTCCCCATCGACATGGCGCGCACCAGCAGATCGACATCGTCCGCCGCGATGGCCTTGCCACTTGACGCGGTGTAGGCTGCCCGGGGCGCCACGAACGCGACTTTCGGCGTGTGCTGACGCGCGCCGGCCTCGTCGACATGTGCGATAAGCCCCATGCGCACGGCGCCGTGGGCACGGATGGTTTCAAAGCGCGCCAATGCCTGCGGGTCGCTGTTGATGGCGTCCTGCAGTTCGGTCCCAAGGTAGCCGAGATCGGCTGCGTTCAAAAATATTGTCGGGATGCCGGCGTTAATCATCGTCGCCTGGAAAGTGCCGATGCCGGGGACGTGCAGTGCATCCACCACATGCCCGGTCGGGAACATCGCGCCACCGCCGCCTTCTTCATCGGCTGCCGGGTCCATGAATTCGAGCTGCACTTCGGCAGCTGGAAAGGTCACGCCATCGAGTTCGAAGTCGCCGGTTTCCTGCACCGCGCCCGCCGTCATCGGAATGTGGGCAACGATGGTCTTGCCGATATTGGCCTGCCAGATGCGGACAATGGCGACGCCGTCGTGCGGCACGTTTTGCACCATGCCGCTGCTGATGGCAAACGCGCCGACAGCAGCGGACAGGTTGCCGCAATTGCCGCTCCAGTCGACAAACGGCTGGTCAATGGCGACCTGGCCGAACAGGTAATCGACATCGTGATCCGGGCGCGTGGATGGCGCCAGGATGACTGTCTTGCTGGTGCTGGAGGTGGCGCCACCCATGCCGTCGATCTGCTTGCCGTACGGGTCGGGGCTGCCGATGACGCGCAACAGGAGTGCATCGCGTGCCGGCCCGGGTGTTTGCGCCGCTGGCGGCAGGTCCTGCAGGCGGAAGAAGACGCCCTTGCTGGTCCCGCCGCGCATGTAGGTGGCGGGGATTTTAAGTTGGGGCGGATAGTTCACAATATCTTCCTTTTGCTGTCGTCATTCCCGCGGAGGCGGGAACCCATACCAAGCTTAAAGCACCACTCAAGCGAGCGTGATATGGGCCCCGGCCTTCGCCGGGGTGACGGTTCTTCATTTAACTAATAAAGGTTATGCCGCCTTTTTCGACGACGCCAGAAAGTCCTGCGCAAACCGCTGCAGCACGCCGCCGGCTTCGTAGATCGACACTTCTTCGGCGGTGTCGAGGCGGCACGTCACCGGCACTTCCACCCGCTCGCCAGAGCGCCGCGTCAACACGAGCGTCAGCGTCGCGCCAGGCGTGCGGGCGCCGAGGACATCGTAGATTTCGGTGCCGTCGATGCCCAGTGTCAGGCGCGTCACACCTGCCTTGAACTCCAGCGGCAGCACGCCCATTCCCACCAGATTGGTACGGTGAATGCGTTCAAAACCTTCGGCCGCAATCGCTTCCACGCCGGCCAGGCGCACGCCTTTCGCGGCCCAGTCGCGCGACGAACCCTGGCCGTAATCGGCGCCAGCGATAATGATCAACGGCTGCTTGCGCGCCATGTACGTCTCGATGGCTTCCCACATGCGCATCACCTGCCCTTCCGGCTCCACCCGCGCCAGCGACCCGGCCACTACTTTCCCGCCCTCCTTTACCATCTCGTTTTTCAACGTCGGATTGGCAAAGGTGGCGCGCTGCGCCGTCAAATGATCGCCCCGGTGGGTGGCATACGAATTGAAGTCTTCTTCGGGCAAACCCATCTTGTGCAGATATTCACCCGCCGCGCTGTCGAGCATGATGGCGTTCGATGGCGACAGATGGTCGGTGGTGATGTTGTCCCCTAAAACCGCCAGCGCACGCATGCCGGTCAATGTGCGCGCACCCGCTAGCGCGCCTTCCCAGTACGGCGGACGCCGGATATAAGTGCTGTGCGGCCGCCATTCGTAAAGCGGCGCGACCTTGTCCGCCTTGTCGGCCTGGATGGCGAACATCGGCGTGTAGACGCTGCGGAACTGCTCCGGCTTGACGCTGGCGGCGACGACCGCATCGATCTCCGCGTCGTCCGGCCAGATATCGGCCAGGCGAATTTCGCGGCCGCTGGCATCCAGCCCCAGCACGTCTTTTTCGATGTCGAAGCGGATCGTGCCGGCAATCGCATACGCAACCACCAGCGGCGGCGAGGCCAGGAACGCCTGCTTCGCATACGGGTGGATGCGGCCGTCGAAATTGCGGTTACCCGACAACACCGCCGTCGCGTACAGATCGCGGTCGATGACTTCCTGCTGGATCACCCGGTCGAGCGCGCCGCTCATGCCGTTGCAGGTGGTGCAGGCGAAGGCGACGACGCCGAAGCCCAGCGTTTCCAGTTCGGCCAGCAGGCCGGCCGCTTCCAGGTACAGCGCCACGGTTTTCGATCCCGGCGCCAGCGAGCTTTTCACCCACGGCTTGCGCTGCAGGCCAATCCTGTTCGCGTTCCGCGCAATCAGTCCGGCCGCGATCATGTTGCGCGGGTTGTTCGTGTTGGTGCAGCTGGTGATGGCCGCGATGATCACGGCGCCATCGGGCATCAGGCCCGCCTCGTTTTCGACAATGCCACTGATGCCGCGCGCGGCCAGTTCGGACGTCGGCACGCGCTTGTGCGGGTTCGACGGGCCGGCGATATTGCGCACCACCGACGACAGGTCGAACGTCAGCACACGCTCGTATTCTGCCTGCTTCAAGCTGTCCCCCCACAGCCCGGTTTCTTTCGCATACAGCTCCACCAGCTTGACCTGTTCATCGTCGCGTCCCGTCAACGTCAGGTACTTGATGGTCTGCTCGTCGATGTAAAACATGGCGGCGGTCGAACCGTATTCCGGCGCCATGTTCGAAATGGTCGCGCGGTCGCCCAGCGTCAAATGCGCCGCACCGGCGCCGAAAAACTCCAGGTACGACGACACCACTTTCGCGTTGCGCAGGAATTCCGTCAGCGCCAGCACCGTGTCGGTGGCGGTGATGCCCGGCTGCGGCTTGCCAGTCAGCTCGACGCCGATGATGTCTGGCAGGCGCATGTATGACGCCCGTCCCAGCATCACGCTTTCCGCTTCCAGCCCGCCCACGCCGATGGCGATGACGCCAAGCGCGTCGACCATCGGCGTGTGCGAGTCGGTGCCGACCAGCGTGTCCGGATACGCCACACCATCGCTGACCTGCACGACAGGGCTCATGCGCTCGAGGTTAATCTGGTGCAGGATGCCGTTCCCCGGCGGGATCACGTCGACATTGCGGAATGCCTTCTTGGTCCAGTCGATGAAGTGGAAGCGGTCGTCGTTGCGGCGGTCTTCCACCGCGCGGTTTTTTTCAAACGCATCCGGATCGAAGCCAGCGTATTCCACTGCCAGCGAATGGTCGACGACCAACTGCGTCGGCACCACAGGATTGACCAGCGCCGGGTCGCCGCCCTCGAGCGCGATGGCGTCACGCAGCCCGGCCAGGTCGACCAGTGCCGTCTGGCCGAGGATGTCGTGGCAGACCACGCGCGCTGGAAACCACGGAAAATCCAGGTCGCGTTTGCGATACACCAGCTGCTCCAGCGACGCGATCAAGTTCACCGGATCGCAGCGGCGCACCAGGTTTTCCGCCAGTACGCGCGACGTGTACGGCAGCTTGTCCCACGCGCCCTCCTGAATACCATCGACCACGGCCCGCGCATCGAAATAATCGAGATCGGTGCCAGGCAGGTTCTTGCGGTGTGCAGTGTTCATGTGCGTTCAGCCAGAGGGACAAAGGCGAGATCTTCCGGGCCGACGTAATTGGCGCTCGGACGGATGATCTTGTTGTCGATGCGCTGCTCAACGACGTGGGCCGACCAGCCGGATGTGCGCGCGATGACGAACAGCGGCGTGAACATGGCGGTCGGTACGCCCATCATGTGATACGACACAGCCGAGAACCAGTCCAGGTTCGGGAACATCTTTTTGACTTCCCACATCACCGATTCGAGGCGCTCGGCGATGTCGAACATCTTCATCGAACCGCCCTCCTCCGACAAGGTGCGCGCCACTTCCTTGATGACGACATTGCGCGGATCGGACACCGTGTAGACCGGGTGACCGAAGCCGATCACGACTTCCTTGTTGGCGACGCGGTTGCGGATATCGGCTTCGGCTTCGTCCGGGTTTTCGTAGCGCTTCTGAATTTCCAGGGCCACTTCATTGGCGCCGCCGTGCTTCGGGCCGCGCAGTGCGCCAATCGCGCCGGTAATGGCCGAGTGGATGTCGGACCCGGTGCCAGCGATCACGCGCGCGGTAAATGTCGACGCGTTGAATTCGTGTTCGGCGTACAGGATCAGCGACGTGTGCATCGCTTTCACCCAGTGGTCGGGCGGCGTATGGCCATGCAGCAGGTGGAGGAAATGCCCGCCGATCGAGTCGTCGTCGGTCTGCGTGTCGATCTGCTTGCCGTTATGGCTGAAGTGGTACCAGTACAGCAGCATCGAGCCAAACGACGCCATCAAACGGTCGGCGATGTCGCGCGCGCCAGTCACATTGTGGTCGTCTTTTTCCGGCAGCACGCAGCCCAGCGCCGAGACGCCGGTGCGCATCACGTCCATCGGATGGCTGGCGGCAGGCAGCGCTTCGAGCGCCAGCTTGACCGCTTCCGGCAAGCCGCGCAGTGAGCGCAATTTGGCTTTGTAGCCGCGCAGTTCCCCTTGATTGGGGAGCTTGCCGTGGACCAGCAGGTAAGCGATTTCTTCGAATTCGCAGCGGTCGGCGATGTCGAGGATGTCGTAGCCGCGGTAGTGCAGGTCGTTGCCGGTTTTCCCGACCGAGCACAGGGCCGTGTTACCAGCGGTGACGCCGGAGAGGGCGACGGATTTTTTTGGTTTGAAGGGGGTAGCTGCGTCGGTCATGGTGGTTCCCTGTTAGTTACACCGTCACCCCCGCGAAGGCGGGGGCCTATACCACTTGCGATCAGACATTGCGCCAAAAGCATGCGGGTTATAGGTTCCCGCCTGCGCGGGAATGACGTTGGTTAGTGATGGCTTTTGCCTACTTTGTTATTTCTTCTGCGCCGCAAACAGCGCATCGAGGTGCTGTTCGAACTGGTGGTAATCGATGCGGTCGTACAGTTCCATCCGCGTCTGCATTGTGTCGAGCACATTCTTCTGCGTGCCATCGCGCCGGATCGCGCCGTACACATTTTCGGCTGCCTTGTTCATCGCGCGGAACGCCGACAACGGATACAGCACCAGGCCCACATCGGCGCCCTTTAATTCATCCACCGTAAACAGCGGCGTCGAACCGAACTCGGTGATGTTCGCCAGCACCGGCACGCCTACGGCTTTGGCAAACTGCGCATACATCGACAGCTCGGTGATCGCTTCCGGAAAAATCATGTCGGCGCCCGCTTCGATGCAGGCCACCGCGCGCTCGATGGCGGCGTCGAGCCCTTCCACGGCCAGCGCATCGGTACGCGCCATGATGACGAAATCGTCGTCGGTACGGGCATCCACCGCAGCCTTGATGCGGTCGACCATTTCCTGCTTGCTGACGATCTCTTTGCCCGGACGGTGGCCGCAGCGCTTGGCGCCCACCTGGTCCTCGATATGCAGCGCGGCCGCGCCGAACTTGATCATCGATTTCACCGTGCGCGCGACATTGAAGGCCGAGGAACCGAAGCCGGTATCGACATCGACCAGCAGCGGCAGGTCGCACACGTCGGTAATCCGGCGCACATCGGTCAGCACATCGTCGAGATTGGAAATGCCCAGATCCGGCAAGCCCAGCGACCCGGCCGCGACACCGCCGCCAGACAGGTAGATCGCCTTGAAACCGGCGCGTTTGGCCAGCAGCGCGTGGTTGGCGTTGATGGCGCCGACCACCTGCAACGGCGACTCTTCCTGGACTGCGCAGCGAAACAGCGCGCCGGGGGATTGTTTCATGGTTTAACTCCTGTGGGTGGACATCAATGCTTCCAGCATTGCAAGTGCCATGCCAGCGGCGATTATTAACCTTATCAAGGACTTGGCGCGCCACGCACGGCATCTAGCGTTTCATGTTGCAACGGATGAAACGCGCTGCGTTACAATCGCAACATGCTCAGCAAACCCGTCATCTGGACCGTATCGGTCTCACGCCTGTCCGATCTGTTCCGCGATATCACCGTCGAGTACGACCATCTCGCCACGATCGAACCGGTGCATCTCGGTTTCGATGAAGCGGCACGGCACCTGCGCGAGCGCCTCGCCACCGAACATTGCGACGTCATCATCGCGGCCGGTTCCAATGCGGCCTGGCTGAAAAGCCGCGTGTCCGTGCCAGTCGTGGTGGCAAAGGCAAGCGGCTTCGATGTGCTGCAGGCGCTGACCCGCGCACGCCGCGTGTCGCAGCGCATCGGCGTGATCACCTATCAGTCGCTGCTGCCCGAACTGGCCGCGTTCAGCGCCACGTTCGGCTTTCCTCTTCTGCAGCGTACCTACGTCACGGAAGAAGATGCGCGGGCCGCCATCCACGAGCTAAAGGCGGCCGGCATCGAGGCCATTGTCGGCGCCGGCCTGATTACCGACCTGGCCGAAGAAGCCGGCCTGACCGGCGTGTTCCTGTATTCGGCCGCGTCGATCCGCCAGGCCTTCGACGATGCGCTGGAAACCGCACGCGCCAGCCTCACTGTGCGCAGTACCCGCAGCCCTGGCGCCAGCGCCACCCGCCGTCAGCGCGGCCTGCACGATCTGCGCGGCGATTCGCCCGCCATGGAAAGCCTGCGCCAGTCGGTGGTGTTGTACGCCCGCTCGCAAGCCACCGTGCTCATTACCGGCGAGACGGGCACTGGCAAGGAACTGGTGGCACAGGCCATTCACCGTGAAGGTGCGCGCGGCCAGGCCGGCCAGCCATTCGTGGCGGTCAACTGCGGCGCCATTGCCGAGTCGCTGCTGGAGTCGGAATTATTCGGCCACGAGGAAGGCGCCTTCACCGGCGCCCGGCGCGGCGGCCATGCCGGCCTGTTTGAAGCGGCGCACCGCGGCACCCTCTTCCTCGATGAAATCGGCGAAATGCCGCTGGCGCTGCAAACGCGCTTGCTGCGCGTGCTGGAAGAGCGCGAAGTGATGCGCGTCGGCGGCACCCGGCCGGTGCCGATCGACGTGCGCGTGGTGTGCGCGACGCACTGCGACCTCGATGCGCGTGTACGCGAGGGGCGTTTTCGCGCCGATCTGTTTTATCGCCTGGCGGTATTGCGCCTCGCGTTGCCACCGCTGCGCGCGCGTGGCGAGGATGCCATCAAGCTGCTGGAGTGGTCGCTGAAGACTGCGCTGGCCGCGCTGGGGGCGAAGCCGCATCCGAACCTGGCTGCGGAGTTGGTCGCATGCCGGCGCCTGCTCGATGGCTACGGCTGGCCGGGAAATGTACGCGAGGTCAGGAACCTCGCGGAACGTCTGGCGCTCTTCATGGCAGCCGAACCGCTGCAGGCACTGACCGTGCAGTTCCTGGCGAGCGTGGCGCCGGAGCTGGCGGCAACTGCCCCGATGGCGCCGACGCTGGCCGAGATCGTGGCGCAGTTTGGCGGCAACCGCGATGCCGCGGCGCGCCACCTTGGGGTCAGCCGCACCACGCTCTGGCGGCGCTTGCGGGCCGGTGAATAATCCCGGCGCCGGTGACGCTCTTTATTATTTCTTGTTAGCGGCAGCGGCAGCGGCAGCGGCATCGGCAGCATCGGCTGCAGCCTTGTCCGCCGCCTTCTTCGCCTGATCGGCCTTGCGGTCGGCCAGGCGCTGGGCCACGGCCTTTTGCCGCTCCTCCGCATCGGCCTTGCGCTTCACGGCATCGGCCACGTTGGCGGCACGCTTCGGCGCGTCGGCTTGCGCGCGGGCGGCAGCTTCCTGCTCGCGTGCCGCCTGGCGCGCCTTGCGCTGCGCGGCGGTCGACGGTTTTGCGGGCGGCTGCGACGTTACCGCGCGTGGCGCACGTGGCGGCATGACGGCAATGCCAGCTTCTTTTTCCTTGAAATCGGCTTCAGCCTTGGCAATCTCGGCGTCACGCACCTCCAGCGCATGCTTGCGCAGGAAATGCTGCGCTTCGTTGTCGCGGGCGGTGGTGCCGCTCAGCGCGACGCGGCGCTCTTCCTTGGCCAGGTCGAGGCAGTCGTTGACGAAGAAGCGCTTGTAGCAGACCAGCTCCTGGGCGGCGTACTCGTTTTCGATGCGCGTCTGTTCAGCCGCCGCCGCCGCGATGCGGGCATTGGCCTGTTCGACGTTCGCCGACGGCGTGATGAGCGGTTCTGTATCGAGCACCGGTGCCGTGCCACAGCCGGCCAGCACGACCGCTGCTGCGAAGAATGTAGTGATGCGTGTAGTGATGTGTTTCATTGAATTATCCTTGTTTTATCAGGCGAGCGAATCGGCCGCGCCGCGCCGTTCGCTCTGCATGTATTCGACCGAACCCATCTCGATGATACGCGAGACGGTGCGGTGAAATTCGTTCGACAGGACGCCGGTCGTGTACAACTGTTCCGGCTCGGTCGCCGCCGACATCAGCAGCTTGACCTTGTGATCGTAAAACACGTCGATCAGCCAGGTGAAGCGGCGTGCCTCGGACGACATCGCCGCCGACATCACCGGAATCCCGGACAGGATCACCGTATGAAAACGGCTGGCCAGTTCGAGGTAATCGTTTTGCGAACGCGGGCCGCCGCACAGCGTGGCGAAGTCGAACCAGATGGCGCCACCGGCGCGGCGCAGCGCGCGAATTTCGCGGTTCTCGATGTGCACGCGCGGGTCTTCGTCGGCGGTATCGGCAAGCCTGGTCCACGCGTCGCGCAGCGCCTTGTCCGATGCCGCACTGAGTGGGGTATGAAAGGTTTGCACCTGCTCCATCGCGCGCTTGCGGTAATCAAGGCCGGCATCGACATTCATCACGTCCAGCTTGTCCTTCAACAGCGCGATGGTCGGCAGCATGCGGTCGCGGTGCAGGCCGTCCGGGTACAGCAAATCCGGGTCGTAATTCGAGGTCATGATGAACGAGACCCCATTTTTGAATAACGCGCCCAGCAGGTTGTACAGGATCATGGCATCGGCAATATCCGATACGTGAAACTCGTCGAAGCAGATCAGCCGGTATTTTTTTGCAATGCGCAGCGCGACTTCATCGAGCGGATTGGCCACGCCTTTCAGTTCGTCGAGCTGGCGATGCACTTCGCGCATGAATTCATGGAAGTGCAGGCGCGTCTTGCGCACCACCGGCACCACCGAATAAAAACTGTCCATCAAAAACGATTTGCCGCGCCCTACCCCGCCCCACATATACACGCCGCGAGGCACATCCGGCCGGTTGATCAGACGCTTGAAGGTGGACGAACGCTGGGCCTTGAATTGCACCCATTCATCGTACGCCTGCTGCAGGCGGTCGACCGCGCGGTGCTGGGCCGGATCGGATTTGAAGCCACGTTCGATTAACGCGTGCTGATAATATTCTTGTACGTTCATGGGGGCACAATCATTCGGACACAATGCAAAAAAGCCGGCGCACCTTGTTTCAAGCGCGCCGGCCAGTCATGCTGAAGACAATTTAAAAGTTCAGCGACCGCTTTTCGACGGCGAGTGCAGCTTCCTTGGTCGCTTCCGACAGCGACGGATGCGCGTGGCAGATGCGGGCGATGTCTTCCGACGATGCGCGGAATTCCATCGCGACGACGGATTCCGAAATCAGCTCGGACGCCATCGGGCCGACGATGTGCACGCCGAGAATTTCATCGGTGGTCGCATCGGCCAAAAACTTCACCATGCCGGACGTGTCGCCCAGCGCGCGCGCGCGGCCGTTCGCCATGAACGGGAAAGTACCCGCCTTGTACGCCACGCCGGCAGCTTTCAACTGCTGCTCCGTCTGGCCGACCCACGCGATTTCCGGATGCGTGTAAATGACCCACGGAATGGTGTTGAAGTTGACATGGCCGTGCTGGCCGGCGATACGCTCGGCCACTGCCACGCCTTCTTCTTCGGCCTTGTGCGCCAGCATCGGGCCGCGCACCACGTCACCCACTGCCCAGACGTTCGGCAGGTTGGTTTTGCAGTCGCCATCGACGTTGATGAAACCACGTTCGTCCAGCGCCAGGCCAACCACGTCGGCGCCCAGGCCGATCGTGTTTGGCACGCGGCCGATCGAGATGATCAGGCGATCGAACTCGCCCTTCTGTGCGGCGCCGGCAGCGTCGGTGTATTCCACCGTGACACCCGAGCCGGTGTTGGTGATGGTGCCAATTTTCACGCCAAGGCTGATCTTCAGGCCTTGTTTGGTAAACAGTTTATGGGCTTCTTTGGCGATCTGTTCATCGACTGCGCCGAGGAACGTAGGCAAGCCTTCCAGCACGGTGACATCGGCACCGACGCGGCGCCATACCGACCCCATTTCCAGGCCGATGACGCCGGCGCCGATGACGCCCAGTTTGCCTGGTACTGCCTCGATGGCCAGCGCGCCGGCGTTCGACAGGATGATTTTCTCGTCGAACGGTGCGCCTGGCAGTTCACGGGCGTTCGAGCCGGTGGCCACGATGACGTGTTTGGCCGACACAGTCGCTGCGCCCGGACCGGTGACGTTCAGCGTGTAGCCGCCTTCAGCAGCACCGGCGAAGGTCGCGCGGCCGTGGAAAAAGGTGACCTTGTTTTTTTTGAACAGGTAGATGATGCCGTCGTTGTTCTGCTTGACGACGGTATCCTTGCGCTTCAACATTTGCGGCAGGTTCAGCGTCAGACCGGCGACATCGATGCCGTGTTCGGCAAACGAATGGCTGGCGTGTTCGAAATGTTCCGACGATTGCAGCAGTGCTTTCGACGGAATGCAGCCAACGTTGGTGCAGGTGCCGCCCAGGGCAGGACCGCCCTTGTCGTTCGACCATTCGTCGACGCAGGCAACCGAGAAACCCAGCTGCGCTGCGCGAATTGCGGCGATATAGCCGCCAGGACCGCCACCGATGACGACGACGTCGAAGTTTTTGGTATCACTCATTTATTTTTTCCTTGATTTGACGCGGGCGTCGCGCGCCAATTATTCGCCACCACTACTTCGTCATTCCCGCGAAGGCAGGAACCTATAGCACTCATGCAATACCACTCTTGTACGCGTGTTATGGGTCCCCGCCTGCGCGGGGATGACGGTGGCAAAAATGAAGCCGCGGAACAGTCCACGTCTACTGATTATTCTTCCGGGACGAATATCCACAACAGCGCGTAAATCAAAATTCCCACGCCGTATGTGGCGCCGAACAGCGCGAATACCAGCCGCCAGATCCAGGCATCGATTCCCGATGCCACCGCGATCCCGCCGCACACCCCACCCAGCCAGCGGTCGGTGCGCGAGCGGCGCAGTCTGGAAAATTCGGCAGACAAGGTGCCGTCGCCAATGACGGTTTTGTCCATGTTCACGTTCGAACCTGACAACACCTTCTCTTTGGCGCGGGCGAACTCGCTGTCGGACAGCGCGCCGGCCTGGTGCAGTTCGTGCAAACGCTTGATTTCATCGGAGATATGCATGGTCATCCCTCAATCACAAACAGCTTGCACGCGCCACCGTTGGCGCGCGCTTCGTCAAAAAATGACAGGTCGGACAGTTACAGATCCAACAACAGGCGCGCCGGATCTTCCAGCGTGTCTTTCATCGTGACCAGGCCCAGGACGGCTTCGCGGCCGTCGATGATGCGGTGGTCGTACGACATCGCCAGGTAATTCATCGGACGCACCACGACTTGACCATTCTCCACAACAGCACGGTCTTTGGTCGCGTGCACGCCCAGGATGGCCGACTGTGGCGGGTTGATGATCGGGGTCGACATCATCGAACCGAACGTACCGCCGTTCGAAATCGAGAACGTGCCGCCGGTCAGGTCGTCCAGCGTCAGCTTGCCTTCCTTGGCCTTGGCGCCGAATTCGCCGATTTTCTTTTCGATCTCGGCGATAGACATCTGATCGGCATTGCGCAGGATCGGCACCACCAGGCCGCGCGGCGAACCGACCGCGATGCCGATGTCAAAGTAGCCGTGGTAGACGATGTCGTTGCCGTCGACCGATGCATTGATGACCGGGTACTTTTTCAGTGCCGCGACAGCTGCCTTGACGAAGAACGACATGAAGCCCAGCTTGACGCCGTGCTCTTTCTCGAACTTGTCCTTGTACTTGTTGCGCAGGTCGATCACCGGCTGCATGTTCACTTCATTGAAAGTGGTGAGAATCGCGTTGGTCGACTGCGATTGCAGCAGGCGCTCGGCGATACGGGCACGCAGGCGGCTCATTGGCACGCGCTCTTCCGGACGGTCGCCCAGGTTCTGCACGATGGCGGCCGACACTTGCTGCAGTGCTGGTTTTGCAGCAGGCGCAGGTGCTGGAGCAGCAGGTGCAGCCGGCTTCGGTGCAGCCACGGCGCCGAGCGCATCGCCCTTGGTCACACGGCCATCACGGCCAGAACCGGCCACATCAGCCGCGCTCATATTGTTGTCCGCCAGGATTTTCGAGGCAGCAGGCATGGCCACGCCGGCCATCGCACCGCCGGTAGCGGCAGTCGCAGTCGTTTGCGGTGCGGCAGCAGCCGTTGGTGCCGGCGTCACGGCGACAGGACCAATTTGCAGCGGCGACACTTGTACCGATGCTTCGGTATCGATGATGGCAATGACTTCGCCAGCGACAACGGTGGCGCCGTCGCCTTTCAGCAGTTGCACGATCACGCCGGCCGACGGGGCTGGCAGTTCGAGGACCACTTTGTCGGTTTCGATGTCGATCATGTTTTCGTCGCGGCCCACTGGCTCGCCGACTTTTTTATGCCAGGACAACAGGGTTGCTTCAGCAACCGATTCCGACAACTGGGGGACCTTGACTTCGATTTGTGCCATTGGAAAAACTCCGTTCTGTATTCTTGAAAATGCGAATCGGCAAGCGGCGCAACATAAAAGATGCGCGGCTTGCCGGTATTTTTTACTTGGTCAGGATGAAGCCCTTGAGCTTCGAGAACGCTGTTTCCAGCAATTCCTTCTGCTGCGCATTGTGCTTGTCGGCATAACCGACAGCAGGCGCTGCCGACGCCGGACGACCGGCGTAGGCCAGCTTCTGACCCGATTCCATGCTCTCGAACAAATTGTGCTGGATCTGGAACCACGCGCCCTGGTTTTGCGGCTCGTCCTGGGTCCACACCACTTCCGTCGCGTTCGGGAATTTCTTCAGTTCGGCAGCAAACGATTTGTGCGGGAACGGATACAGCTGCTCGACGCGGACAATGGCAGTATCAGTCTGGCCGCGCGTCTTGCGGGCATTGACCAGGTCGTAATACACCTTGCCGGAGCAGGCGACTACGCGCTTGACCTTGGCAGCATCGACCTTGTCGTCGATTTCGCCGATGACAGTCTGGAATGCACCCTTGGCCAAGTCGGCCAGCGGCGAGCCGGCATCCTTGTTACGCAGCAGCGACTTCGGCGTCAGGATGACCAATGGCTTCCTGAACTGGCGCACCATCTGGCGGCGCAGCAGGTGGAAAATCTGGGCGGCCGTGGTTGGCTGCACCACTTGCATATTGTTGTCTGCGCACAGTTGCAGGAAACGTTCTGGACGTGCCGACGAGTGCTCCGGACCCTGGCCTTCGTAGCCGTGCGGCAGCATCATCGTCAGGCCCGACGCGCGGCCCCACTTGACTTCACCGGACGCGATGAACTGGTCGATGACCACTTGCGCGCCATTGGCGAAATCGCCGAACTGTGCTTCCCAGATGGTCAGCGTGTTTGGTTCAGCGGTGGAGTAACCGTATTCGAAGGCCAGTACGGCTTCTTCGGACAGCACCGAGTCGATGACGACGAACGGCGCCTGCGTTTCCGACACGTTGCACAGTGGCACGTACGTACCGGCATCCCAGCGTTCACGGTTCTGATCGTGCAGCACGGCGTGGCGGTGCACGAACGTGCCGCGGCCGGCATCCTGGCCCGACAGGCGGATGGCGTAACCGGACGCTACCAGCGACGCGTAGGCCAGGTGTTCGCCCATACCCCAATCGAGGTTCATTTCACCACGGCCCATGGTGGCGCGGTCGTTCAGTACTTTTTCCACCAGCGAGTGGGCTTTGAAACCTTCCGGCACCACGGTGATTTTAGCGGCCAGGCGTTTCAGTTCGGTCAGCGGCACGGCAGTGTCGGCGCTATCGGTCCACTTGCGGTTCAGGAACGGCAGCCAGTCGACGGCGTACTTGTTCTTGAAATCGGTAATGACCGGGTCGACGGTGTGCTTGCCGGCGTCCATGGCATCGCGGAAAGCCATCACCATCTTGTCGCCATGGTCGGCTTCGGTGGTACCCTGCGCCGCCAGTTTGTCCGCGTACAGCTTGCGGGTGCCCGGGTGCTTGGCGATTTTCTTGTACATCAGCGGCTGCGTCAGCGCTGGCGTATCTTGCTCGTTGTGACCCAATTTGCGGTAGCAGATGATGTCGACGACGATGTCTTTCATGAACATCAGGCGGTAGTCCATTGCGATTTGCGTCGCCAGGACCACAGCTTCAGGATCATCGCCATTCACGTGCAGTACCGGCGCTTCGATCATTTTTACGACGTCCGAGCAGTACAGCGTCGAGCGTGCATCGCGTGGGTCGGACGTGGTAAAGCCGATCTGGTTGTTGATGACGATGTGCATCGTGCCGCCGGTGCCGTAGCCACGGGTCTGCGCCAGGTTCAACGTTTCCATGACCACACCCTGACCGGCGAATGCCGCGTCGCCGTGCACCAGAATAGGCAGTACTTGCTTGCCTTCCGCGTCGCCGCGACGCACCATGCGCGCCTTGACCGAACCTTCGACCACCGGGTTGACGATCTCCAGGTGGGACGGGTTGAACGCCAGCGACAAGTGAACCGGGCCGCCCGGGGTCGAGATATCGCTCGAGAAACCCTGGTGGTATTTGACGTCGCCCGATGGCAGGTCGTCAGCGTGCTTTCCTTCGAATTCTTCGAACAGATCCTGCGGCGATTTGCCGAGGGTGTTGACGAGCACATTCAGGCGGCCGCGGTGGGCCATGCCGATGACGATTTCCTGCACGCCGTTTTCGCCGGCGCGCTGGATGGTTTCGTCCATCGAGGCGATGAACGACTCGGAGCCTTCCAGCGAGAACCGCTTGGCGCCAACGTATTTGGTGTGGAGGTAGCGCTCGAGGCCTTCAGCCGCGGTGAGGCGGTCGAGGATGTGCAGCTTTTTTTCTTTGGTGAAGCTCGGGGTCGAACGGATCGACTCGAGTTTTTCCTGGAGCCAGCGCTTTTCTGCCGGATCGCCGATGTACATGAACTCGGCGCCGATCGAACGGCAGTAGGTGTCACGCAGGAAATTGAGCAGGTCGCGCAGGGATGCGGTTTCCTGGCCAAAATAGGTATTCGAGATATTGAAGACGACGTCCATGTCGGCGTCGGTAAAGCCATACGATGCCGGATCAAGTTCCGGGATCGGTGGACGTTCCTGGCGCTGCAACGGATCGAGGTTGGCCCACTGGGAACCAAGGAAACGGTAAGCCGACACCAGCTGGGTGACAGCGACACGCTTGCGGCCCATTTCAACGTCGGCGGAAGCCGTCACGACGCGGATAGGACCGGCTTTTGCGCGCTCGGCGAACGAGGCAATGACGGATGCGTGGGCAACGTCTGGCTTGGTGCTGCCATCGACGGCAGGCACATGCTGCATCGCATCGAAGTAGCTGCGCCAGTTGTCAGGTACGGAACCCGGGTTATCGAGGTAAGACTCGTATAACTCTTCGACGTACGGCGCATTACCGCCGAACAAATAAGAGTTGGCGGTGGATTGTTGCATCATTCTTGCTCACCTTTCTTCGCGCTTCGCGAAATTGGCGGGTTAATCTAACCTTCCGCGACACGGCCTGACCGGTTAGCGGATTGCACTTCTTGACATCAAGTTGTGGGGAAGGACAGTATTGCAATTCTCTACACGGAGGTAAATCACGGCGGCAACTCAGCTCTCCGTACAGTAATTCATTGTAACGCACTCTGCGACGAGACAAAACGCACGCGGTAAATTTGTTACATTGAAGCGATACTCACATCCACCGTTGACCAGTCAAATGATAATGGTTATCATTTGCATCAATGAAAACACCCGAACACCCAGCTGGCGCGACAGTTGCCACCAATGCCGCGCCTTCCCACACGCCTGCACCATCTGCCTTGCCCGGCGCGGGCCGGGCTGTCTGGCTGAAAAATTTGCACCAGTGGCACTGGATCAGTTCTGCCATGTGTTTGATGGCAATGTTGTTATTCAGCGTGACGGGTTTCACGCTGAATCATGCTTCACAGATTGAGTCGACACCCCATGTGACACGGCAAAAAGCTGCATTGCCGCCAGCGTTGTCCGACGAGTTGCGCACCTTTGCCGAAGCGCACCCGGACAGCAAAGCACCGTTGTCGAAGAGTTTGACAGCATGGACCGAGAAAACGTTCCCCGTCGATGTGGCGGGCAAATCCGCCGAGTGGAGCGAGGAGGACGCGTATATCGCCCTGCCCCGCCCGGGCGGCGACGCGTGGGTGCGCATCGGCATCGATGGCGCTGAGTACGAAAAAACCGACCGCGGCTGGATTTCTTGGCTGAACGATATGCACAAGGGCCGCAATGCCGGCGCCGTGTGGAGCTGGTTCATCGATATTTTCGCGATTGCGTGCCTGATTTTTTGCATCACCGGATTTTTGATCCTGAAATTCCACGCGGCCAACCGGCCTTCGACCTGGCCGGTGATCGGCTTCGGCATCGTGCTGCCGATTGTGCTGGCGCTGCTGTTCGTACACTAAAATATTCTCAACTCACCCTCAGGATTTACATGAAACTGTCCCATTCGCTCGTTCTCACCCTGCCAGTGCTCAGCGGCTGGGCAACAGCCGCCGACCTGACCGTCAAGTTCGACATTCCACAGCTGAACGTGGCGGAATACCACAAGCCGTACATCGCGATGTGGATCGAGAACGCCGACCAGGCCGTGGCAGCGAACCTGACGGTGCTGTACGACGTGAAGAAAAAGGACAATGCCGGCACCAAGTGGCTGAAAGACATCCGCACGTGGTGGCGCAAGGCGGGCCGCGAAATGACGTCGTTCGACGGCATCAGCGGCGCCACCCGCGCCGCCGGCGAACAGACCATTTCATTCGGCCCGGCCAGAACCGGCTTCGACAAGCTGCCGGCCGGCGACTACAAGCTGGTGGTGGAAGCGTCGCGCGAATCGGGTGGCCGCGAGCTGGTGAAAGTGCCGTTCACGTGGCCGGCCAAGGGCGGCAAACTGACGGCCAGCGCTGCCGGCAAAGAAGAACTGGGCAAAGTCGCCCTGACGATCACCCCTTAATTTCACAGCGAGACGACCATGAAAACAATCAAAAAAACCGTCCTGGCGCTGGCGCTCCTCAGCGTTGCCGCAGCCGCCTCGGCGCACCGTCCGTGGATCATGGCGACCAATACGTTCGTCGAGGCCAAAGAGCCGCAAGTGACGATCGACGGCGCCATCTCCGACCAGTTGTTCGAGTTCGACACGAATGCCATGAAACTCGACGGCGCAATGGTCACCGACCCCGACGGCACAGTGGCGCCGCTGCCAGCGGGCACCGCGACGAAATACCGCAGCAGCACCGACTTGAAGCTGCCAAAAGAAGGCACGTATAAAATCAGCATGGCGTCGTCGACCAGCATGGGTAGCTACAAACTGAACGGCGAGATGAAGCGCTTCCGCGGCAACGACCCGCTGCCGGCCGGCGCCACCGACGTATCGGTCAGCACCAATGTGTCGCGCCTGGAAACCTTTGTGACGGCCAACAAGCCGAGCATGGGCGCCTTCAAGCCGACCGGCGAAGGCATCGAAATGATCCCGCTGACCAACCCGACCGAGTTGCGCGCCGGCGAGACCGCGCGCATGCGGTTCACGCTCGACGGCAAGCCGATGGCCAATCAGCCGTTCAGCCTGATTCCCGGCGGCGTGCGCTACCGCGGTGTGCTGGGTGAAATTCGCCTGGTGACCGATGCCAGGGGCGAAGCGACAATCAAGCTGCCGGCCGCGAACCAGTATTTTCTGGGTGTGAACTTCCCCAACGATGCGCGCAAGGGTCCGCTGGAAAATGGCGCGAAGCGTTACAGCTACAGCGCCACGCTGGCTGTCCTGCCGGAGTAATTGGCAGTTTTGGCCCGCGTACTGGTTCCCCTCGACATCGACCCTGCCCCGCCCCGTGCGGGCAGCGTGGTGCGCGACGCCGCCGGCCTGTCGATGGGCACCAGCTGGTCGGCCAGGGTTGTGCTCGAGGCGCCATTTGTCAACTTGCAAGCCAGCTTGCAGGCCGAGCTCGACAAGGTAGTGGCCCAGATGAGCCACTGGGAGCCAGCGTCCGACCTCGGCCGCTTCAACCGCGCCCCGGCCGGCAGCTGGCACACGCTTCCACCTGAATTTGCCACCGTGATCGCGTACGCGCTGCAAGTGGCGCAGGACAGCGGCGGCGCGTACGATCCGTGCGCCGGGGCGCTGGTCAACCTGTGGGGTTTCGGCCCCGAAGACAGGTTCGACCAGCCCGGTTTTCAGGCGCCGTCGCCTGACGCCATTGCCGCGGTGCTTGCTACGAGACGCGCCGTACAATTCGACGCCGACGCCAGCCGCCTGTTTCAACCGGCCGGCGTACAACTCGACCTGTCGTCGGTGGCCAAAGGGTTTGCCGTCGACCAGATGGCGCGCTGCCTGCGCATGCAGGGTGTGCGCCATTTCCTGGTCGAAGCCGGCGGCGAATTGCGGGGTGCTGGCGTCAAACCTGACGGCCAGCCGTGGTGGGTGGCGCTCGAAGGGGTGCCAGACGTCAAATCGCTGGAATCGACCGTGGCCGCGCTGCACGGCCTGGCGATGGCCACCTCTGGCGACTACCGCCGCTATTTTTCTTACCAACGTCAGCGGGCATCGCACACGCTTGACCCGCGCAGCGGTTTTCCGATCACCAACGATGTCGCATCGGTGACCGTGTTGCATCCTTCCTGCATGGCGGCCGACGCTTTGTCGACGGCCATGAGCGTCCTCGGCGGCGAGGCCGGCCTGGCGTTTGCCGAGCAGCGTGGTCTGGCCGCACGCTTCCTGCTGCGCCACCCCGGCGCGCTGGCGGAAGTGACTACCAGCGCGTATCGCGCAATGCTGCAATGATGAGCTTTAACCTTCCACTTGACCCCATGCGACTGGGGGGCGCCGGCGTACTGCTGCTCAGCTATGCAGCGCTGTGCTTCGCCAAGCTGCGCCGCCGACCCGCGCAACCGGTGCCCAAGGGCGCCGGCTGGCTGGTGGTCTACGCCAGCCAGACCGGTAGTGCCGAATTTCTGGCCGGGCGCACTGCCGCCACATTGAACACCGGCGGGCTGCGTGCCCACGCCATCGACATCGCATCCGTCGACGGCGCCACGCTGGCCGCAGCCACGCGCGTGCTGTTCATCGTCAGTACGTACGGCGAAGGCGATGCACCCGACAGCGCCGCGCGCTTTGCCCAACACGTCATGGGCAGCACGCCGGATCTGGCGCAGTTGCATTACGCCGTGCTGGCCCTGGGCGACAGCAGCTACACAAACTATTGCGGCTTTGGCCGCGGCCTCGACGCGTGGCTGCAGGCGCGCGGTGCACAACCGTTGTTCGAGCGCATCGACGTCGACAAAGGCGCCCCCACCGCGATTGCCGACTGGCAGCACCAGCTCAGTCATGTGGCGGGCACCAGCGACGCCCCCGACTGGGAAGCGCCGGCTTTCGGACAATGGCGCATCGTGGCGCGGCACCAGCTCAATCCTGGCAGCCTCGGCGCCCCGCTGTTTCACATTGCACTGGTACCGTGTGACGGCGCGCTACCGCACTGGGAAGCCGGCGACCTGGTGCAAGTCACGCCACCGGACGACGTGCACCCGCGCGACTATTCGATCGCATCGATCCCGCGCGAAGGTCACCTGGGATTATTGGTGCGCCTGCATCGCAACGACGATGGCAGCAGCGGCGCGGCCTCGGGATGGCTGTGCAATGGCGCGGGCGACGGCGACATCATCGATCTGCGTGTACGTGCGCATCAACGCTTCCGGCTGAACGGCAACGCCGCGCGTCCCTTGATTTTGATCGGCAACGGCAGCGGCCTGGCCGGCCTGCGCGCGCTGTTGAAAGCGCGCCTCGCGGCCGGGGTGACGGACAACTGGCTGATCTTCGGTGAACGCAGCCCCGACCATGACGCATTGTGCGGCGACGAGTTACAACACTGGCACGCCAGTGGCAGCCTGCCCGAACTCGACCTGGCCTACTCGCGCGATCCGGCGCGCCCCCGTTACGTGCAGCAGGTGGTGGATGAACGTGCTGATGAGATCGCCGCGTGGGTCGCACGCGGGGCCGCAATTTATGTGTGCGGGAGTCTGCAGGGGATGGCCGGCGGCGTCCACGCGGCGTTGCAAACCGCACTGGGAGCCGCGGTACTCGACGAACTCGATGCGGCTGGACGCTACTGCCGGGATGTGTATTAGCGACGCAAGCAACCACATTCTGGTGCCACGTCTGACATTCGGACACGGCCTCAGCATGTGTTCGTGCGCAGACCAACACACTGCTGAGCGCCCTCTTTTCCGACGCTGCGCGGTGCGCTAGTGTAGCCGGAGGGTGCATTCTGGTGCCACGTCTGACATTCGGACACGGCCTCAGCATGTATTCATGCGTAGACCTGCACACTGCTGCATTCTGGTGCCATGCTGCATTCTGGTGCCACATCTGACATTCGGACACGGCCTGAGCGTGTATTCATGCGTAGACCTGCACACTGCTGAGCCATCTCATTCCCGACACTGAATGCTGCGCTAGCGTAGCCGGATGACCAGATCACTCAGACTCGAATTTCCCGGCGCTCTCTACCACGTCATGTCGCGCGGAAATCGCCGAGGCGCGATTTATCATGACGATGCCGACCGCCGCACCTGGCTGAAAATCCTTGCGCTGGTATGCGAACGCCATCGCTGCATCGTGCATGGCTTTTGCCAGATGACCAATCACTACCATCTGTTGCTGGAGACGAACGATGCCAATCTCGGGCAGTCGATACGGCAACTCAATGGTATGTATGCGCGGTATGTCAACTGGCGGCATGACCTCGTGGGGCATCTTTTTCAAGGACGTTACAAAGCGATTTTGGTGCAGAAGGAAAGTTATCTCCTGGAATTGTCGCGTTACATTGTCTTGAATCCAGTGCGCGGGAAAATCGTATCGTCGATTGACGAATAGCCCTGGAGCAGTTTTCCCTATTTCATCGGCGCCATTGACTCGCCAACATGGCTCGACAGAAACTGGCTCCTTGGCCAGTTTGGCTCTACCGAGTCGCATGCTAGCGAACTTTACCGGGAGTTCGTCCTGGCGGGCGTCGGTGGGACCAGTCCGCTAACCGCTACCCGGCACCAGATTTTGTTGGGGGACGATGGCTTCGTAGCGCAATACCAGCATCTGGAGCGGTCTGAACAACTCGTCGAGGCCGTCAAGGATGCACGCGGCGCCGTCGCGCTGGCACTGCTGGATTTCCAGGCAAAGTATTCCGACAGGAACGAAGCGATGGCGCGTGCTTATTTATCAACCGCTTACACCATGCCGCAGATCGCCGACGTTTTCGGCGTGTCGACCAAGACAGTCAGCCGGGCTGTTGCGGCGCATGAAAGACCAAGTCGATCAGAAGGCTGACGCCTCTCATGAATCGCCTGACTGCAGAGAATGGAACCTCTGCCAGGCTGCTGCGTGCTGCGTGCTGCGTAAAAATCCCACACATGAGGTCGTGTCCAAATGTCAGACGTGGCACCGGAATTACATGAGGTCGTGTCCGAATGTCAGACGTGGCACCAAGATCGGCACCGGAATTCTGAAATAGCACGAGCATTTTCTCCAGCAATGCTTGCAGCAGGCTGCGCAAAGATTTCCACACACGAGGTCGTGTCCGAATGTCAGACGTGGCACCAGCATTGTTTGGCAATCGGAAACCGCCCAGTTGACCCGCCCGATTGCCAACCTCGACCAGGCCGCACGGTTGGATAGCGCTCAAAAAAGTGTTTGAGAGGTAAGCTTCGGCTTTTTCAATCTCAAAGAAAGTGCTTCCATGCCTACCCCGCGCCGCGGCTCCATGCTGTTGCTGTTACCCATTGCCCTGATCGTGGCTGCCATCGGCGCGCTGTTTGCCTGGACCGGCGGCTGGTTTGGCCACCGCGGTCTGACCCCGCAAAAAATGATCGATACGATCCAGGCATCCGGCAAGCCCCATCCCGGCTACCGGCGTGCGCACAGCAAGGGCATCTGCATCGCCGGTACGTTTGCACCGACGCCGGCTGCTGCGCAATTTTCGACAGCGCGCATATTTACCCAGATGTCGACGCCCGTGATCGGCCGCTTCTCGCTGGGCGGCAACGATCCGTACGGTGCCGACAGCAAAGCGCGTGTGCGCGGCATGGGGCTGCAACTCAAAACCGACGATGGCCAGGAGTGGCGCGTCGCGATGAACAGTTTCCCGTTTTTTGCAGTGAAAACGCCAGACGGCTTCCAGGCGCAGAACGAGGCGATGGCGCCCGATCCAGCCACCGGCAAGCCCGACCCGGAAAAATTGAAAGACCTGCTCAAGCGCTTCCCCGAACTGGCCAAATTCCAGGCCTGGGCGAAATCGGCCCCGTGGCCCGACAGCCTGGCCAGCACGCGCTACAACGGCGTGAACGCCTTTCAGCTGACCGACGCGCGTGGCGTCAATCGCATCGTGCGCTGGTCGATGCGTCCGCATACCGCCATGGTCGCCATGACGCCCGAACAGTTGAAACTTGCTGATCCCGATTTCCTCGGCGCCGACCTCGATAAACGCCTGGGCGCCGGTCCGGTGCAATGGGATATGGTGATGCAGTTCGCCGATGCAGGCGACGCCATCCTCGATCCATCGACACCCTGGCCGGAATCGCGCACCGAAGCCACCGTCGGCACCCTGACTCTGACGCACGCCGAGCCGCAAGCGACCGGCCCGTGCCGCGACCTGAATTTCGATCCGTTAATCCTGCCGACCGGCATCGCGGGCACCGCCGACCCGATCCTGCGCGCGCGCTCCGCCGTGTACTCGGTCTCGTTCAACCGCCGCGAGCGCGACATCAGCGCCGGCAAAGCCACCGACGCCATCGGCCAGAAAGGACCCGCACAATGAACCGCCCACACCACTTCAACTTGCTTGCACGCGTACTGCACTGGTCGATGGCAGCCGCCATTTTTGCCATGCTGTTCGTCGGCGCCGCGATGGTGATTTCGCTCGGCAATCGTACCCAGCTGCTCGACCTGCATCGCCCGCTCGGCCTGGCGATTCTGCTGCTGGCGCTGGTGCGCCTGGCCAACCGCCTGCGCCATCCGCCGCCGCCGCTGCCGGCGGATCTGCCGCGTATCCAGGTGTGGGCCGCGACCGCGTCGCACTGGATTCTGTACGCACTGATGCTGGCCATGCCGCTGATCGGCTGGGCGATGCTCTCCGCCGGCGGCTATCCGATCGTGGTGTGGGATGGCTTTCCCCTGCCCGCGATTGCGCCGCACAACGCCGCCTTGTACGGCTTTTTACGGCCGTTGCATGGCGTGCTGGCATACCTGCTTTTCTTCACCATCCTGGGCCACCTGGGCGCGGCATTGTTCCATGCCTGGGTGCGGCGCGACGACGTGTTTGCGCAGATGGCCAAGGGCGACCGGCACTGAACGGCGCCCGTATCAACGGGGGTTGAGAAACTCCGCCACCTCCGACTGAAAGCGTTCCGGCTGGTCCCACATGATGAAGTGGCCGCTGTCCGGAATGCGTTTCAGCGTCACATTCCTGACCGGTGCATAGACGTTTTTATAGACCGCGTCGAACTGCTCCGGCGGCCCACCCGCACTCTTTGGCTGGACATACAGCACCGTCACCGGCACCATAATTTTATTCAGTTCAGGGATCAGATTGGTGACGATCAGTTCGCGAAACGCGCGCGCACTTACTTCCGGGTCGCTGTCCAATGAATCCTTGATGGCCACCGGGCGCATTGCTGCATTATTTACCATCCCACTCATCGTGTCGTTGGCCGACTTTGCGATCTGGGTGGCACTGGCAGCGCGCATGCCCTCGAAAATACGGTCACTGATTGCGCCAATCTGCGCGGGCGTCGCGCCGGGGGCCGCGAACATCGCGCCCAGGTAAGGGATCATGTCGACGACCATCAGGCGCGCCAGGCAATCAGGATGGCGTGCGGCCAGCATCAGGCCGATCGTGCCGCCCATCGAATGGCCGATCACTGCAGGCCGCTTCAGGCCGGACGCACTGATATAGCGGGCGATTTCTTCGGCAACCGGCGCGGCGACATTGCCGGACTTGTCGGCCTTGCCGGCGGGAAGACCTGCGAAGCCCCGCACCTGCACGAAGTGGTAGCGGTAGCCTGGCACCGCCGCCACTGCCGACGCCCACACACGCGGCGACGAATTCAGGCCGGGAATCAGGATGACGTCCGGACCGGTGCCTTCGGTGCGCACGGTGATGCGCTCGGACACAAACGGCCCAGCAGCCGCCTTTGCCAGCGGCAGGCAGGCCGCACCTGCCAGCGCCAGCGCCACAAATGTGCGGCGCGAAGAAATCATGGAATGCATCCGGTCTCCTTTGGGTTGGTAGAAAACGAGTACCCGTGATAGACCGGACTGCCGTGTCGTTTAACGCAATGTGTTCGCCTTATTTCACGCCCGGAACCGGTGGCGCTAGTGGTGCTGGTGGTGCTGGCGGCGGTGCTGGTGGTGCTGGCGGTGCCAGTGGTGCCGGTGGCGCCGGTCGCACTGGCGGCACTGGCGGTGCCGGTGGTGGTGGGCAATCGCCGCGATCGGACTTGCACCGCGTGATATTGACCGCACCCCGCTTTGGCGCTGGCGGCGGTTTGACAGCACCGGCATTGTGCATTGGCGGCGGCGGTGGCGGCGGTTGGACAGCATCGGCAATGTGCGCTGCCGGTGGCGCTGATGGCGCTGGTGGTACCGGTGCTGGCGGCGGCGCTTCTGCAGCGAAGGCACTACCGACAACGAACAACGACGACAACAACGACACGAGATAAACGTTTTTCATGGTGTGACTCCTTGGTTGGGAGAGTCCAGTATCTGCGCCAATTGTGGAGAAACCGTGGAGGCGCACACTAAATATCGAGCCGGTAGCCAAGGCCATACAAGGCCGTGATCGGCTCGGTATCGGGCAGCACGGCGCCCAGCTTGCGGCGCAGATTCTTGATATGGCTGTCGATGGCGCGGTCGCTGGTGTCCAGCTTGTCCTGCGCAACCAGGTCGAGCAGCCGCGCGCGCGAAAATACCATTCCGGGATGGCGCGCCATCCCGGCCAGCAGCGCAAATTCGGTCGGCGTCAGGTCGAGCGGCTGACCGTGGATGAACACGCGCTGCCCGGCGGCGTCGATGTTCAGCACCGGCACCTGCGCAAAACCGCCGCTCCGTCGCAGCAGCGCCTTGATGCGCGCCACCAGTTCGCGCGGACTGAAAGGCTTGCACAGATAATCGTCGGCACCGCTGTCCAGCCCCAGCAAGCGGTCGATCTCTTCGACCTTCGCCGTCACCATGATGATCGGCAGTGTTGCGCTGGCCGGTGCGGCGCGCAGTGCGCGGCAGACCGACAGGCCATCCAGTCCGGGCAGCATCAGGTCGAGTACCAGCACATCCGGCGGGCGCGCCAGCGCTGCGGCCAGCGCCTGCGCACCGTCGCCGAATACCTGCGCATCGAATCCGCCAGCACGCGCGTAGTCGGCCACCAGCGCGGCCAGTTCCGGCTCGTCCTCGACGATCATCACGCGCGCGCCGGTATGCGTCATCCTGGCCGTCATGCTGCGGCTTTCGGCAGGCTGACAACGACGCGCAGGCCACCCAGCGGCGACTGCCCGAAGCGCAGCAGGCCGCCATGCTGCGCGACGATGCGCTGCGACAGCGCCAGGCCAAGTCCGGCGCCGCCAAGAGCCCGGCTGCGCGACGCATCGGTGCGGAAGAAGCGCTGGCCCAGGCGCGCCAGATCTGCCGGCGCGACGCCGGGCGCGCTGTCGTCGACGGTCAATGTCGCGGTGCGCGCATCGGCGCTGCAGTGCACGCGCACCGCGCCGCCGGCTGCGGTATAGCGGCAGCAGTTTTCCAGCAGATTGGCCAGCACCCGGCGCAGCGCCTGCGCGTCGCCCATCACACTGCCAACGCCATCATCGGCCATGTCGATCCGCAGGCCTGCTGCCGCAAACTTGGCATCGAACGCCAGCACCTGTTCGCGCACCAGCGCAGGCAAGTCGAGCGCTGCAAACGCGTAGTCGGGCACCCCGACATCCAGCCGCGCCAGGGCGTACAGGTCATCGATCAGCGCGTTCAGCGACAGCACCTGGCGCAGCATCGATGCCACCGTGGCCGCATCGGCCGTACGCACGCCATCCTGGATGGCTTCCAGCTGCGCGCGCAGCACCGATAACGGCGTGCGCAGTTCGTGCGACGTATCGGCGACCCATTGGCTGCGCTCTTCTTCCATCGCATCGAGCCGCGCGGCCAGCAGATTGAAGCTGGCGGCAAGGTCGCCCAGTTCATCGCCGCGGTCCTGCGCCAGCCTGGTCTCGAACCGGCCGTCCGCCAGCGCCCGCGCACCTTGCGCCAGGCGCTCGATGGGTTTGCGGAAGTTAGCCGCCAGCAGCATCGCGGCAATCGCCGAGAGCACGATGCTGGCCGCGCCGATCACCCACAAGCTGCTGCTCAACTGCGCCAAAAAAGCACGCGCCAGCGCATCGCCGGGACGCGGCGGCTGGCTGACCACCAAATAGCCGGCCAGCGTTCCACCCTGCAGAATGGAGCGCCGTGCCGAGGGCCCGCTCGCCAGCGGCTGCCCGGCCAGGTAACTGCCTGCGGCATCGAGCAGCGTGACGCGCCGCTCGATGCCCGGTTCGCCCGGCGCATCGGGCGGCATGGGGCGGGAGGGAACCGGCGGCGGCAACGGCGGCGCGGAAAGGTCGGTGCCGGCTGCCGCTGCCGGTGGCACAGGCGGCGCAGGCGGCGCAGGTGGCGCTATGGCCAGCGCGCCCTCGCCGCCATTCCTGACCTGATCGAGGCGCCGCATTTCACCCGCAATCCAGCTGCGCCGTTGCCCCGCATCAGCCGGCAAAAAAGTCCAGCCTGCGTTGCTGGCGTGGCGGCTGGCCAGTGCGCGCGACAATTCGTCGAGCCGATCGAGTTCGATATTGAGCGCGTATTCGCCAACGCTGCGCGTGACGTTCTGACGCATCAGCACAATCGCCGTGGCCACCACGCCGAGGATGGCAAGCAGTACGGAAATGAACAGACGCTGGCCGATGGAAATGCGCACGGAGAAAAGCGATGAACGCGGCAGTCGAGAAGCCGTCAGTGTAGCGCCACGTCTGCTAAAGTCAGCGCTCGTTTCCATTCACGTCACGCGCCCATGCCATCGATTCGTCCTGCCCTCCCTGCCGATATCCCCGCACTCGAGGCGCTGATCGTCCGCTCCGCCACCGCACTCGGCCCGGGTTTTTATACCTTGGCGCAAACCGCGGCACTGGTGCAGGAAGTGTTCGGCGTCGATACCCAATTGGTTGCCGACGGCACCTATTGCGTCGTGGAGGCGGACGGCCGGCCGGTGGCCTGCGGAGGCTGGAGCCGGCGCTCCACCAGGTTTGGCGCCGACAAAATGAAAACCGCGCCCGACCGCCTGCTCGACCCGGCCACCGAACCGGCCAAAATCCGCGCCTTTTTTGTCGATCCGGCCTTCGCCCGGCGCGGCTACGGCAGCGCGTTGATGGCGCATTGCGCCGCGCAAGCCGCTGCCGCCGGCTTCACCTCGCTCGAACTGGTGGCCACCATGCCGGGCGTGCCGCTGTACCTGGCGCATGGCTTCACGGTCATCGAACGATTCGACCTGACGCTGGCCGATGGCGCAGTTGCGGCGCCGATGGCGCTGATGCAGCGGTCGCTGCGGTGACGCGCGCGCGCTGCACACTGCCGCTGGCGCCAGCCTGCGCAAAATAACAACAGATAATAACGCAAATAAGAACGATTCGCATTTACAGGTGTAAGCGAAATGGTTACAATTCCCGTACTTTTTAGGGATGAGGAAACCATGTCACACATCAAGAGCCGCAAACACGCAGCCAACCGTTTCAACCCGCAGATGAGCGCCGCGATTGCCGCGATGCTGCTGCCACTGGCCGCAGGCGTCGCCCACGCGGCGCCTGCTGCACCGGACGCTTCCGGCGACGAGCCGGTGTCGAAAGTTATCGTCAATGGCCAGTCCGCCAACGATTTCAAGGCAGAAAGGGCTTCCTCGTCCAAGTACACCGAAAAACTGGTCGATACCGCCCAGACCATTCAGGTCATCAAAAAAGAACTGATCGAGCAGCAAGGCGCAGTAACGCTGACCGAAGCGCTGCGCAACACGCCGGGCGTGGGTGCGTTTTTCCTGGGTGAAAACGGCAACACGAATACCGGCGACGCCATCTACATGCGCGGCTTCGATTCGTCGGGCAGCATTTTCGTCGACGGCGTGCGCGACATCGGCTCCATCTCGCGCGACGTGTTCAACCTGGAACAGATCGATGTCTTGAAAGGCCCGGCCGGCACCGACACCGGCCGCAGTTCGCCCACAGGTTCGATCAACCTGGTGTCGAAACGCGCTTCCCTCACCGAGTCCGGATCGGCATCCGTCACTGGCGGCACCGCATCGCAAAAACGCGTCACCGGCGACTACAATACGGTGCTCGATGCAGAACGCGGCATCGCGCTGCGCCTGAACGCTGTGGCGCAGGACAGCGGCACGCCGGGCCGCGACGAAGTCAACGACAAGCGCTGGGCCATCGCCCCGAGCCTGGCGTTCGGCATCGGCAGCGCCACCCGCACCTACATCAACCTGCTGCACGTAAAACAGGACAACGTGCCCGATGGCGGCGTGCCGACCATCGGCCTGCCCGGCTACACCGCGCCAAGCACCGCGACCGCGCCATTGCGGCCTGCCGTCATCGCGGCCCTGAACGCGGCGCCCCGCGTTGATCCGGAAAATTTCTACGGCGACGCCAGCGACTACAACCGTGTCAAGGCCGACATGGCCACCGTCATCGTCGAACACGATTTCAGCGCCAACAACAAGCTGACCAACACCACCCGCTATGGCCGCACCAAGCAGGATTACCTGTTGACCGCGTTCATGGGCACCGGCGCGAACCTGGCGTTGCCGAACGTCGCCGATCCATCGACCTGGACGCTGGCCCGCACCACGCGCACCGTCAAAGACCAGAAAAACACCATCGCCACTAACCAGACCAACCTGGTCAGCAACCTGGGCAGCGGCTGGATCCGGCACACTGTCGTCAGCGGCCTGGAACTGACCCGTGAAGAGCAAACTGTCGTCGGTCACGCTGGCCTGGGCACCCTGACCGCGGCCAATCTGTACCGCCCGTCGGCCAACGCAATCGTCACGCCGGTGAACCTGACCAACACTGGCGCCATCAGCGAAGGCTCGCTGGAAACGGCCAGCATCTACGCTTTCGATACCATCAAGTTTGGCGAGCAGTGGATTATCAACGGCGGCGTGCGCGTCGACCATTACAAGGTCAAAACCGACGCAACCACCGCGCCGACGGCAGCCACCGCCACCGCCGCGGCCGTGCCAGGCGTACGCGCCCGGCTGGGCATCGACGGCAACCTGACCAACGGCAAACTGTCGGCGCTCTACAAGCCGACGCCGGACAGCAGCGTGTATGCGCTGATCGCCAGCTCGAAACTGCCGCCAGGCGGCAGCTTCACGCTGTCGACCGCTGCCAACAGCGCGCAAAGCATCAACGCCGAGCCGCAGGAAACCATCACCAAGGAACTGGGCGCCAAGATCGATCTGCTCAAGCAGCGCCTGGGCCTGTCGATTGCGCTGTACGACACTACGGTGAAAAACGAAGTCGAGCAGGACCCGGTCACCTTGCTGTACTACCAGAACGGCAAGAAAAGCGTGAAAGGCGTGGAGATTGGCATTACCGGCGAAATCGTCCGCAAATGGCTGGTCACGGCAGGCTACACCCGCATGAACACGAAGGTTGAAGCCGGCAAAGTGGTTAGTGCGTTGGGTGAAAACAACCTGAACTACACGCCAAAACAGGCGTTCACCGCATGGACCTCGTACACCCTGCCGATGGGCCTGCAAATTGGCGGCGGCGCGCGCTTCAACGACCGCATGCTGCGCGGTACCGACGGTGCCGTCGGCACCCCGGCCTACACTAATTCGTACTGGGTGTTCGATGCGATGGCGTCCTACGCCATCAACAAGAACGTCGATGTGCGCCTGAACGTGTACAACCTGGCTGACAAGGAGTACGTGGCAGCCATCAACAAGAGCGGCTACCGCTACACCCCGGGCCAGCCACGTTCGGCCAGCCTGACCGCCAACTGGCGCTTTTAATTCCAGCCAACGCGATTGAGAACGATTCTCATTTACATTTGGCAGAATGAAGGATAGACTGTCCTCGTTATCTGTTCTCCCAGATGGTCTTCTGCTGGCATGGCGGGCGCCGTGACAGTTCAGGCAAGTGGCTCCCCGCCGCATCTGCCCTACCCCTCTCCGGAGGGGTTTTTTTTTGGCGCGGCGGCTTTACTGCCAGCCGCCGCCGAGGGCCTGGAACAGCGCGACGGTATCGGTGTAGCGCGCGGTTCTGGCCTGGATGGTGGCGAGCGTGGCCTGGCGCTGCGCCTGCGTGGCCTGCAACACCACCGGATGTCCGATGGCCCCCAATTGCCACTGGCGGGTGGCAATCTCCACGCCGGTGCGGGCCGCGCGTTCGGCCTCCTCGCACGCCTGCAAAGCTTGTGCGTCGCTGACGATCGCCTGCAGGCTGTCGGCCATGCCCTGAAACCCCGCCAGCACGGCCGTCCGGTACTGCGCGGCGGCCTGGTCGTAGCCAGCCTCGGCAGCCCGTTGCTGATGCTGCAGCATGCCGCCGCGAAACAGGGGCTGCACCAGGTCGGCGCCAATGCTCCAGGCGCCGGTGCCTGATTTGAACAGACTCCCCATCGACAGTGCCGTGCTGCCCAGCGTCGCCGACAAGGCAAACGTTGGCAGGCGCGCGGCGGCGGCCACGCCCACCTGGGCACTGGCCACGCGCAACTGCGCTTCGGCGGCGCGCACGTCGGGCCGCTGCTCGATCAGCCGGGCGGGCAAGCTGACCGGCAGTTCGGGCGGCAGCGCCAGGCTGGCAAACGCCATCGCGGGCACGGCATCGTCGCCAGGCACGCGGCCAGTCAATGCGGCGACCAGGTCGTGCTGCTGCGCCAGTTGCTTCATCAATGGCGGCAAGCTGGCCTGCACCTGCGCCAGCGCCACTTCCTGCGCCGCCACGTCGGCCGCGTTTGCCTGCCCTTGCTGGCGCTGCACGTGCACGGCGTCGCGCTGGCTGCGCGCCAGTGCCACCATCTCGCGCGTGGC
>JALYUM010000077.1 GCA_030853745.1 Pseudomonadota bacterium | reverse complement strand
AGAAGATGGGCATCCACGGCAACGCGACCTGCCAGATCAACATGGACGAAGCCACCGGCTGGCTGATCGGCCAACCCAACAAGGGCCTGAACGCGATGTTCGTGATGATGAACGCAGCGCGGCTGGGCGTGGGCATGCAGTCGCTGGGCCTGACCGAAGTCGCCTATCAAAACGCGCTGGTGTACGCCAAGGACCGCATCCAGATGCGCAGCCTGTCGGGGCCGAAAGCGCCGGACAAGCCAGCCGATCCGATCATCGTGCACCCGGACGTGCGCCGCATGCTGTTGACGGCGAAAGCGTATGCCGAGGGCGCGCGCGCATTCTCGTCGTACGTCGCGCTGCAGATCGACCGTGAACTGCACCACACCGATGCCGATGTGCGCAAGGATGCTGCCGACGAAGTGGCGCTGCTGACGCCAGTCATCAAGGCGTTTTTGACCGATAACGCGTGGATCGCGACGTCGGAAGCAATGCAGGTCTACGGCGGCCACGGCTACATCGCCGAGTGGGGCATGGAGCAGTATGTGCGCGATGCGCGCATCAACATGATTTACGAAGGCACCAACACCGTGCAGTCGCTCGACCTGCTGGGCCGCAAAATCCTGATGGACAACGGCGCCAAGCTGCGTAAATTCGGCGAGAAAATCAAGGCATTCGTCGAAGACAACGGCCTCGATGAAAACATGAGCGAATTCATCACGCCACTGGGCGACCTTGGCGAAAAAGTCACCAAGCTGACGATGGAAATCGGCATGAAGGCGTTCCAGAATCCGGACGAAGTTGGTGCTGCTGCCGTGCCTTACCTGCGCGTGGTCGGCCACCTGGTGTACAGCTATTTCTTTGCGCAGATGGCGAAGATTGCGTTGGAAAAGCAGGATTCGAGCGACACGTTCTACAAGTCGAAACTTGGCACGATCCGTTTTTACTTTGCACGCCTGTACCCTGAAACCGCGATGCTGATCCGCCAGGCCCGTTCGGGTTCGGCGAATTTGATGGCGATGGATGCTGACCTGTTTTAACGCCGTTCCCGCGAAGGCGGGAATCCATAGCACCTCTTCGTAGAGATAACGCTGATCAAAAGTGGCATGGGTCCCCGCCTCCGCGGGGATTTTGATCGGTTTTACAAAGGATAAGAATTTATGTCAAATTTCACCGTTAAAAAAGTCGCCGTTCTGGGCGCGGGCGTCATGGGCGCGCAGATCGCTGCGCACTGCGTCAACGCCAAGGTACAAGTCGTGCTGTTCGACCTGCCAGCAAAGGAAGGCCCGAAGAACGGCATCGTCCTGCGCGCCATCGAGAACCTGAAAAAGCTGTCGCCAGCGCCACTGGGTAACAAGGACGACGCGTCCCTGATCCAGGTCGCCAACTACGACGACAATCTCGACGTGCTGCTTGGCTGCGACCTGATCATCGAAGCCATCGCCGAGCGCATGGACTGGAAACACGACCTGTACAAAAAGGTCGCACCGCACATCGCACCAAACGCGATTTTCGCGTCGAACACGTCGGGCCTGTCGATCAACAAGCTGGCCGACGGTTTCGATACTGAACTGAAGGCGCGCTTCTGTGGCGTTCACTTCTTCAACCCACCGCGCTACATGCACCTGGTCGAGCTGATCCCCACCGTCGACACGCGTCCTGAAATTCTCGACCAGCTCGAGACGTTCCTGACGTCGGTGCTCGGCAAAGGCGTCGTGCGCGCGAAAGACACGCCGAACTTCATCGCCAACCGTGTCGGTATCTTCGGCATGCTGGCCACGATCCACGAAGCTGAAAAATTCGGCTTGTCGGTCGACGTGGTCGATGACCTGACCGGTGCAAAACTGGGCCGCGCAAAATCGGGTACTTTCCGTACCGCCGATGTGGTCGGCCTGGACACGATGGGTCATGTCATTAAAACCATGCAGGACACGCTGCAGGACGATCCTTTCTTCGCGTTGTACAAAACGCCTGACGTGCTGGCGAAACTGATTGAAAAAGGCGCACTGGGTTCGAAAACCGGTGGCGGCTTTTACAAAAAGGTCGGCAAGGATATCCAGCGCTTCGACTTCGCCACCGGCGAATACGTCACCGGCGGCGGCAAGGCGTCCGACATCGTCGCGCGGATCCTGAAAGAGAAAGACCCGGTCAAGAAATTCAAGGCCATGCGTGAATCGACCAACCCACAGGCGCAGTTCTTGTGGGCGATCTTCCGCGATGCGTTCCACTACATCGCCGTGCACCTGGGTTCGATCGCCGACAACGCACGCGACATCGATTTCGCGATGCGCTGGGGCTTCGGCTGGAGCGTGGGCCCGTTCGAAACGTGGCAAGCCGCCGGCTGGAAGCAGATCGCCGAGTGGGTCAAGGAAGACATCGACGCCGGTAAGGCACTCACCGACGCACCGCTGCCAGCATGGGTCTTTGAAAAAGATGGCGTACATACGGCCGATGGTTCGTATTCTGCCGCCAGCAACAGCTACGTGCCACGCTCCACGCTGCCGGTGTACGAGCGCCAGGCGTTCCGCGCACCGGTGCTGGGCGCAGGCGGTGTCGATGCCAAAACTGCCGGCACGACAGTGTTTGAGGACGAGTCGGTGCGCCTGTGGCACGCGGACGATGAAGTGCTGGTGATCTCGCTGAAAACCAAGATGCACGTGATTGGCGATGGCGTCATCAAGGGTATCCAGCGCGGTCTGGTGGAAGCCGAAAAAGGCTACAAGGGCCTGGTGATCTGGAATACCGATGCAGCCGAAGGCGGCGCCTTCTCGGCCGGCGCCGACCTGCAATCGGCCCTGCCAGCCTTCATGGCCGGCGGCGCGAAAGCGATGGACCCGATCATCAAGGAACTGCAGGACACCTTCATGGCGATGAAATACTCGAACGTGCCGGTGATCGCCGCAGTGGCGGGCCTGGCGCTGGGCGGCGGCTGCGAAATGGCGCTGCATGCGTCGAAACGCGTCGCGTCGATCGAGTCGTACATGGGCCTCGTTGAAGTAGGCGTGGGCCTGGTGCCGGCCGGCGGCGGCTTGAAGGAAGCGGCAGTGCGCGCTTTCACGGAAGCCAAGGGCAACGACATCCTGCAATTCCTGAAGACCGGCTTCACCAATGCAGCCACCGCGAACGTGTCGAAATCGGCGCTGGAAGCGAAAGCGATGGGTTACCTGAAAGACGACGACATCATCGTCTTCAATGCCTACGAATTGCTGCATGTGGCGAAGGTACAGGCGCGCGCCATGTTCGACGCAGGTTATCGCGCACCGGTACAGCGTCCCGTGGTGGCTACCGGCCGTTACGGCTGGGCGACCATCCGCGGCCAGCTGGTCAACATGCGTGACGGCGGCTTCATCTCGGCGCACGACTACAAGCTGGGCGACATGATCGCCGAGATCGTATCGGGCGGCGACATCGACCAGGGCAGCCTGGTCAACGAACAGTGGTTCCTCGACATGGAACGCAAGGCTTTCCTCGAGCTGCTGAACAACCCGAAATCGCAGGAACGGATCATGGGCATGATGCAGACCGGGAAACCTGTACGCAACTAAGCAGTCCGCAACCAATCGTCGAACTCACAGGACAAAACAACATGAGCAAACAACTTCAAGACGCGTACATCGTCGCCGCGACCCGCACGCCAATCGGCAAAGCGCCGCGCGGCATGTTCAACAAGACCCGCCCGGACGACCTGCTGGTGGCCGCCATCCGCGGCGCCATGGCTGCCGTGCCGAACCTGGACCCGGCGCTGATCATCGACGCCATCATCGGCTGCTCGTTCCCGGAAGCCGAACAGGGTTTCAACATTGCCCGTAACTCGGTCATTTTGGCTGGCCTGCCGAACACCGTCGGCGGCGTGACCGTCAACCGTTACTGCGCATCGGGCATCACGTCCCTCGCCATGGCGGCGGACCGCATCCGTGTCGGCGAAGCCGATGTGATGATCGCCGGCGGCGTCGAATCGATGTCGATGGTACCGATGATGGGCCACCACCCATCGATCAATATGGACACGTTCAAGGACGAAAACGTCGCGCTGGCGTACGGCATGGGCCTGACGGCAGAAAACGTGGCGAAACAATGGAAAGTGTCGCGCGAAGACCAGGACGCATTCGGCCTGGAATCGCACCGCCGCGCCATCGCCGCGCAGCAGGCCGGCTTGTTCAAGGACGAAATCACGCCGGTCGAAATCACGACGCGCACGCCAAATCTGTCGACCGGTGAAGTCACCATCAAGAAGCGCATGGCCGACATGGACGAAGGCCCGCGCGCCGACGCCAGCATGGAAGGCATGGCAAAACTGAAGCCGGTGTTCGCCGCCAAAGGTACCGTGACCGCTGCGACGTCGTCGCAAATGTCCGATGGCGCCGGCGCCCTGATCCTGGTCAGCGAAAAAATCCTGCGCGAGCATAACCTGACGCCGCTGGCCAAGTTCTCGTCGTTCGCCGTCCGCGGCGTGCCGCCTGAAATCATGGGCATCGGTCCGAAGTTCGCGATTCCTGCTGCCTTGGCTGCTGCCGGCATCACGCAAGATCAACTCGACTGGATCGAGCTGAACGAAGCGTTTGCCGCACAGGCGCTGGCCGTGATTCGCGATCTGAACCTGGACACCAGCAAGGTCAACCCGATGGGTGGCGCGATCGCCCTGGGCCACCCGCTGGGCGCCACCGGTGCGATCCGCGCCGCGACCGTCGTCCACGCGCTGATCCGCAACCAGCTGAAATACGGCATGGTCACGATGTGCGTCGGCGCCGGCATGGGCGCCGCCGGTATCATCGAACGCGTGTAATTCAGGGCATGTGAAAGAAGAGGGCGCTGTGGGGAAACCCCAGCGCCCTTTTTACTTAGTTACCTTCAAAACCGTCATCCCCGCGCAGGCGGGGACCCATACCACGCTTGCAAAATCGCCAGCGCAAAATAACTCGGGACACAAAAAAAATGGACATCCTCAGCACGATCGAAAACGGTCTCCTCACCCTCCAATTCAACCGCCTCCCGCGCAAAAACGCCATCACCGCCGTCATGTACCAGACCCTGGCCGACGCCCTCGTCGCGGCCAATGACGACACATCCATCCGCGCCATCCTGATCACCGGCCAGCCCGAGATTTTCACCGCTGGCAACGACCTTGACGACTTCATGAAGAACTCGGCCCCGGTCGCAGGCGCCAACCCGGAAGACCGCGCCGTGTTCCAGTTCATGCGCGCGCTGATCGGCTGCACCAAGCCCGTCGTCGCAGCCGTCAGTGGCGCCGCCATCGGCATCGGCACCACGATGCTGATGCACTGTGACCTGGTCTACTGCGCCGACACCGCAAAATTCTCGATGCCGTTCACGCAGCTCGGCCTGTGCCCGGAATTCGGCTCCAGCCTGCTGTTCACCCAACTCGCCGGCTACCCCCGCGCCGCTGAAAAACTGCTGCTTGGCGATGCGTTCACTGCGCAGGAAGCGTTCGAGATGGGCCTGGTCTCGAAGGTGTTGAGCGCCGACGAGCTGCTGCCATTCGCGCAAAAACAAGCCGCCCGCCTGATCGCACTGCCTGCCGCATCGGTGCGCACGACCAAAGCGCTGATGAAGCAGCCGCGCCTGGACGCGACCATGGCCGCCATTACTGCCGAGAACAAACGGTTTGGCGCGATGCTGCTGGCGCCGGAAGCGAAGGAAGCGTTTACGGCATTTTTCGAGAAGCGGAAGCCGGATTTTTCGAGGTTCGATTAAGCAGCGCTTGGGTGAACGAAGAAAGTCATTGACGTCAATTATTCTTGTAGTAACATCTCTACATAGAATATTGGGAACGGGGCAAGATCATGTCAATTACCACTTTATCCAGCCGCGAGTTTAACCAGGGCGCAAGCGAGGCGAAGCGCGCTGCAAACGATGGGCCAGTGTTCATCACCGACCGAGGGAGACCGGCGCATGTTTTGATGAGCATCGAGCTTTACCAGCAGCTCACCGGCGGTCGAAAAAAGATTGCCGATATGCTGGCGATGCCCGGCATCGAAGACGTCGATCTGGACATCCCTCCGTTGGCCGATCTTGCGCGACCTGCGGATTTTTCCTGATGTATGTTCTCGATACCAATGTCGTGTCGGAGATGCGCAAAATTCGTCTTGGCAGAGCCGACAAGCATGTTGCGCAGTGGGCTGACAGTGTCGATACCGTCGACTTGTATCTGTCGGTGATCACGGTGCAGGAGCTTGAAATGGGCATTTTGCTGGCCGAGCGCCGCGACCCGGCGCAAGGTGCGATGTTCCGGACCTGGATGGACAGTCATGTTCTGCCAGCGTTCGCCGGCCGCATCCTCCCGGTCAACACGGCCGTGGCCATGCGCAGTGCACGGCTTCATGTCCCCGATCCGCGCCCGGTGCGTGATTGCCTGATTGCGGCAACCGCACTGGTGCACGGCATGACCGTTGTCACGCGCAATCGTGTCGACTTTGAAGCGTCGGGGGTAAAGCTGCTCAATCCTTGGCATGCCTGAAAAAGGTCTGGGCAATTTGCTGCGCGTCGCCGCCTTTCAGCGCCGCCCGCTCTTCGATGCCATCGTCGGTACATCGACCAGCGAAGCGCTGGTTTTACAATGCGGCGGTAGTGATAAGCGGCGGTGAACTGGCCGGCGTCTACGCCAAGAATCATCCCAATGAACAGGCATTTTTGCCGGGACAGGAAAGTCCCGTATTCAGCAAAGGGGTAGTCTCATACGGCATCAACATCTGCTTCGACGCCACACCCAGCGTCGGCCAGGCGTCTCAGCGACGGCGGTGCACAACTGATCTGCTATCCGCTAAATAACATGCTGGCACCGAAAACCGCCGATCAGTGGCATGAGCGCAGCGTCCAGAACCTACAGGCGCGCGCCGTCGATACTGGCTTCTGGGTTGCGTCGTCCGACGTTGTGGGACGATTGCACGATGTACATTGAACGTACACTGAGGAGGCAGAAAGAAAATTTGGCTATGTATATGATTTTAAAGACTTTTCACTATTTTTTACTATTTACTAAAGATTCTTGTGAAAATCTTTCAAAAACAATGACTTAGCGTTAAAATTCTTTTATGGAAATCGACTATGGATTCACCCCGCTGAACGGCGATGCGCGACGTCAGTATGTCAACTCTCGAGAAGTTTTTGAAGCGGTCACGGCCGCTGAAATGCAAGAGCGCGACTATGAAGGGACGATGCGCTGGCGGACCATCTCGGGGAGCGACTATCTGATTCGTGTGTCCCGCCGAGGCGCGCATAGAAGTCTGGGCCTGCGTTCGCCTGAGACCGAAGCAATTTATACAACCTTTTTTGCCAAAAAAAGCACGATTACGGAACGACTTGAAGGGCTGCGAAAGAAACTGGAACTTAACACCAGACTCAACCGTGCGCAGTTTCTCGATCGGGTGGACTCAACCGTCGTCGGCGTCCTCAACTGCCTCCGCGACGCTGGATTGCAGGACAACACACTTGTTATCGGAACGAATTCGCTTTACGCCTATGAGGCTGCTGCCGGTGTCCGTATCGAAAGAGAGCATCTCGCCACCGAAGACCTCGACATTCTGTGGGACAACCGCAAGCGCCTGACATTGGCCACAAGGGAAAAGCTTCAACCATCCGGACTGCTGGGCCTGTTGAAGCGCGTCGACAAGTCTTTCGAGTTGAAAGCGACGCCTGACCTGTACACCGCAGTCAACCGGAATGGCTACCAGGTCGACTTGCTGCGACGCGCCGGGCCGGGAAGCGAAACAGAACCTGCCCGTCTCAGCGAACACGCCGACGATTTCTGGGCCGTGCGTGCGCGCAATGTCGACTGGATGCTCGGTGCGCCAAAATTCGCATCAGTTATCGTCGGTGATGACGGAAAAATGGCGAAAATGACGACCATCGACCCCCGGGCATTTGTGCTATTCAAGATGTGGATGTCGGTGCAGACAGACAGGGACCCCATCAAAAAACACCGGGACAAAAACCAGGCGCGTCTTGTCATTCGGCTGATTGAAGAGTATCTCCCGCATTTGGGCTTCGATGAACTGGTCTCGTTTCCCGCAGACCTGCGCGAGGCTGTCAGCGCTTTTGCACAGGTCTGGTGAGTGATTGAAGGAAGTACAAATGAAAGCTGGCATAGCCATCATGTTGTTAAGCGGTGCATGTGCCGCATCGGGTTTCAGCCTTGCTGCAGACAAGTCGGGCGTCAGTTTCTCGCACAAGGACTGGGAACTGGCGTGCGATAACACCGGCACCTGCCGCGCCGCAGGTTACCAGGTCGATGCCGCCGAGCCGGCCGTGTCCTTGCTGCTGACGCGCGTCGCTGGCCCGCGCCAGGAAGTGACCGCACAAATCCAGCTTGGCTCCTATGGCGATGACGACAGCGCACTGGCCAAAGGCGTGACCGAACTTGCCGTCAACGCCGGCGGGCGCGCTGTCGGGACAATCCGCCTCGTCCCTGGCGCACAAGCCAGTCCGCTGTCCGACGCAACGCTTGCAGCGCTGATGCCAGCGCTGTTGCAGTCGTCCGAAGTGAGATTTTCAAACGGTAAAAAGGAATGGAAATTGTCGACTGCCGGCGTCAGCGCGGTGCTACTGAAAATGGACGAGTACCAGGGCCGGATCGGCACAGTCGGCGCCATCGTGCGCAAAGGTAGCAAGCCTGAAGATGGCGTGTTGAAGCCGGTTGCAGCGCCGGTCGTCATTGCCGCGCCCGTGCCAAAAGAAGGCAAAGAAACCCTGTTGCAACCGGTGCAGCGCGCAGCCTTGTTGAAAGAACTGCGCAAGGTGGCGAGCGCCGATGACTGTGGCGGGCTCCATGAAGAAAAAGTCGAATTCGCGGTGGCACGTTTGTCAGGCACCAAACTGGTCGCCTCGGTGGTCTGTGAGTCGTTTGCCTACAACCAGACCAGCATGTTTTGGGTGATCAACGCCACTGCACCGTATGCACCGGTGAGCGCCAGTGGTGACGCAACTGCATATGCCAATGGCCAGATTTCATCGGCCAGTAAAGGCCGTGGACTCGGCGACTGCTGGAGTTCGACCGTGCATACCTGGGATGGCGTGCAATTTGTCCGCACCTCCGAATCCACGACAGGCATGTGCAGGCTGGTCGCACCCGGCGGTGCATGGGAGCTGCCGACGTTCGTGACGACCGTGCGCAAAAGCGCCAGCAAGGCGCGCTGACGGTTGATCGCGATGGCTGCGGCGCATAAAGTTTTAGCCAGGTGCGCCGTTAATGAAACATAAGCTGGTATCCGTTCGGTTGCCGGTGTCATGTTTTTCGAGGCTTGTTTTGATCGTTACCGACTCCTCCGATTTCTGGGCCGTGATGGCGCAGCACGATGTCCTCGACCGTCACGGTCCCGCGCCGGATGAACTGGTGCGCTACGTCGGCATGGTCAATACAGCGCTGAATGTGGACGCGATTCCGGTCGCGGCCGAGGCGCCGGCCGACTTCTTGCACGATATGCGCACGGCCATGCGCCAGATTCCGGCAACCATCCTGGACATGCTCGATGGCGCGCTGCTGGGTGTATTTTTCAGCACTGGGCTTGGGTCGTCGGCGATCACCGATGTCATCGTCAACCATGACGGCCAGATGCTCGGGTCGGTCGTCATGCTCGACCTTGACGCGTTCATGGACCGCGACGCCAATGCCTGGGCCACGTGGAAAGAGAACACGCCGTTTTCAGCCAGCTCCCGGCTGCGCCTTGAAGTGGAAATCGCCGATGGCCAGGACAACACGCGCGCGAATGCGATGCAGTTCTTGCTGCTGCATGAATTTGGTCACGTGCTCACGGCCGGCAAGCAGTTCCTGCCGATCTGGTGGCTGCCGCCTGAAGCGATGAAGCAGACCGCAGACTACGATTTCCTGCGCCTGGGCTGGCAGATCAACGCGGACAAACGCATCGTGCCGAAGGTTGGGGAAGATTTTGCGGAACGCACCGGGATTTTTTATTACGATACCAGGGGCCTGGACGATGCGGCCATGCTGTCGGCGTATCGCGCATTGCAGCAGACCTCGTTCCCGTCGCTGTACGCATCGACCAATGCCTTCGACGATTTCGCCGAGACGTTTGCCACGTATGTCCACTCGGTTTTATTAGGCAAGCCGGCGCGTGTGCGCATCGTCAGCGATGATGCGGTTCACCTCGAGCGCGACAATTTCTGGGCCAGTCCACGCTCGGCAGACAAGCGCGCGTTCATGCAGGAACTGCTGGCGGCGTAGTCGTCATCCCCGGCGTCTTCCCCGCAAAGGCGGGGACCCGTACCACTTCAAAAGCTTACGCGAATGCTGCGCAAAGGTGATATGGGTACCCGCCTGCGCGGGTATGACGGTGTTGAGCGTACGTGCTACAGCGGGCGGTTCTACGCCGCCCGCGTATCCCCGCGCACGCTTTCCAGCAGCGCCCGAAACCCCGTGAACACTTTCTGCATGATCGGTTTTTTATATGCGAACATGTCGACCGGGTCCATGCCGTGAACGATCATCGCGTTGTCGATTTCGAAAATCAGCAGTTTTCCGTCGGCGGTTTCAGCGCAGTCGATGCCGACGTATTCGAGGCCGATGCGACGGTTGATTTCAGCCAGCGCATCCCGATGGCGCGTGGCGAATTCATCCTCGAAGTGCAGCATGCATTCTTCTTCCTGCTGGCGCTTTTCGAGGCTTTCCGTCATCCCCGCATTCAGGTAGTGAATCATCCAGTGCTTTGAAATGGCGAAGTGGCAGATGTATGCCACACCCGCAATCAGCACCACGCGATATTTGCGAAACAGGCCATCGGCGCCGCTGTAATCGATGAAGCGCGACAGATAGAATTCGCCACCGCTGACGACCCGGTCCAGGTAAGCGAGTAGTTCTGCGGCGTTGGCCACCTTGTCCAGGTCCGTCCCCGCATGCGACCCCAAAGGCCGCACGATCAGCGGAAAATCGTCGCCCGGCAGCAGCTCCGCCACCGAAATATCGCCTGCAGCCAGCGCGCCCAGCGAACCGCGGTCGGTGCGGATCGTGCGTGGCAGCAGCATGCCATCGACGCCCGCCAAGGCCGCGCACACGCCATCGCGCGACAGCACTGCAATGTGCTCCGGGCGGTTGATGACCGGCCGCGGCCAGTTGGCCACCAGCTGCGCCACCAGCGGCAGCAGCTCGCGGTTCGCTTCCGATTCGGCGATGGCGACCAGCAGCACGTCGTGGTCCGGCACCGTCTCCGGCCACGGTGTTTCGAGCGTCAGGTACAGCATGTCGAGCGCGACGTCGGAGTCTTCCAGCAAAAATTCGATGGGCGTGTTCGACATCAGGTCGCCCGGTCCCATGATCACCAGCAGGCGCAGGCGGGTAGGAAGAACAGAAGGAATCGCATACAGCGCATTGACGCGGATCGCTTCCATCTGCACCGCCAGCGCTGCGTCGCGTTCGCCGGTCAGCTGCAGCACCGTCGAGAAATCGAAGATGGCGTTGGCGTCGTCGGGGTTTGCCTGCGCGCGCGCCAGCAGTTCGGCGCCGAGCGGGCGCAGGTCGACGTCCATGAAAGCCTGGCGCATCAGCGGAGCGACGCCAATCAGTGGGGAGGAAGAATTCATGTGGCGTCTTTGGCGTAGGTACGGCCGGCGTTCAGCACGGCGTCGAGCAGGATATCGATATCGGCATCCACAGTGCGGTGGTTGACGATGGCGGCGCGGATGGCAAGGTGACCATTCATCACGGTCGTGGAGGGCGCCGCGATGCCGGCTTCGTGCAGGTCGGCGACGATCTCGCGGTTGATGCGGTCGGCGTCCTCGCACACATAGCGAAAGCAGACGATGTTCAGCGCCACCGGCGCGAGTAATTCAAGAGAAGGCGACGCCTCGACCCGGTCGCGCAAATAGCGCGCCAGCCGGCAGCACCCGCTGATCGATGCGCCGATATGGTCGGTGCCGAGCACCGTAAAAGTCATCCAGGTTTTCAGCGCACGGAAGCCGCGCGACAAATCCGGCCCGAGGTCGCACGGCCAGATATCGCCGGCCGCCAGGCCACGCGCGTCGCGCTGCAGATAATCGGCGGAGGCGGCAAAGGCAGCACGGTGGCGGGCGCCGTCACGCACCAGTAAAAAGCCGGCGTCGTACTGCACTTGCCCCCACTTGTGAAAATCGAACGCGAGCGAATCGGCCCTTTCGATTCCGGCCAGCAGTGGCGCGATGTCCGGGGCCAGCATGCCCAGCGCCGCGTACGCGCCATCGACGTGGAACCACAATTGTTCACGCGCGGCGATGTCGGCAATGGCGTGCAGGTCGTCGATGGCGCCCACGTCGACGGTGCCGGCGCTGCCGACGACGAGAAACGGATGGCGGCCGGCCGCGCGGTCCATGCCAATTTGCCGCTGCAGCGCTTTGACATCCATCTGCTGCGCCGCGTCGACCGGGATCCGGTGCAGCGCATTGCTGCCCAGGCCAGCCATCGACATCGCGCGCGCGACCGAATTGTGCGTCGCCGCCGAGCAGTAAGCGATCAGCGATGCGCCTTTTTCGCCGAGGCCGGTGCGCCGGTAGCCGGCGCCCAGCACATGGGTCAGCGCAACCAATAAACCCATGTAGTTGGCCATCGAGGTGCCGGTGACGAACACGCCGCTCGCGCTGTCGGGAAAAGTAAACAGTTCGCGCATCCAGCGCACCACCTGCGCTTCGACTTCGAGCGGCATTTGATCGCGCCCGCCGACGTTGGCGTTCAGGCCACCGGCCAGCATATCGGCCAGCATGCCGACCGGCGTGCCGCCACCGTGGACCCAGCCCATGAAGCGCGGGTGCGTATTGCCAACCACGTGCGGGAGGATGTCCTCCATGACGCTCGCGTGCACGCTGGCCAGCGCGCGCGGCGCGTGCGGCAGCGGCGCATGGAATTTTTGACGGGTAGTGTCAGGAATGGGCTGCCACACCGGACGCGCGCGAATCTGCTCGATGTAGTCGAGCATATCGCCGAGCATCTGTTGGGCCTGTTCGCGAAAGGGGGCCCAGTCGCGCGGGTCGAGGTCGCCCGTTGCCGGAGTGGTTGATTCACGATGCATCATGCAGCGACTTTACCAGATCGCCTTACTCTCAACGAGAGTGTTGGTCGCCGTGCGATTGCGCTACACTGAAATTTACTGATCGACTGCGGAGAACCAGCGATGGAATCGCGCCAGCACCAGATTTTTCCCTCGCTCTCCACGGAGCAGTTTGCCATCCTCGAGCGCTACGGCGAGCACCGCCATATCGCCGCCGGCACGGTGCTGTTTACGCAAGGCGAGCGGCATATCGCGATGTATGTGCTCCTGTCAGGGAAAATTGAAATCTCGCGCGGCAGCGCCATCGAAACGCACGTCATCGGCGCCCACGGCCCTGGCAGCTTTACCGGCGAAGCAGGCACGCTCGCGGGCCGTGCGGCCGTTGCCAGCGGCCGTGCAACGATCGACTGCGAAGTCATCGTCATCGATGAAGCCTCGCTGCGCACGCTCGTCATCTCCGAGGCGGATTTGAGCGAAACCATCATGCGCGCCTACATTTTGCGGCGCATGGCGTTCATCGCAGACGAGGGCGGTGGCCTGATGCTGATTGGCTCGCAGGACGATGTCGAAACACTCGACTTGCGCTCCTTCCTGGCCCGCAATGGCCAGCCTTCCGCGTATTTCGACATCCACCTGCATCCGGAAAGCGCGGCGTTGATGGCGCGCTTTGGAATCGCGGCGGACGACACCCCGGCTGTCATCCTGCCCGATGGGCTGGTCGTCAAGCGGCCCAGCATCCGCGTGCTGGCCGATGTCACCGGCATCAGTCCAGACCGGATGGACGGCCGCACATTCGATGTCGTCGTGGTCGGTGCCGGTCCCGGTGGCCTGGCCGCCGCAGTGTACGCAGCATCCGAAGGCCTGGCGGTGGCGGTGCTGGAGCGCGCCGCGCCAGGCGGACAGGCCGGCACAAGTTCAAAAATCGAAAATTATTTTGGCTTCCCGACCGGCATTTCGGGCCAGGCGCTGGCCGGTCGCGGCCTGCAGCAAGCCCGCAAATTCGGCGCCGAAGTGGCCGTTCCCGTGCATGCCGTCAGGGTGGTATGCAATGGCGACCGCGCGCGCGGGTATGCCATCACGCTCGACAACGCGGAAACCATTTACGCAGCAACCATCGTCATCGCCACCGGCGCGCGCTATCGCAAGCCGCCCTTGCCGGAACTGGCGCGCTACGAAGGCCGCGGCATTTATTACAGCGCTGCGTTCATGGAAGCGAACTTTTGCAAGAACGAAGAAATCGTTGTCGTCGGCGGCGGCAATTCGGCCGGCCAGGCCGCCGTGTTCCTGTCGCAGTTCGCGCGCCATGTGCATATCTGCGTGCGTGGTCCCGGCCTGGCCGCCACCATGTCGCACTACCTGATCCAGCGCATCGAGGCGGCGCCGAACATCACGCTGGCGTCCCATACCGAGGTCTGCGCGTTGTACGGCGATGGCCACCTGGCGCAAATCGACCTGTGCACCAACGATGAAGCGCCGGTGCGGCTGGATGTACGCCATCTGTTCCTGTTCCTGGGGGCCGAGCCGAATACCGACTGGCTGAATGACTGCGTGGCGCTCGACGACAGGCAGTTCGTGCTGACCGGGGCCGATGTGCCGCGTGACGCCTGGTGCTCGGAGCGCCCGCCGCATTCACTGGAGACCAGCCGCCCCGGCATCTTTGCTGTAGGCGACGTGCGCAGTGGGTCGGTCAAGCGGGTGGCTGCCGCAGTCGGGGAGGGCGCCGCGGCGGTTCAGTCTTTGCACCAGGTTTTGGCGCTGTAAATACTGTCAGGCAGCCGTGAAAACCGGATAATGGTATTTTTCAGGAGAGCGAACATGGCCGACATCGACAACGACACCGCAGATCAACCAGCCAGCCCCACGCGGCGCCGTATTTTCCAGGCGGCGGCTGCGGCCAGCGTCGCCGCCAGTTTGCCGCTGCGCGCTGACGCCGCCCCCAAACGTGCGCCGGCTGGTTCGCTCGACGCCAAGCTGAAGGCCAACGTCAAGAACGTGGTTGTCAT
>JALYUM010000067.1 GCA_030853745.1 Pseudomonadota bacterium | reverse complement strand
TTGCGAAGTAACCTATTTCTTTTTTGTGAACATTTGATAATTTAAGTAATCAAGAACCGAAGTTCTTGGCACCTTCATCAAACGCCCACACTTATCGACTGTTAATTTTTAAAGAACTTTATTCGGTACTGCTTGCAGCTTGTTGACAAAGCGTTTTGTTTGTCAGCCGCGAAGAAGAAAGAGTATGAAGCATTTTTCGCTTTTCGTCAACTTCTTTTTTGCCCTGTATCAGAACCAGTCCCCTGACAATGTGCTGCAACTTGTTGATTTGTTGCAGCAATTTGCTGGGAGGCGAACTATAGCAAAGGCGGGTCAGCTTTGGCTACACTTTTTTTGAGATCGCACAACAATATTTCAATCACAGATTCTTCATCAACGGCCTGTTGTTCGATGCACATCGCAGGGGCCAGCGCCGGGTCCCAGACAGCCGTCGTCGCACAAGCTTCCAGCCGGCGTCGGCCTGGAACAGCAGCATGCAGCGCAGCCAGGTAATCGGCGACATGCATGCGCCAGGGTGCTGCGTCAAACTGGCGAATCACGTTATTTGCGATAGCAATGCCGGCCCAGTCGAAATCGCCGTGATAGCGCAATACGGCACCCGCTTCCTGCAACTGCGCGAGAAGTACACACTGCGCTGCTGCCGGCATTCCGTCGGTGCAGACCAATGGGGCACATCCGGAATCGAGCCTGTCGGCGGCAAGGGCCACGATATTCGGCTCGCAGACGAAAACTGTCACCCCACCAACTGCCCACCGCGGCGGAAACCGCACCAGTGCTCGCAAGCTCATGTACGTTGGCTCGCCAAGGATCGCGCCAAGCTGGTCGGCGCACGGCACATTGAAGAGCAATGCCGGCCGGGCCAGCTCATTGACGAGCACTCCGCACAGCGCCCAGAGCTCACGGTCTGTTTCGCGTCCCGGGCCATTTTGCGCCACCCATCGCTCATGACGCAGCGCCGCCAGCACCAGCGTGGCCAAAGGCTTGCCGCTGTCGAGCGCATGTGCATCGCCCAGCACGACAGCGGCAAGATGCGAACGCGTTGTGACACGCTCCGGCAATGTGGACAGCACGAGGTCGGCGCGCTCACACATGCGCAAAGCAGTGTCCGGCTCGCTCGCGCACAGGCGTTTGAGCAAACCCATCCCGGTGGTCAAGGCAAGCAAGGCGGACAATTGCGGGGCTTGCGCCGCGGCGCGTACCTGCTCCCACTGGCGCATCGCGTGCACGCGTTCGCTCTGGCGGTCGATTAGCGGACCATCAAGCAGCGCCAGTGCGTGGCGTAGGGAGTCTGCAAGTCCGGCATTGCATAGCACCGTGTCGATCAGGGCAGGATCGAAGCGGATAGTCGCGCCGGCACCGACGCGGCGTCCAAGCAGTCCTTCAATGGCCTGGCGTTCCTGGTCGCTGATTTTGTTCAGCGTGAAGGGGCCATCGCCTTTTTTCGTTTCGTAGCGATGACGCAGGCGCCCGCGCAAGCGCTGCAGCGCCACGCCTCCCAGCAAGTGTAGCAAGCGTTCACGTGGCGTCATGCGCATCCGGCGTCGGCGGGAGCCGGCGCGCCACTTCAGCCTCACGTCGTTTGGCGCGACCGTCCCAGCGCCAACGCGATACATGCACGGCATCGATTCCCTCGCGACGCTGCAACTGGCAGATCGATACGCCCGGCAATGCAGCGTAGCAGCCCCATTCATGTTCACTGGTTATGATGAAATCGAGATCGAACTCACGCACCAGCGCCATGCAATGCGCCCTGGCAGGAACGTCGATTCCGACAAACGCTTCGTCGAGCAATACCAGCCGTGGCGCATGGCGCGAGCCAGCAGTTGTATAGAAGCTCGACACCGCAGCAAACAGCGGCACCGTCAGCCCCAATGCGCGCTCGCCGCTCGAGGCCGGACCAGCAAGCGCGCGCCACTGCCCGTCTTGCCAGCGCTGCACGCGAAAGCGGTGCCAGCGGCGATAATCGAGCGCGCGCGACAGCGTTTCAAGGAGCGTGCCGCTGGTGGAAATGTCATTGTCCGCGCGTAAGCGCTCAGCGATGGTGACAATCATGCCGGCGTCACTATGCTCGGCCTGCGCCTGATGGCCCAGGGCGCTCAGGGAGCGCAGCAAGTCGGTGAAATCGTGCGAGACCGAAGCTTGTATCCTGGCCCACCCGGCATCATCGAAGCCCACGTTCTGCAGGCTCTGGTCAGTCCGGCGCGCCACGCCAAGCGCCGCATCGATCGTCCATGGGTGGATGCCGGCGCCCTGCTCCGGCAACGCAACAGCCAGCAATCCGCAGGCGCAAAACCGCTCCAGAGCGTGCATCGCCTGCTGGCGCGTCGCGACCCGTTCTTCCAGCGTCACGGTGGTGTCCGTGACGCGCTGTGCCAGCGTTGCACGTGATTCACCGGCATCGGCAGGGCGTGCGCGCAGGCCTTCAAGCGCCTGGTCACAATCGCTCACCGCCTTGCGTGCGTGCGCCACGCCCTGCTTCAATTCCTCAATCCGGGTACCGGACCGTTCGCGCAGCGTTTGAAAACGCGCGTCGGCATCGGCATGATCGATGCTGCAAACTGTCAGCACAGCGTCGTGCGCGCTGACATCGCGCTGCACATCGTCGGTGCGTGTCTGCTGGCGCGCAAGGTCGGGCAGCACGTGACGCACGTGGTTTGCCTGCAGCAGGAGCCCGTGCGCCACCTGGTCGAACTGGTCGAGCAAGGTTGCGACCCGGGCCAGGCCAGCGTAATCCCAAGGCAGCGCGAGGTCTTCCGCGTCCACCTGTAAATGGCCACGCGCGGCTTGCCAGCAGGCGTCGGCCGCGGCAGCTTGCTGGTCGGCCTGTTCCACCAATGCCAGCGCCTGACGACGGCGGCGTTCCTGTTCGCCTGCAGCGAGGTGTGCGCCGCGCAGTAACGTGTCGGCGGGCGCATCGCCCCACTCCTGCGCTGCCCTGGTGCGGCGCAAGGCCAGGGTTGTCAGCGCATCCCGCACCGCGTCCTGGTGTTCGCCAATCGTCAACAGAAGTGCGTCGATGGCGACGATACGCTGGTTCCGCGCCCGCGCGCGGCTGGCCGCGCCGATATAAACGGCCGCTTGCTTCATCCAGTGTCCCTGGAGTGCACCAAGCCGGAACCTTCCATCGGGCGCCACCCATGCCTCGACATTGCCTGGGTCCTGGTCAGCGCCGGCCACTGCTTTCAACAGACGCTCGACATGGGCAGGTTCGATGCCGGCGTCTGCGCATGCATTGACATCGGGCGCGAGCCAGCCGGCCAGCGAATCAACCTGCGGCGGACGCTCGGTCAGCAAGGTGTCGAACCGGCCATCCGCCGATGACCACGCAATGTCGCCGCCGGGGTCGATCCAAGCATCGAGCAAACCGGACGCTTCAAGCGCCGCCTCGATGCCACCGTGCGTGTGTGCTGCGAGATCCGGGCCTGGACGAAAATCGATCAGGCGCCACAACGGCGCGCCTGGCCGTCCGGCTGGCCGCGTGTCCGATGCGCGCTGATATGGTGAAGGTGGAACCTGGTCGACTCCCGATGCGAGTTGCGAACGTTCCTGCTCCAGCGCGCTACGCTGCAAAGACAGTACTTGCTGTTGCGTGTGCTGGATCGCTTCCTGTTGGGCCACTGCGGCGCTGTGCTCGCGCGCAGTCCCGGCAAGGGCGAGACGCGCTGGATCTTCACCCTCCAGCGTGCGGATCCAGCGCGCCAATGCAGCCAATACGGTGTCCATATCCGGCACGTGCAATTCGCGCGCGCTCGCAGCGTGGTCTTGCCACGCATCGAACAGCGCGCCACCCTGTGCCTCGAGCGCCTGTTCGGCAGCGGCTGCGCAGGCGCGCGATTCCGCCAGGTCGTCGGCACGCTCAGCCTGTTTGCGGGCCGCATCGATACAGGTGCGCTGCGCATCGTCCGCACCGCGCAGCAGCACCGTGACCGCGGCCAGATTGGCGCGCCGTTGCGCGCTGCGTTCGCGCAGCTGCACTGGCAGGGCTGCATACTCGGGCGCCGTCAGTTTTGCCAGCAATGCCGGCTTGGCAAACACACTGTCAAATAGCTGGTCTTCACCAAAGCCGGTGACGCCGCCGGCGTGCGCAATCTGGCGCGCATCGTCGAGCGCCTGTTCCAGCGCCGCGCAGGCCGCCATCGCGTCACGTGCTGTCTGCTCGCGTATTGCCAATTCCGCAAGATGGCGCTGCGTGACAGTTTGCAATGCAATTCTGGCGGCATCCAGAGCGCTGCTGCGCTGTGCGAGGTTACGCTCCAGTTCTTCAAGACGTGTGGCATCGCGCTGCAAGGGATCCTGCAGAATTTCTTCGAGTGCGGCACGGTCGCGCCGAGCGTGTTCGTCAAGCGCCTCGAGCTGTTGACGCAGCGTTATTTCTGCACTGGCTGCGGCGTCGTGGCCACTCCTGGTCACCTTCACGGCGTGGCTGGCATTGTCGAACTGGGTCTGGGCCGCGCGCAGCGCGTGTGCATGGCGGCGCGCATTCACCTGGGCATATGCCTGATAGTGCCGATTGAACTGACCGAGCGCTTTCGCCAGCGCAGCCAGGTCGTCGAGTCGGCTGCGATATTGCTCGAGCTGATTCATGGCATCGGCGACGTCACTCAGCAAATCCTCCGGCAAAGGCGGCAGCGCCTCGCTCAATGCGCTTGACAGGTTGCTTTCATCGGGCCGCCGCGACAACTGTGGCTGGCGCAGCTGAATCAAGGTATCCATCAATGCGCGGTACCTGGCGTCTCCCAACTGGAACAGGCGCTCGTCCACCGCGCGCCGGTAGGTATCGGCGTTTTCATGCACATGACCGTGCCGGCCCAATGCCAGTTCCAGCCGCTCACGGCTCAATACCGCGTGCTGCGGATTGATCAGCCAGAGGTCTGCGCCCATGCGTTGCTGATCCATGGTGAAAAACCAGCTCTCTACTTTGCTGCGCGTTGCCACCGCAGACATACCGCATCCAAGTGTCAGGTAGCGCAGCTGGCCACCCTCGTCGATACGGCCAAATTCAATCCAGGCATATCCCGTGCGCCGTTCATGCTTGCCCACTAACAGATTCCATGCCATTTTTTTGCCTGGATCGCCATCCGGCTCGACGCGGTACGATTGCAGCCGCGCGTCGAGCAGGAACGGCAACGTCAACGCCAGGACCTTCGATTTTCCCGTGCCGTTATTCCCGCGCAAAAGCAGGTGACCGTCGCGAAACCAGAACTCTTCGCTATCGTAATGAAACAGCTCTACCAGGCCGATGCGCAGCGGTTGCCAGCGTAGCAGCGCTGGCTCCGGCAATGCGGGTTGTTCCACTGGCGCCAAATCATCCAGACTGTCCGCGAAGAGCGCGTCGCTCATGGAAAAAGAGCCGACTGTTCACCTCCGGTCACCGCGCTCGACCTGGAGCGGCGCGCGATGAGCTGGGTGTCGCCGACTGAAAAGCGCATCAGCGCAGGCAGCGCGCGCACCGCGCCATCGGCATGTATCACAAGCCGCAGCGCGGCCAGCCGCGCCAATGCCAGATGCGCCAATTCGGTTTCTGCGCCTGGCTCACGGGCGCCTTTGTTCCAGTTGCTGCCGTATTCAATGCGCGCTTCTACCAGAAATGCAGCGACTGTCTTTTCGCCAGTCGAACCACCAGGGGCATCGCGCTCGACACCGCTCAGGTACGTCGCCACGAGAAGTGTAATGTGCGACAGGGTACCGATGGACGGCATGTCGACGTCGGTGAGTTCGCCGTCCTCGTCGACCAGTGCCAGGCCCTCGGCACGATGCTCGGCGACCAGCCCGGTCGCTTAGCACCAAGGGTACGCAATGTTGTCTGCGGTTCTGCGCGTTCGAGTGTGGCACACGCGAGGCAAAACAGCACATAGCGACCACGGCCAAATTCGGGAGCACCACGGCTGGGATCGCGCAGGTCGGCGGGGCGCTTGTACAGCCGCGCGCATTCCCGATCGACCTGCAGGATCCAGCCGGCAGTTTGCGCAAACCAGTCACGCAACTCGTGAGCATGGCGGCGGACGGCGCCGAACGCCGGGTGAGTTGCCGTCATGAGTGGAGACATCAGCAGCGCGCGCAAAGCGCCGCGACGTTCTTCGCCATGCTGACGGCTCAGGACATCCTGGAGGCGGCCAGCGTCTCCGGCGGCGGGCGGCGGGTGCTTTCGGGATATTTTCATTCATCTCCTGCAGGGGTCACGGTAAGCAGGTGATCCGGTCCGGAAAATATTCCGGTGGCAGTGTGAATGTGCGCCAGGGAGCCATCGCCAACAGGCTCGAGCCGGATCTGCAACAAGCCATCGGCGCTGTAGCACAGCACTGGCAAGTCGGGGCGCAATTGCGCCATCAAGGCGTCACCCAGCAGATTTAAAAGGAGCTGAAAAGCATGTGGATCGAGCATGCCGAGTGCGGAAAGGCGTGTCACCCGACCATTTGCAAGCATGGTCCGGGCAGTATCGATCTGCTCGCGCTCATCGGCAATCTGCATCGCCAGTAATGCGCGCCCGGCGTCACGGGATCGCACGCGCGGTGGCGGGGCGCGGGGCGACAATTCGCCATGTTCGCGCAGGCGCGGGTGGACTTGCACCGGCGGCGCGTCACGCCACGGCGTCGATGCTGGCAGATCGTGTGAAATGGCATCGTTGCTGTGCAGGCTGAGATGACGCGCCGGATTGAGCGCGAACGCCGCACGCCACAAGCGGTGCGCATCATGATCGCTGCGCGTGTCGGCAAACCAGTGTGCCAGAATCCGGAAGTCGCTTGAACGGTCACTGCGTCCATTGCGACGCTCGTTCAAGGCAGCCATTGCTGCAAGCAATTGTAGAATGGCCGCCCGTGCGCGCGCACGGAGC
>JALYUM010000065.1 GCA_030853745.1 Pseudomonadota bacterium | reverse complement strand
GAAAACGCGCAATGATGACGCACGCTTCCACCTGCTTTGGCCGGTATCCGGGCTGGCAAGTGCAACCGTCTCACCTTCCCATGCGCGGTTGCGCACAGTGGTTTGCAGAGACAGTCCGTCGCGTGGTGGTTGATGCATACCAGGCGACACTTGTTGACCGTTGCGGGGGCAGCACACGTGGACCTCGTTCGAGGCTTCGTGTTTCCCGTTTAACTGCGCACGTGGACACGTGCGCGGGCACCAAAACGTGTCAATTATACACAGATGACAATGACGATTTCGCCGTAGTCAATGCGGTGGGGATGCGCGGCGGCCGCGTGGGCCATCTGTTCCACGTCCATGCCGGCGGCGCACGCGGACAACAAGCGGATGGCGCCAGCGTGGCAGATGACGATCGCTTCGGCCACATTGGCCTGCACGATGTCGGTATAAAAACCAGCGATCCGCGCGGCCATCGCCATCACGCTTTCGCCGCCACCGGGCGCATAACTGGCGACATCATCGGCCCACGCGTCGATTTCGGCGCGCGGAATCGCATCCCAGAGCTGCATTTCCCAGTCGCCGAAATCGAGTTCCGCCAGACGCGCATCGACCATGACCGCGGCACCGCCCAGTGCCCCGGCCAGTACCCGACAGCGTTGCAAAGGGCTGCTATACATGGGAGCATCCATCGGCAACGCAGCCCGTAGCGACGGCAGCGCCTTCAACTGCGCTGCCGCATCGGTGGTCAGGTCGGTGCGGCCGTAGCAGATTCCCGCATCGACTAGCGGCGCCAGGTGGCGCACCAGGTGCAGGCGCATTTTAGGCGAGCGCCGCGTGGCCGGCAGCGGCCAGCACGCAGAGATAAATCGCCACTTCGCTGACTTGCTGGACGGCGCCGAGGCAGTCGCCGGTATAGCCGCCGATGTGACGCACGAACAGCGCGCGCAGCCACCATGCTGCCACGGCGCTGGCGGCGACTGCGGCGCCGAGCGCAGGCCAGCCGATGATCGAGAATGCGCCGAGTACCAGCGCTGGCGCCAGCGTACACACTGCAGCAATGGCGAACTCGCTGGCGCGCATTTCCTGGGCCATCGGCTTGGCCTTGCCGGCGTCGCGCGCATAGCTGGCGCTGCGAATCAGGCTGACCGCGGCGAGGCGCGACAGCGGATGCGCCAGCAGCAGCGCGCCAATCGCCTGGCCGGGCGCCAACAGTGACAAGGTGGTGCATTTCAGGCCCAGCGTGACGACCAGCGCCACCGCGCCGTAGGTGCCGATGCGCGAATCCTTCATGATCTCCATGATCCGCTCACGCGTGTGGCCGCCGCCGAAACCGTCGCACGTATCGGCCAGGCCATCCTCGTGAAACGCCCCCGTCATATAGATAGACGCGGCGGTCGACAGCAGTACTGCCACCGGCGCCGGCCACAGCCAGGCGGCCGCGCCATAGACCAGGGCGGCAGCGACCGCTACCAAGAGTCCGACCAGCGGAAAATAGCGTGAAGCATGCTGCAGCCAGGCCGCTTGGAAGCCGACCCAAGCCGGTATCGGCACGCGCGTAAAAAACTGCAGCGCGATAAAAAACAGCCGGACCTGGTGCATCAGCCAGGCCATGATCAGGCCGACTTTTCGCTGACCTGGGCCGACGCGAACGTGGCCATCTCGCGCAGGAAATTGACGGCTGCATGCAGCAGCGGCAGCGCCAGCGCACAACCCGTGCCTTCGCCGAGGCGCAGGTCGAGTTGCAGCAGCGGCCGCGCGTTCAGGTGCGCCAGCATGCGGCGGTGGCCATGCTCGTCCGAGCAGTGCGAAAACACGCAGTAGTCGAGGATGGCAGGGTGGAGGCGTGCCGCCACCAGCAGTGCGCTGGTGACGATGAAACCGTCGATCAGCAACACCATGCGCCGCTCGGCCGCCTGCAACATGGCCCCGGCGATCATGGCGATCTCGAAGCCGCCAAACGTGGCCAGCACGGCCACTGGATCGGTGACATTTGCGTGCAGTTTTACGGCGGCCTCGATGACGCGCGCCTTGTGCAGGACGCCGTCGCTGGACAGACCGGTGCCGGCGCCGACACATTCGGCCACCGGCACGCCGGTCATTTTGTGCATCAGTGCGGCGGCGGCGGTGGTGTTGCCGATGCCCATTTCGCCGAAGCCGACCACATTTCCGCCGAGCGCATCGACCAGCGCTGCGCCGTGTTCAATGGCGGTTGCGCACTGTTCTGGCGTCATCGCCGGCCCGGTGGCGAAATTGGCGGTACCGTATGCGACTTTTTTGTCGACCAGTCCGGTACGCGCGCCGAAATCGTGGTTGACGCCGGCATCGACAATCGTCAGCAGGCAGCCGTTCTGGCGCGCAAACACGTTGATCGCTGCGCCGTCGGCCAGGAAATTTTCCATCATCTGCCACGTCACGCTCTGCGGAAAGGCGCTGATGCCTTCGGCGACCACGCCATGGTCGCCCGCGCACACCAGAATGGCTGGCTGGCGAATCGTCACATCGACCGTTTGCTGAACCAGGCCGATGGTGCGCGCCAGCGTTTCGAGCATGCCGAGACTGCCGGGCGGTTTGGTCTTGTTGGCGATCGCGGCATCAAGACGGGCGGTGAGAGTGGTGTCGCTGACGGGCGAAATGTGGAACTGGCGCATGGGAAATGGACAGAAAGAAAGGGCGCTCAAGATATCACACGGGCATATCAAGGAATGTGTCGCCGGTCCGAACTCCGGGTCAGGGACGCTGTCATATCAGTTGCGGATGTCGCGCACAACCTTGTTGCGAATGGACACGGAGGCTGATATGAAAAGCAAAAAAACGCAGGCAGGTGCTGGCATGGATGGAATCGAGAGCAACGGCGAGGCCGATCAAGAATCGCTGCAGATGCCCTACCAGGCAGGGCTGGTGGCGGACGACCCGAACGACCGCGGCATGCCGGGTGTCCGTGTGCGTAATCAGCAGCACGCCATGCCAGCAGTGGGTATGGATGGCGGAATGAGTGCGCACGCGCAGAGCATGCCTGGCGGTACGATGGGTGCTGGTGCTGGTGCTGGTGCCGGTGCTGGTGCCGGTGGCGGTGGCGGTGGTAATAGTATTGGTGGCGGTGGCGGCGGTGGTAGTGGTGGTCAGCGCGACGGGAGTCCCGGCGGCGGCGTCGGTGGACCACGCGTGCGCGACTGCGGCACCATGGCGGTACACCGACGCCTGTTGAGCACCGATCCGTCGTACGCACGGGCGCGCGACCGTATCGAAGACCATGCGCGCAGTTACGCAGCGGGCCAGGCCGCGCCGCGCCGCGCCGGTGTCACGCGCATCCCGGTCGTGGTGCACGTGGTCTGGAATACGGCGGCACAAAACGTTTCCGATGCACAGATCAGTAGCCAGATCGATGTGCTGAACCGCGACTTCCGCCGTACCAACCCCGATTTTTCCAGCACACCGGCGGCGTTTTTGCCGTTGACAAGCGATGCGCGTGTCGAATTCTTCCTGGCCACGAGCAGTCCATCCGGCGGGGCCACGAACGGCATCGAGCGGCACCAGACGACTGTCACCGGTTTCACTGACAACGACGCCGTCAAATCCGCAGCCAGTGGCGGCATGGCAGCGTGGCCGTCGGCAAATTACCTGAATATCTGGGTGTGCCCGTTGGCCAGCCTGCTCGGCTACGCCCAGTTTCCCGGTGGTCCTGCCGCGACCGATGGCGTGGTCATCGAACAATCCGCTTTCGGAACGAATGGGAGCGCGGCGGCGCCATTCAACCTGGGACGCACCGCCACGCACGAAATTGGCCACTGGCTAAACCTGAATCATATATGGGGCGACGATGGCACCGGCTGCTCCGGCACCGACAACGTGGCCGATACGCCCAACCAGGGTGGCCCCAATTACAACGCTCCCGCTTTCCCGCACCTTAGTTGCAGCAATGGCCCGAATGGCGACATGTTCATGAACTACATGGATTACGTCGACGATCGCGTGATGGTCATGTTCACTGCCGGCCAGGTAGCGCGCATGCAAGCTTGCCTTGACAGTGCACGCAGCCTCATCGGCACGGCAGCCGCCTCGGCCATCCGGCCCAGTTCCTCGCCGGTTGTGGCATGGGGCCCGAATCGTCTCGACGCCTTCGTGCTGGGGACCGACCGGGCTGTGTACCATAAATGGTGGAATGGCAGTGCATGGGGTCCGTCCGTTACAGGCTACGAAAACATGGGGGGCGTTTGCACCAGCTCACCTCAGGCCGTGTCGTGGGGACCGAACCGGCTCGACCTGTTCGTCACCGGCACCGACAGTGCCCTGTACCACAAATGGTGGAATGGCAGTGCCTGGGGGCCATCGCTGAAGAGCTACGAAAACATGGGTGGGTTGTGTGTCGGCGATCCACGCGTGGTGTCATGGGGCCCCAACCGTCTTGACGTTTTCGTGCTCGGCACCAACCGCGCACTTTTCCATAAGTGGTGGAATGGCAGCGCCTGGGGTCCATCGTTGACGGGCTATGAAAACATGGGCGGCGTCTGTGTCGGCCAACCCGAAGTCGTGGCGTGGGGGCCAGACCGCCTCGACGTATTCGTCATCGGCACCGACCGCGCCCTGTATCACAAGTGGTGGAATGGCAGCGCGTGGGGGCCATCCATCACTGGCTACGAAAAGCTGGGCGGCCTGTGCACATCGGCGCCGCGGGTGGTTGCGTGGGGACCGAACCGGCTTGACGTCTTTGTCACAGGCACCGACGGTGCGCTGTATCACAAGTGGTGGGACGGTAAAGCGTGGGGACCGTCGCTCAGTGGTTTCGAGCGTCTCGGCGGCATTTGCGTCGGCGAGCCGGAAGTGGTGGCGTGGGGCCCGAATCGGCTCGACGTATTTGTCATCGGCACCGACAGCGCCCTGTATCACAAATGGTGGGACGGCCACGCCTGGGGCCCGTCGGTCACCGGTTTCGAAAGCCTGGGCGGGGCTTGCACATCGCCGCCGCACGTCGTTGCGTGGGGACCGAACCGGCTGGACGTATTCGTCACAGGCACCGACCACGCCCTGTACCACAAATGGTGGAATGGCCAGGCATGGGGACCTTCGGTCACTGGTTACGAGTTCATGGGTGGCATCATTTCCACGTTCCGTGACGATCAGGCGCCGCAGCCTGTTTCCGAAATTACAGCCGAACCAGAGTCGGAAGTGTTACAAACAGGGCTGCAACAGGGAGATGGCGCCACACCTGTACTTGCCTTTAAGCATGACGGTATGTCACCACCGTATTTGAGCCACTGATGGGCGGCACCGAGGAGGGACTGGAAGGCTCATGGACCCACTCGTTCGAAGAGGATACGGCCGGTGAGCAAGTATTTCGCCGCACCGGTGCGTATTCTTTTCCCGCCAGCCGGCGACCGCGGGACATGCTCGATTTTAGTACCGGGCAAACTACTACGGTGGTGCCGGGGCCGGACGACAAACTGCAGCGTACTAATGCACCTCTGACTCCGCTGGGTATGCAACGCTACCGTGTGGGCAATGGCAGCGAAATAGAAGTCATCGCGGCTGGCGCTGATGTGCTGAGGGTCAAGGTGGGGTGAGTGTAGATGAGCGCAGCATTGCGTGGCGCGTTTTGCCTGTTGCTGGCCGCTGACGGCTGGCCGCTGGTCGTTGACCGCTGACCGCTGACCGCTAACGGCTGGTGACGGGTGACGAGTGACGGGTAACGGGTGATAGGTGACAGGTGACGGGTTACCGGTTCGCACGTTACTAATGCCGGCCGCGGGTCGTTGGTCGTTCGTGTTTTTAACTGGCAGGGTGGCGCGCGCCATGCAGTGATACGTTGCATTTTTACAATGTCCTGGCATCATAGGGGATAATCAAATTAACTATGTCTGTGGATACATTGTGAAAGTTGCCGCTGTCACTACAAGCTTGCTTGCTCTCGTCATGTTCACTGCTGCGTCTGCTCACGCCCAATGCGAAGTTGGTGATGCCGTTACCACTCCCATTGTTTTTGCCGGACCCGATCGCGCGCCAGTTATTACCGGCACCGTCAACAAGCAGCCATTCCGCTTCAAACTTCATTCCAGCGATTCCGCTACCACGTTGAACCGGGCGCCGCTGGAAAAAATGGGACTGTCCGTACGCTCGACAACGACCAACTACGTCGGCGTCGATGTGCTGAGTGTGCTCACCGACAAAGTGACTGTCGGCGCCGTCGCGCGTAGCGGCGAATTCATCGTGCTCGACAAGAAAACGGATATGTACGATGGTCAGGTTGGCGGAACGATGCTGCTGCGTAACGATCTGGAACTCGCATTCGCGGACGGCTACATGAAACAATCTAGTCCACGTGGTTGCATCCGCACTTTCCTGGCGACGTGGGATCCAAAAGCGACGGTGGTGCCGTTCACGACAAATTCGCAGCACAACGATTTGCGCCCATTTTTCTGGGTGTCGGTCAACGGAACTCGCGTTCACGCGACCATTGCGACCGATTGGGCTGAAACGGCGATTGATGCCAAAACCGCTGCGCGGTTGGGCCTGACGCCCACGATGACTGGCGCGCAGGAGGACGGTGAGGTCACAGGCTGGCGCGACAAGCAGCAAAAAGTGTCAAAAGTACCAGCCGACATTGCGATCGGCGATTATCAGGTGAAACAGGCGACCGTCCGAATTTTTGACATGGATCTGTCAGGCGAAGTGATGGTGCTGGGCGCTGACTTCCTGCGCGCCAACCGCGTATTGATCTCCATGAGCCAGCGCAAGTTGTACATTACGCCTGTCAAGCCAGGCATGTTCGCCGAGTAACACGCTGCCGTGGTACGCATGCCGGCCTGTTTCAGGTCTGGATCGACATCCGACAGGTATTGCTCGGGCCGGTTGGCGTAGTTCTGCGCAACGAAGTAATACGTGCGATTGCGCCGTCAACGAAGCCGGATTCCAACAACGCTTCCATACGCGACTACCCCAAAGTGTGCAAAAAATTGCCCCGCCAGGGGCAGGCAGGGCGGCAAGCTGCATGAAGCAGGTTCACGAAGGCTTGTTGCAGTGCACCTCGGGTACGCCTTGCATGCATTTTCCGCCGCAATATGCGATCAGCTACGCAAGGCGTTTTACCTTCACACCAGCTTGTCCGGCGTGATCGGCAAACTGCGGATGCGTTTTCCGGTGGCGTGATACACGGCGTTTGCCAATGCCGCAGCGACGCCGACGATCCCGATTTCGCCGATGCCTTTTGCGCCCAGCGCATTGATGTAGGGGTCGTGCTCTTCCACCACCGAGACATCAATCAGGCCAATGTCGGCATTCACTGGCACGTGGTAATCGGCCAGGTTGGCGTTGACCGCGCGCCCGGTGCGGGCATCGATCTCGGTCTTTTCCATCAGGCCCATGCCGAGGCCCCAGACCACACCGCCCATCAACTGGCTGTGTCCTGTCTTTGCATTCATCAGTTTTCCAATGCCGTACACACCCACCACGCGCGGCACCCGGATTGTGCCAAGGTCGGCGTCGACGTGTACTTCAACGAAAACGGCGCCAAAAGAATGCATCGAAAATTGCTTCTTCTCGTCGCCAGGTGCTGCTTCGCTGTCGGCGCGCACATCGCTGGCGTGACGTGCGACGATGGCGGAAAAGCGTTCACGCCTGGACGGTTCGGTACGGTGACTGAGCCAGCCGTCTGCGGCGACGATATCGCTGGCGGTGGCGCCCGCCAGTGGCGAGGCCTGGTCTGCAATCGCGATCGCAATGAGCTTGTCGCGCGCAGCACTCGCGGCGGCGTGCACCGCCGGACCGACGCTGGCAGTCGTTTGCGAGCCACCGGAGACGGGCGCTTCAGGCATCGCGCTGTCGCCCAGCTGGAATGTCACCTGCGCCACGGGCAGGCCGAGCGCATCGCCGGCAATTTGCGTCATGATGGTGTAGGCGCCGGTACCCAGTTCATGGGTGCCGCTTTGCACCAGCGCGCTGCCATCCGCGTGGATGACGGCGGACGCTTTGGCTTTCTGACGATTGGCTGGATAGGTGGCGGTGGCCATGCCCCATCCCACCAGCGTGTCTTTGATGCGCATGGAGCGCGGCGCAGGATTGCGTTTGTCCCATCCGAAGCGCTCAGCGCCCAAGCGATAACATTCGCGCAGCGATTTGCTGGAGAAGGGAATGTCCTTTTCGGGGTCCTTGTCCGCATAGTTCTGCAGGCGCAGCGCGACAGGATCGATGTTCAGCGCATACGCCAGTTCATCCATGGCCGATTCCAGCGCAAAGCTGCCGCTCGATTCGCCCGGCGCACGCATATAAGTTTGCACGCCAAGATGCATCGTGGCCATGCGCTGCGTTGTTTGCAGACTGTCGGATTGATACAGCGCGCGCGTAATGGTGGAACATGGCTCGGAAAAATCATCGACGAACGAGTTGCTGCAAATGGTGTGGTGTACCTGTGCCGTCAGCTTGCCGTCGCGTGCTGCGCCCAGCTGCAGATGCTGCTCGGTCATCGGGCGCGCACCGACCGGACCATACATCTGCGTGCGCTCGACTGCCAGCTTTACCGGCCGGCCTGCTACTTTTGCCGCCATCGCGGCCAGCATCACATGCGACCACGTGGTTCCCTTCGAGCCGAAACCGCCACCCACGAACGGAGATACCACGTGGATGTTTTCCGGCGCGATGCCGAAGGTTTTGGCGGCTGTCTTTTTGACGCCGGTGACATTCTGCGTCGAATCGTAGATGGTCAGCCTGGCGCCGTCCCAGCTGGCGATGCTCGCATGTGGCTCCATCGGGTTATGGTTTTCCAGCGGCGTGGAATAGGTGCGATCGATTCTCACGTCGGCGCGCGCAAGGCTGCCACTGACATTCCCACGGCTGGTATCGGCAGGGCGGTCTGGTTGTGCCGGTGCCTTGCGCAACTGCTGTTTTGCCTTGGCGAAGTCCAGCGTCGCTGGCGTGCGCGTGTAGCGCACGCGCACGCGATGCGCGGCTGCGCGCGCCTGCTCGAAAGTTTCAGCAATCACGATGGCAATCGGCTGGCCGTTGTAATGCACCAGATCGTCCTGTAATAAAGACAGTTTGGGGTTGGCCTGCGCGCCGGGCGGCGGCGCTTCCTGTTTTGGCAGCTTCGGTGCGTTCGCCGGCGTGACGATCGCAATCACGCCGGGCATGGCCTCAGCCGCAGTCAGGTCGAATGCGGCGATGCGCCCGTTCGGAATGGTACTGGTGACCATCAGGCCGTGCGCGAGGCGCGGCAGCTTGTGTTCAGCGGTGAACGTCGCGGCGCCCATGACTTTCAGGCGACCATCAACGCGGTCGATGCCTTTTCCTATGCTGCTCATACGGTTTCTCCTGCCAGGCGCAAGGCGCGCACGACGGCGCGTTGAACCATTGCAATTTTAAAGTGGTTGTCGCTGAGGCCAGTCGCGCCTGCTGTCAGCAACGCGGCGGCCTGACCGCTGCGTTCTTCCGACAAAGCGTGGCCCACCAGCAGCGCTTCCGCCGCCGGCACGCGCCACGGCTTGTGCGCGACGCCGCCCAGAGCAATGCGCGCACCGCGTACGACGCCCTGGTCGATATCCAGCGCGGCGCCCACCGACACGAGTGCGAAGGCGTAGCTGGCCCTGTCGCGTACTTTCAGATAATGCGCATGACGCGCAAAAGGGGACACAGGCAAATCGATCGCCGTGATCATTTCGCCGGGCAGCAGGTTGGTATCGCGTTGTGGCGTGGCGCCCGGCAGGCGGTGGAACTGGGCCAATGGAATGACGCGGTCTCCGCGCGGGGAACTGACGTTGACGACGGCATCGAGTGCCGCCAGCGCCACATTCATGTCAGACGGATTGACCGCGATGCAGGCGTCGCTCGCTCCCAGAATGGCGTGGGTGCGATGGTAACCTTGTCGTGCGCCGCAGCCGGAACCGGGCATGCGCTTGTTGCACATGTCGAAAGCCGCGTCGGTGAAGTACGGGCAGCGGGTGCGCTGCATCAGGTTGCCGCCCATCGTCGCCATATTGCGTAGCTGGGCCGAGGCACCGGACAGCAATGCTTGCGACAAAAGTGGATAACGCTGGCGGATCAACGGATGGTTGGCAACATCGCTGTTACGCGCCAGGGCGCCGATGCGGACGCCGTCGTGCGTTTCGGTAACTTGGTCCAGGCCAATGCGGGTGAGGTCCACCACGCGTTGCGGATGTTCGATGTCACCCTTGGCCAGATCGAGAAGGTTGGTGCCGCCACCGAGGTATCTGGCGCCAGGCTGTTGCCCCAGGCGCAGCGCATGGTCGGCATCGGTCGCGCGGTCGTAGAAAAATGATTGCATGGTGTCGTCCTCAGGCTGGCCGCGCCGCAACCTTGCGGATGGCGATCACGATATTGGGATAGGCGCCGCAGCGGCACAGGTTACCGCTCATGCGTTCGCGAATTTCATCGTCAGTCAGAACGGGCTTCACGCGTACGTCGGGAGAGACGGCGCTGGCAGTGCCCGCGCGCAATTCATCGACGCAGGCAATCGCTGAACAGATTTGCCCCGGTGTGCAGTAGCCGCACTGGAAAGCATCTTCTTCGATGAATGCAGTTTGCATCGGGTTTAGCTGATCGCCCAGCGCAACGCCCTCGATCGTAATGATGGCATCGCCTTCGTGGCTGATCGCCAGTGTCAGGCAGGAATTGATGCGGCGCCCGTTCACCAGTACGGTACACGCGCCGCATTGGCCGCGGTCGCAACCTTTCTTGGAACCGGTCATGCCCGCATATTCGCGTAGCGCATCGAGCAAGGTAACGCGCGGTTCCAACGCCAGTTGATGGCGTTTGCCATTGATGTTCAACACAACGGGCTGTGCCGGCGCAGTGGGGACGGGCGCAGTGGGGACCGGCGCGGCCGGCGGTGTGACTGCGTCGGCAGCGCTGACGGGAGGGAGGTGGGTAAAAGCGGCAGCAGCAGCCCCCGCTTGCAGGAAGCCGCGACGCGTAAATGCATCAGAGGACATGGTGTCGTCTTTCAATGTTGAAGTATTCACTGATTATCCTCAGCAAGCAGCGGTGTTCTGTTCGCCATGCCACAGAGCCCCATCTTCTCGCACATCATTTTTTCCGTGCACCCCTTGCGAACGCGCAAACCCTTTGTTATAGTTCGCTTCCCCGAGAAATTGGTTAACAAAAACAAGGACTTGGGGCTGCTGTGAAAACGGCGGTGTAGGAAAATAGGAGTTGACGGCGTAGGATAAAACCTGCATAATCTCATCTCTCTGCTGCGACGAACACAACGCTTCGTCAACTACAGCAGGTTGTATAACCGAATAAAGTTCTTTAAAAATTAACAGTCGATAAGTGTGGGCGTTTGATGAAGGTGCCAAGAACTTCGGTTCTTGATTACTTAAATTATCAAATGTTCACAAAAAAGAAATAGGTTACTTCGCAA
>JALYUM010000041.1 GCA_030853745.1 Pseudomonadota bacterium | reverse complement strand
CTGTTCGCCCTCGCTGCCCTGAGTTCCACCGCGTACGCCGCCGATGAGCCAACCTACGGCCCCGAACTCGAAGGTTTCAACTATCCCCACTCCGTCCAGCAATACCAGTTCACGTCGCAGGGCACGTCATTGCACATGGCCTACATGGACGTCAAACCGACCACTACTGCCAACGGCCGCACAGCCGTCCTGCTGCATGGCAAGAACTTCTGTGCCGCAACATGGGAAGCCACCATCAAAAGCCTGACCGGCGCCGGCTACCGCGTCATTGCCCCCGACCAGATTGGCTCTGCAAATCGAGCAAGCCAGAGCACTATCAATATACATTCCAGCAACTGGCCGACAACACGCACGCGTTGCTGGAATCGATCGGCGTCAAGCGCGCCACTTTTGTCGCCCACTCGACCGGCGGCATGCTGGCCGTGCGTTACGCGTTGATGTACCCGCAGCAAACCGAGCAACTGGCGCTGGTCAATCCGATCGGGCTGGAAGACTGGAAAGCACTGGGCGTGCCGTCACTCGGCGTCGACAAGTGGTACACGCGTGAACTGGCGCAGACAGCCGAAAAGATCCGCGCGTATGAAAAATCGACCTATTATGTGAATACGTGGAAGCCGGAATACGAACAGTGGGTGCAGATGCTGGCTGGCTTGAATAACGGTCCCGGCAAAAAGCTGGTTGCGTGGAATTCGGCGCTGCTGTACGACATGATTTACACGCAGCCCGTTGTCTACGAATTTCCACAAATCAAGGTGCCTACGTTGCTGATGATTGGCATGAAGGACACGACTGCAATCGGCAAGGATGCGGCGCCACCCGACATTCGCCCGACGCTCGGCAAATATGTAGAGCTGGGCAAGCGCGCCGCACAAGCCATTCCTGGAGCGAAACTGGTGGAGTTTCCGGAGTTGGGACATGCGCCGCAGATGCAGGATCCCGTGGCGTTTCACGCCGCCTTGTTAAAAGGGTTGGCCGAAATGAGCCACGCTGCCCGATAGAGTGTTTACTCTGGTTGAAAAACAACTGAACGAAGAGTCATAAATGTCAAAACTCGCTATACTCTTGCAATTCTTCAACATACTGCAGTCAAAATGACCCTTACCAAACGCATCTCCCTTTCCGCGCTCCTGTTGGCCGCGGCTCCTGTCTATGCTGGCGACCTCGAGCAGGCGCTGCTGCGCTGCTCCGTATTGGGAGATGTCAGCGCCCGTTTGGGTTGTTTCGACGCCATTGCCAAGGGCGCCGTGGTTCCTGTCGCTGAAGTTGCTCCACCAGGCCCGAAGGCGACAATTCCGCTGGTAGGCGCAACCGCCGCACCGCAGACTTCGACCGAAAAAGCCGTCGAACTGGCCAACAAACCGCCCGAGACACAAATTTCGCGCATGGAGCAGGACTGGGAACTGGTGCCGTCGGCCCGTCGTGGCCGCTACAACTTCCGCCCGTACCGCGACAGCTACCTGCTGATCGCCAACTTCAGCACCACGACCAATGACAAGCCGTTTGAAGATATCCGTCCGGATGGCATCAAGTCGAAGCGCATCGAACTGGCGTACCAGCTGAGCTTCAAGACGAAGCTGCTGGAAGGCATCGGCAGCACCCCGATCGACCTGTGGGCCGCATACACGCAGCAAAGTTTCTGGCAGGCGTACAACCGCTCGCAGTCGAGCCCGTTCCGCGACACCAACTACATGCCGGAAGTCATGCTGGTGCTGCCGATTAACAAGTCGTTCGGTCCTGCCACGCTGCGTTACGCCAGCATCGGTGCGATCCACGCGTCGAACGGCCAGAGCGGTACGTTGTCGCGCAGCTGGAACCGCGTGTATGCAGAGTTTGCCGGCGATGCCGGGAAATTTGGCGCCACCATGCGTGTCTGGAAGCGTCTCGACAATGCCAAGTCGGATAACGACAATATCGACATCGTCGATTTCATGGGCCATGGCGATCTGCGTGTCACGTACAACAACGCTGGTAACGAATTTTCGGCACTGGTGCGCCGTAATTTCAGCACCAGCAAGGGTGCTGTGCAAGTCGGCTGGGCGTTCCCGGTGGCGACCAATCTGAAGGGGTATGTGCATGCTTTCGGTGGTTACGGCCAGAGCCTGATCGACTACAACTACTCGCGCAAATCGATCGGCGTCGGCGTGCTGATGGATCTGTAAGCATGTGATGCATGTAAAAAAAGGACCGTTCGCGGTCCTTTTTTTATATCGTTTATTGAATATCGCTTATTTGATATCGATATTGCGCGATCCCGGATCGACCAGGTGCACGAAACGCACCACCGAATCGACTGTCACCGCATCGATATGCCCGGCCATGCGCCGGTCGAATGGCTGGTCGTCGAAGGCGATATTTGCGCGGAACATGCGTCCGCCGAGGCGCTTCATGGCGGGAATTTCCAGTGTGATGGGCCGGTAGTTGGCCAGCTTCAGCCAGGCCTGCGCCTGCGTGCGGTCATTGACCGGAAACTCCGACATGGCTGCGGCCCAGCTTTCAAGCAACCACTGGTTCGAGTTTTGATACGCCGTCGAAAATGGATATGCAAGCATGTTGTAGCGCGCCGAATGCATCAGCTGCGGCGCGGTTGACGCCAGCATCGCCGCCAGACGTTGCTGCACCTGTGGGCTCGGTACGACGACGCGCGCCTCGTACGCAAACATCCCGTCCATGAAGAAATTCCCAAGTCCCTCGTTGAAGAGCGCCGACTCCGCGGTGCCGCAACCATTCAGTTCATGCACCACCAGCCAGCGGCCTTGTGGATGGTCGCGCCACGCAAACGCCATGTGCGAGTAGCGCAAGCCGTATTGCGACAAATCCTGGCCAACCCGCGCGATCAGCACGACCTGCGCATCGGATGCCTCCAGCACGGCACGCGTGCGTGCGGCCAGTGCCATGCCCTGCACGAAGTCGCTGGCTTGCGGTTTTTTCTCCTCGCAGGCGTTGCCCGCATGGGCCGCGCCGGAAACCAGCACGGCGCCCAGCGTCAGCGCGGCAAGTATCCTCCGCATGCTCATGCTCATGCTCATGTTCGTGTTCATGTTCATGCTCCCACGCGCGAATGATGCAGCAAGCTTTTCCCCAGTTCGTTCGGAACGAAAGCCAGCACCTGGCCAGCCGACACCAGCACGTAGCCGGTCGATACCGCCATGACCACCACCGACGCACCCGCTACGATGGAAGCGCCTTCAATGGCGCGCCCGGATAAGCGCAGCGTGGCACTGGCCGCATTCGACGCGCCGGCCAGGACCACCATGCTGGCACCGCCGGTCACTTCCACGCTTTCGACGATGACGATGCCCGAGGCAGCCACTGCCGACAGCGAACCGTAGACCACGGTCGCCGACCCCTGCGCGATCAGTCCGGACGCATTCGACAGCGCGCTGGACCCCTGGTCACCGCTGGCGCGGGCCGCTGGTGCAGCAGCGCAGGCAAGGCATAACAGCAGGGCTGGGAATATCGCTTTCATGATGACGCTTTCGTCGAGGATGCCGGTTTGGCGCAGGTATCTTCAGCGCTGCCAATGCCCCCCGCAAGGCATCACGACAAGGTATTGGCGCACGCTACTTGTGGTAGCGCAGGCCGCACTGTGGTTTTCGGTAATACACCTTGCGTATTACCGCCCCGAGGATATATCTCCGCCTGTTCTGGTGTGCTATCGTCATGTTGTCGTTCGGAAATAACAACCATCAAGCGAGAAAACAGCAATGAGCGCATTCGAACAAAATACCGCCGTCCTGCAGGCCCGGGATTCGCTGCTGCGGCAGCCGCACCTCGTCCGCAACGTGTTGATTGGCGCAGTCGGCCTGATCGTGGTGCTGAGTTTCTGGCCATTTCGCACGGTGCCCACGGGTTCGCGCGGCGTGATCACCCAGTTCGGCGCAATCAAGGGGATTCAGAACGAGGGGCTGGTGATTCTGGCGCCGTGGGAAAAGCTGGCCCTGTTCAGCGTGCGTGCCGAAAAGGCGGATATTGAAAACGCCGACGGCAGCACCAGCGACACGCAGCCGGTCAAGGTCAGCATGACGGTGCGCTACAGTATCTCGGTGGGCCGCGTGTCCGAAGTCTATGAAAAATACAGCCACGATGGCGACCTCGGATCGTATGTGCAGACCGCGACCCAGGAAGTGTTCAAGGCCGTCACCGCGCGCTACACCGCGCCCGACCTGATTGCCAAGCGCGCGCAGGTGTCGAGCGATATCACCAGTGCACTGCGCGCCAAGCTCGACCTGTACGGCGCGCAAGTCATCAACGTCGACATGCGTAACTTCTCTTTTAATGGCGACTACATGAAGGCGATCAGCGAAAAGGTGACGCAGGAGCAGTTGCGCCTCGGTGCCGAAAACAAGCTGCGCACGGTGGAGGCGGAGCAGAAGCAGAAGGTTGCGGTGGCCGAGGCCGAAGCGTCGGCGCTGCGTGCGACCGCTGACGGCGAGGCCTACGCCAACCTGAAAGTGGCAACTGCGCAGGCTGAAGCGCTGAAGGTGCAGAACGCCGCGCTGGCGCAAAACAAGGACGTCCTCGAACTGCGCCGCATCGAAGTTGAAAAAGTAAAAGCCGAGCGGTGGGACGGCAAGCTGCCACAAAATATCTACGCCGGTGCGCCGATTCCGTTCCTCGATGTCGGCAAGGCGAAGTAGTCCAGGCGTCAATCGTGCGCGGGTGCTGCGCTAGAATGGATCGTGTATTTCCACACTTCAATTCACCCTCGCAGGGAGCACAAACATGAAAAAACAATGGATGAACGCAGCGTTGGTAGCTGTTGCCTGTATCGGCGGCAGCGCCATGGCGGCTGAAGGTACGGCCACTCTGACTATGCTGACCGACACCGGCAACGGCAAAGCTGTCGGCACGGTGGCCATTACGGAAACCACCTATGGCCTGGTGTTGACGCCCTCGCTGACTGGTCTGCCACCCGGCTTCCACGGTTTTCACATCCATGACAAGGGCAGTTGCGCACCCGGGCAGCAGGACGGTAAAACAGTCCCGGGCCTGGCCGCGGGCGGCCATTACGATCCGGACGGCAGCAAGAAGCACGGCCTGCCATGGGGCGATGGACACAAGGGCGATTTACCCGGCCTCGTGGTCGACGCGAGCGGCAATGCCAACAACCCGATGCTGGCGCCGCGCCTTAAATTCGCTGATGTAAAAGGCCGCGCGTTGATGGTGCACATGGGTGGCGACAATCACTCGGACCACCCGGCGCCGCTGGGTGGTGGCGGCGCGCGGATGGCGTGTGGCGTAATTCAATAATCGCAAAAATCGTTTAGCTGGTTTTTCCCCGCAACGTACATCGACGTCACCCCCGCGAAGGCGGGGGCCCATAACCCCTTTGCGGTACCAGTGACGATATATTGCCACTAGCGCCAAAGTGTTATGAACCCCGGCCTCCGCCGGGGCGACGGTTTTTCAGGTAACAATATCGTTGCTTGGCGGTGCGGTTACTTCTTCATTTCTCGCCCTTTGCCCAGCGGCTCGCCTGCTTTCCACAGCGGCATCGCCGGGGCATTCGCCACGCGCTGGCCCAGGCTCAAAGTGAACTGCGCCTGCTGCACCATCCCCGCCATATTCCAGCTTGCGTCGTATTCATCAGTCACCTGGTGGTATTTTGGCGCATAGGTTTTCTGCTTCGCGTCCGAGGCTTCCTTGTCGGCCAGCCAGTCACGCCCGCCATTGATCGAGAATGCCGGCACGCCGGCCTTGGCAAAGCTGAAATGGTCGCTGCGGAAGTAGCCGCCCGACAGGTCCGGCTTGGCGTCCGCGATCCGCATGTTCATCGCCTTTGCCGTCGCCGCGGCCATCGCACCGAGCTCCGTCCGTTCGCTGCCGGAGGCGCCGATGTCGTGGGTCGGGCCGACGAAGTTCAGGCTGTCCAGGTTCAGGTTGGCGGCGGTTTTCGCCAGGGGCCACAGCGGCTTTGCCGCGTACGCCGCGCTGCCCAATAAGCCCTGTTCTTCGGCGGCGACCCACAGGAACATCTGGCTGCGCTTTGCCGGCGCGCGCACGGCTTCCTGCGCCATCGCGATCAGCGCGGCAGTGCCGGAGCCGTTGTCGACGGCGCCGTTGTAGATCGTGTCGCCGCTGGTGCCCTGTTTGCCCAGGTGGTCCCAGTGCGCGCTGTAGATGACCACTTCGCTTTTCAGTTTCGGATCGGTGCCCGGCACGATGCCGGCCACGTTGTACTGATCGACCGTGCGCACGATCGCGCGCGCTTCGCCCTTGACCTTCGCGTTCAGCACCACTGGCTTGAAGGCCTTGTCTTCGGCCGCAGCGCGCAGCTGGTCGAGATCCTGGCCGCCGGCTTTGAACAACGCGCGCGCCGTTGCATCGTTCATCCAGCCCTGCATGCCGGTGCCGAGATCGGCCTCGGCCAGCTGGAAGCGCTCGGCCATCCAGCTGTTCTGCACCACGCTCCAGCCGTACGATGCCGAGGCATCGGTGTGAATCAGCAGCACGCCGGCGGCGCCGAGGCGCGCGGCTTCTTCGAATTTGTAAGTCCAGCGGCCGTAGTAAGTAAGACCTTTGCCGTTGAAGCGGTTCGGTTCAGCGGCAGTTGGCTGCGGGTCGTTGACCATCATGACCAGCACCTTGCCTTTCACGTCGAGCCCTTTAAAATCGTCCCAGCCTTCTTCCGGTGCCTGGATGCCGTAGCCGACAAACACCAGCGGCGCATCGAACGTGTGATTGGCTTTTGCATCGCCCGGCGCCCAGACCCAGTCCTTGCCGAAAGTCGCCGGGACAGCTTTGCCGTCCGCCTCCAGCACCACGCTGCTGTCCGCCGGTGCAGCTTTCACGCCGGCGATTTTGACCAGTTGACGGAAGCTGGTGCCGTTGGCGGGCTGCAGGCCGACGGCCATTGCCTGCGCTTCCAGATAGGCGGCAGTCAGGTCGCCACCGCGCTGGCCGGTGCCGCGGCCTTCCATCAGGTCCGACGACAAAAACGCCAGGTGCGCGCGCAATGGCGCTTCGTGAACAACCGGTGCGGCGCTGGTGGAGGCTGCAAAAACGGGGAATGCCATCGCCAGGCTGGCGGCGAGGGTAGTGAACATCATTTTCATGGATAGCTGCTCGTGATAGTTGATCGAATGGCGCGCAGCCATTCTATTCCATCAAGGGAGCCTATCCCGGTAGTGCGGAGTCGCTGCTGCCGCGCCTGACAAACGATGACTGCGTTGCTCGGCGTAGCATGGCTAGCCATGCGTCCTTCTCTCGCCTTGCCCTCGCTTGCCATGCATCGCCATCCGCTTCCTCCTACCTACCGGCATAGCCTCCTATCTGAACAGCAGCGTGTCGGAGGCGATGGTCATGCCGGTCAGCGGCGTCAGTGCGGGCTGCATCGACGCCGGGCGATGTGGCGTGACGGCATCGGGCAGGCCGGGAATTTTTTCTTGCACGCGCACCGAGAAATTTTCGCTGCCGCTTTCCATCTCGATGACAAAATGGAGTAACTGATCCTGCATCCCGTACAGCGACAGCGACCAGTTGCGGCTCTTTTCACCGGTTAGCTGGCGTCCATTCACCGCAGTGCGCACTGGCTTGCCGCGTGCGATCCACAGTTCGATATTCGGCGCGCGGTTCAGCGACTGCAGCGTAAATTCAACCTGGCGGCGGATATCGTCTTGATCCTTCAGCACGACGATGTGCGGAAAAGCGATGGCGGTTTTTGGCGCTGGCGCGTACCACAGCGGCGCGCTGCCATGGCCGAAGACTTCACTGAACGCGTGCGGGCCGGTGGCGCTTGCGAACACCTGGCGCGTCCAGGCATCCAGTGCCAATGGCGGCATCATCCAGTACGCGCGCCAGGTCACCATGTCCTTGTAGTACACGACCTCATTCGCCTGCGGGAGTGGCGTGCGAAAGGGCGTGGCGCTGCTGGCGACTGCCACGCAGGCAAGGGAAGCGAGCATCAACGCGCGCACCACGTAACGTCGCGCCAGTGCAGCGAGCAACGCGATGGCGCCGCCCAGCAGCACGGCCAGCAACAGCATCGGCAGGTTCATACGCGAGAGCGACATGACGGCAAACGCATCGCGAACGGCAGGTGCCAGCAGCAGTACCGCCGGTGTCGCGCCAGCCAGCAGGATCCACACGCGCCAGGCGTGGGCGCGCGGCCAGTACAGCACGGCGAGCGCAGTGAGAATCGACAGCATCGGCCACACCAGCACGTAGCTCGCGCCAGGCAGCG
>JALYUM010000018.1 GCA_030853745.1 Pseudomonadota bacterium | reverse complement strand
TTCGCGGTACCCATCGTGCCGTCCAGCAGTGCCTGGCCGTTGAACGAGGTGGTTTGTGCGATACGGTTCAGTTCCGAACCGAGTTGACCGACTTCGGTCTGCAGCGCCTGGCGGTCGCTCGACGAGTTGGTGGCATTCGACGACTGAACTGCCAGTTCGCGGACACGTTGCAGAATATCGCCGGAGCTGGCCAGAGCGCCCTCAGCAGTTTGCGCCAACGACACACCGTCGTTCGCATTGCGGGTGGCCTGGGTCATGCCGCGGATCTGCGACGACATACGATCCGAAATTGCCAGACCGGCAGCATCGTCCTTGGCGCTGTTGATGCGCAGACCGGACGACAGACGTTGCAGCGACGTGGCCAGCGAGGCTTGCGACGTCGACAGATTACGCTGCGAGTTCAGGGATGCTACGTTGGTGTTAATTACTGATGCCATGGTGTTTCTCCAAACGGGTATTTCGGGGTCGGCGACATGCCGTTGTTCACTTTGGTCCGCTTCCATCTTCCGAAGCAATCACACCGCTGTTGTTGCTGGTAACGGAGGCATGGTTAAAAAGTTGATGGTAAAAAACTTTTATAAATCGTGTTTTTCCCTATGAAGATGGGTAAAAATTGCTCGTTAAACGACGCCGAAAAACATAACTTTAGGGCGAAAATAATTTTATTTATGGCGGCTAACAACTTTCCGGATGTCTTGCAACACAACAAGATTGTGAAGCTTGTGTGAAGAATTCCGACTGAATCACACAAGCTGCTTGTCGCGCGCCATCCAACGTGGCTAAATAGTTTGATGCTGAAACTAGGTATTACCGCGCGGTTGTTCATGTCATTGCTGATTGTTAGCATGTTGACAGCTGTCGGTGTGGGCTTCGGCACCCGCTGGAGTTTTCAGCGCGGGTTCCAGGGCTACCTGAATGAAGCGGAATCGCGCCGCATGGAAGCCATGGCCGATGAGCTGGCCCAGGCTTACCGGGAACATGGCAACTGGGATTTTATTCAGGGCAAGCGCGAAGCATGGGAGCGCTACACCGGCGCCATCGGCCGCGAGCGCGCCACGGCGCCCCACGTCGGCGGCGAATCGATCTACGACGCCGTGCCCGGCAAGGAGCCGCGCCGGCTCGGCCTGTACGACGTGCATGGCGTGCACCTGGCCGGCAATCTTCAGGCCGGTGAGGACTTGCGCCAGCAGCCCATTATGGTCGACAACCATACTGTCGGCATGCTGACCGGTGCGCCGTTGCGCGGCCTGCAGCACGAAGCCGAGCTCGGCTTTCAATTGCAGCAGGAGCGCGACAGCCTGTTTGTGGCGCTGGCCACCTTGCTGCTGGCGGGCCTCGCCGCGGTCTTGCTGGCGCGCAGTTTTGTCGCGCCCACGCGCCGCCTGATTGCCGCTGCCGCCAAGGTCGCTGCGGGCGACTACGCGGTGCGGGTGCCCCCGGGCGGACGCGATGAACTTGGCGCGCTGGCCCATAATTTCAACACCATGGCGGCCACGCTGGAAAGCAACGAAGCACTGCGGCGCCACTTCATGGCCGACATTTCGCACGAACTGCGCACGCCGCTGTCGGTGCTGCAGGCGCAGCTCGAAGCCATGCAGGACGGCATCGAGCCACTGAATGCCGATTCGCTGGCGCACCTGTCCGGCGAGGTCCACATCCTGGCGCGGCTGGTGGAAGACATGCGCCAGATCACGCTGTCGGAAGTGGGCGCGTTCGATTACCGGCGCGAGGCAATCGACCTGGCCGCGCTGGTCAGTAAAGAAGTGCAGCGCTGGCGCGAGCCGCTGGGCCAGGCCGGCATGCACCTCGATGTAGCCACGTCGCCGTCGTTGCCGGTCGAAGGCGACAGCGTGCGCCTGCGCCAGTTGTTGCGCAATCTGTTCAACAACGCGCTGCGCCACGCTGATGGCGCCGACCGGCTCGACCTGTCCCTGGCGCAGCAGGGCAGCGACGCGGTGCTGACGTTTTCCGATAACGGCGCCGGCGTCGCCGACAGTGCGTTGCCGATGCTGTTCGATCGGTTCTGGCGCGGCGACCGCGCGCGCGGCCGCGCCACCGGCGGCAGCGGCCTGGGGCTGTCGATCTGCCGCAGCATCGCCGAAGCGCACGGCGGCGCCATCGAGGCCAGTCATGCACCCGGCCGCGGCCTGACGGTGTACGTACGCCTGCCGCTGGCGAAAGGCATGTTGTGAACATGACGCCGCATTCAGCCACTATTTCAGCCCCTGTTTCAGCCCCTGTTTTAGCCCATATATTAGTCGTGGAAGACCACGCCAGCCTAGCGCGCCTGCTGGTGAGCTATCTGCACGCTGCCGGTTATCGCGTGACGGCATTGCAGGACGGCGGAGGGGTATTGCCGGCCGTGGCGGTGGGCGATGTCGATCTGGTACTGCTCGACTGGATGCTGCCCGGCGTGGACGGCCTGACGCTGTGCCGCACCTTGCGTGCCGACAGTGACATTCCCATCATCATGATGACGGCACGCGCGCAGGAAGACGACCGCCTGCTGGGTCTCGACAGCGGCGCCGACGATTACATCTGCAAACCGTTCAGTCCGCGCGAAGTTGTGGCCCGCGTGCGCACGGTGTTGCGCCGGCGTCCGGCCGGCACCGTGCTGCCGGGGCTGCACATCGACGACGCCGGCAAGCGCGCGCTTGTGCACGGGCGTGACCTGGCGCTGACGCCGGTCGAGCTGCGGCTGTTGAAACGTCTGCGCAGCATGCCCGGGCAGGCCCTGTCGCGGGACGATTTGCGCACCGGCGCGTACGAAGACCGGCGCGTGGTGAACGACCGCACCATGGATACCCATGTCAAAAATTTACGCCGCAAGCTGGAAGAAGCGGGCATGGCAGACGCCATTTCTGCGGTCTACGGCGTCGGCTACCGCTGGGAAACCCGCAGCGTCCTGTAGGCGCTTTACTGAACGCATCACTGAATTTAACGAGGAGACGAAATGTCTGAAGAGAAGCAGTCGCCATCACGGCGCAGCATCATTAAAAGTATGGTGTTCATTCCCATCGGCGTGGCCGGCGCGGCGGGCGCCGTGCGCGCCCTGCAGCCGGCCCACGCAGCCGATGCGGTGGGGCCGGAAGGCAAGCCGAACGACTACAAGCCGGCGTTTTTCAACGCTGTCGAATGGCGCTTCCTCGGCGCCGCTGTCGATCGGCTGATCCCGCACGACGAACATGGTCCGGGCGCCATCGAACTGGGCGTCCTCGAGTTTCTCGACCGCCACATGCAAACACCGTTTGCCGCCGGCGACATCTGGTATATGCAGGGGCCGTTCGTATCGGCTGCGCCAGAGTTCGGTTACCAGGGAAAATTGCCGCTGCGCGACATCATTCGCGTCGGCATCAAGAACATGGATGCCTATTGCGCCAGCCAGTTCGGTGGCAAGGTTTTCGCCGAGCTCGACCATAAAAAACAGGAAGAATTATTGAAAGCGGCAGAGGGCGCGAAGCTGAAATTCGACGATATCTCGGCCAAGCTGTTCTTCTCGAGCCTGCTCAATGAAACCCGCAACGGTTATTTCGCCGACCCGAAACACGGTGGCAACAAGGACATGGGCGCCTGGAAAATGATTGGCTACCCGGGCATGCGCGGCGACTACCTGGACTGGGTGGGCGTGCGCGACAAACCATACCCGATCGGCCCGGTCGACCTGAGCGGCAAACGAGGATAAAAGATTATGAGTATCGTAAAAAACAAAGTGGATGCCGTCATCGTCGGCATGGGCTGGACCGGCGCCATCATGGCCAAGGAACTCACGGATGCAGGCCTGAACGTGGTGTGCCTCGAATGCGGCCCGGACCGCGACACGCAGCCCGATTTTTCGTACCCGCGCAATATCGACGAGCTGGAAGGCTCGGTGCACCGCAAATACCTGCAGGCGCTGTCAAAAGAAACCGTCACCATCCGCCATACACCGGGTGACGTCGCGGTGCCGTATCGCCAGATGGGGTCGTTCAAGCCGGGCACCGGCGTGGGCGGGGCCGGCAGCCACTGGTCGGGTTGCCACTTCCGCGCACTGCCGGAAGATTTCAAATTGCGCAGCAACACCGAACAGCGCTTCGGCAAGAAATTCATCCCGGAAGGCATGACCATTGCCGACTTCCCGGTGACGTACGAAGAGCTCGAACCGCACTTCGACCATTTTGAATATGTCTGCGGCACCTCCGGCAAAGCTGGCGTTCTGAACGGCAAAGTGGTCGCCGGCGGCAATCCGTTCGAAGGCTCGCGTTCGCGCGAATTCGCACTGCCGCCCAACCCCGACTACCTCGGCGCCGAACTGTTTTACAAGGCCGCCACGAATGCCGGTTACCACCCGTATCCCATTCCCGCCTCGAACGCGTCCGCGCCGTATGTCAACCCGTACGGTTGCCAGATGGGTCCGTGCAACTTCTGCGGTTTCTGCAGCGATTACGGTTGCCTGAATTACTCGAAAGCCAGCCCGAACGCGTGCATCATGCCGGTGCTCCGCACTCGCAAAAACTTCGAATTGCGCACGCTGGCGCAGGTGATGAAAGTGAACCTGACGGCGGACAAAAAGAAAGCCACCGGCGTCACGTACCTGGATGCGCAGGGCCGCGAAACCGAGCAGCCCGCCGATCTGGTGCTGCTGTGCGCGTTTTCTCTGTTCAATGTCCACCTGATGATGTTGTCCGGCATTGGCGAGCAATACGATCCGGTGACCAAAACCGGCACCATCGGCCGCAATTATTCGTATCAGAACCTGAACCGCGTCTCGCTGTTTTTCGACCAGACGGTGCAAGCCAATTCCTTCATCGGCATTGGCGGCGGGGGCGCGGTTGTCGATGACCTGAACGGCAACCAGCTGGATAATGCCAAGGCCGGTTTCGTCGGCGGCGGCGTCATCTGGGCGCGCCAACCGGGCAGTGGTCCGGTGCGCGGCATTCCGACGGCGCCGGGCGTGCCGAACTGGGGCAGCAACTGGAAAAAAGGCATCAAGGAATCGTTCCGTCATTCGTTCTACTACGAAGTGCAGGGCTCCTGCATGGCGTACGAGGACGCGTTCCTCAGCCTCGACCCGACCTATAAAGATGCGTTTGGCCGGCCGCTGCTGCGCATGACGTTCGACTGGCACGCCAACGAAATCAAGGCCTCGCAATTTCTGGTGGAAAAAGCCACGGACATGTGCAAAGTGCTCGGACCTTTGTCGATGAAAGGCGACGCCAAGAAAGAAGGCGGCCACTACGACGTCACCCAGTACCAGTCTACCCACACCTGCGGCGGCGCGATCATGGGAAGCGACCCGAAAACGTCGGCCCTGAACCGCTACCTGCAATCGTGGGATGTATCGAACGTGTTTGCGCCGGGCGCCAACGCTTTCCCACAAAACAATGGCTACAACCCCACCGGCATGGTCGGCGCACTGACCTACTGGACTGCCAAGGCGATCCGCGAGCTGTACTTGAAAAACCCCGGCCCGCTGGTGCAGGCATAAGGAGGCAAGATGAAAAGCACCACCAAGAAAACACTCCTGGCCCTGGCCGCGATCGTCGTGGTTGTCGCTGGCGGCGCCATGGCGTACGGCCTGTCCGGCACGACTACGCGCGATATCGGCCCCACCGCCGGTAACAATGCGGTGAACCCGGCCGCGTCCGATGCGCAACTGGTCGAAGCGGGCCGCTACCTGGCGGTCACGGCCGACTGTATCGCGTGCCACAGCGCCAAGGGCGGCAAGCCGTTCGCCGGCGGCCTGACCATGGCCACGCCGATCGGTTCTTTATATAGTTCGAACATCACGCCGGACAAGGAGACCGGCATCGGCAACTACACGCTGAACGATTTCGACCGCGCCATCCGCCATGGCATCGTACCGTCCGGGAAAACCCTCTACCCGGCGATGCCATACCCGTCGTACGCGAAGATCAGCGACCAGGACGTGCGTGCGCTGTACGCGTATTTCATGCACGGCGTGGCGCCAGTCAGACAGGAAAACAAGGGCAGTGCGATCCGCTGGCCACTGTCGATCAACTGGCCGCTGGCAATCTGGCGCAAGACGTACGCGCCGGAAGTTGCGCCGATGGTGTTGACGAAATACCAGAGCGAAGCCATTGCCCGCGGTGCTTACCTGGTGCAGGGCCTTGGCCACTGTGGCGCCTGCCACACGCCGCGCGCCGTCACGATGCAGGAACTGGCGCTGGACGACTCGCATCCGGCATTTTTGTCGGGTGGGCCGGTCATCGATGGCTGGCTGGCCGTCAATCTGCGGGCAAATAGCGCCAGCGGGTTGGGGCGCTGGTCGGAGAAGGACATCGTCGATACGCTGGCCAAGGCGCGCAACGACCATTCGGCTGTTGTCGGCAGCCCGATGGCCGAGGTGGTGGCGCACAGCACGCAGAACATGACCCCGGGTGACCAGAGCGCCATCGCCGCGTACCTGAAGTCTTTGCCGGTGGGGCTGGAAGAAAAGGCGCGTTACGCTGCCAGCGACGCTACTGCGGTAGCCTTGAAAGCCGGGCATGACGAAAATCGGGGCGCCCAGTTGTATCTGGACAATTGCGCTGCGTGTCACCGCACCGACGCAAAGTCGAACGGCATCGTGTTCCCTGCGCTGGCTGGCAACCCGAGTGTGCTGTCCGACAATCCGACGTCGCTCATCCGCCTCATTCTCGCGGGCAGTGCCTTGCCGTCGACCAAAACGGCACCGTCGAACCTCGGTATGCCGGCGTTCGGCTGGCGCCTCTCGGACGACGAAACCGCGCAGCTGGTGACGTTCGTGCGCCAGAGCTGGGGCAATCAGGCGTCCGCCGCGACGGCAGGCGAGGTGGGGAAAATCCGGAAATTGTTAAAAGAAGAAAGTGATCAGGCTGGCAAGATGGCGGCGAATCCGACGTTGCAAGCGCATTAAGCGTTTGCTGACAATGTTGTTATCTGGAAATAAACTGCCGATCTTTTTCTATGCACAGTGGGTTGTTTTGGTGCAACTTAAAATGTCACACAGTAATTTCCAAGTGGTAACTCCGTGGTAAAGTACGCATGTTGCCACTCGGCAATGGGCGTTCTTGTTTGTGGATGAGAACTTTCGTTTTTCTGGCCACTGTGCCATTCACCGGGAAAAAGTAATGCTGACTAAATTAACAATCCGCGCGCGTCTCATTGCAATCATGGTGCTCCTGGGCGTCTTGATTGTTGTAATCGGCGCGGTTGGTGTGTATGGCATGCGCAGCGCGAATAAGTCGCTGCAGGATGTGTACTCGAACCAGATGGCGTCGGCACTCAAGCTGACCGATACCAAGAATTTGCTGAACCGTGCACGTTTCAACATCGACCGCGGCATTTTTCATGCTGACGCGCCAGACATTCAGGTGACGCTGAAGCGCGCTGAAGAGTTCCTCGATCAATCCGAGGTGGCATGGAAAGACTACCTGGCGCTGCCGATCGAACCCGATGAAAAAGTCCTCAGCGACGACCTGGTGCCCAAGCGTGCTGCCTATATCGACGGCGCCCTGCGCGCTGCCATCAAGGCGCTGCGCGAAAAGGACCTGGAGAAAGCCGACGACGTGGTGATGAAAAAAATCTCGCCGCTGTTCCGGATTTATGACGGCGCCTCGGTCAAGCTCGAGCAATACCAGCTGGTGTCGGCGGCATCGACGTTTGCGGCCAGCCAGGTGTTCTACGATCGCTTGCTGATGGGTTTTTCGGCCGCCATCCTGATTGGCCTGGCATTCATCATTGCTGCCACCATCTTGCTGCTGCGTGCCATCATGCGTCCGCTCGACCAGGCGCTGCACCACTTCGATGAAATTGCCGCCGGCAATCTGTCCGAGCGCATCGATTTGTCCCGCAAGGATGAAATGGGCGCGCTGCTGGCGGGTCTGTCGAACATGCAGCAGGGCTTGTCGAATACCGTGAACAGCGTGCGCACCGGCAGTGTGGCCATTGCCCATGCCAGTGCTGAAATTTCGTCGGGCAATACCGATCTGTCGCACCGTACCGAGCAGCAGGCGGCCAGCCTGGAAGAAACCGCGTCGTCGCTGGAAGAACTGACCGCCACCGTGCGCCAGAATGCGCAGAATGCCCGGGAAGCCAATCAACTGGTGTTGTCGGCGTCGAGCGTGGCTGGCAAGGGCGGCAACCTGGTGACGCAAGTGGTGGTGACGATGGACACCATCAGCGCCAGCTCGAAGCGCATCGTCGACATCATCGGCGTGATCGACGGCATTGCGTTCCAGACCAATATCCTGGCGCTGAACGCGGCAGTGGAAGCTGCCCGTGCAGGTGAGCAGGGCCGTGGTTTTGCCGTGGTCGCCTCGGAGGTGCGCAACCTGGCACACCGTTCGGCTGCTGCTGCAAAAGAAATCAAGGAACTGATTGCCACCTCGGTCAGCCAGGTGGAAGAGGGCGCGCAGCTGGTGAACAAGGCCGGTATGACGATGACCGATATTGTCGACAGCGTCGGCAAGGTCACGTCGATCATGTCGGAAATCATGCTGGCAGGCGAAGAGCAGAGCGCCGGCATCGACCAGATCAACCAGGCCATCTCGCAGATGGACGCCACGACGCAGCAGAACGCGGCGCTGGTGGAGGAAGCTGCTGCTGCGGCCGAATCGATGCGCGAGCAGGCCGGGCAACTGGAGCAGCTGGTGAGCACCTTCCGCCTGGCGAATACCCCGGCGCTGGCAGCGAACAGCCGCGCGCTGATGCTGCGGGCTTGATGCAGTCCTCGCACTAAAAACCGTCATACCGGCGCACGCCGGTACCCATGCTGAGCTTGCATTGCTTTTCTCTCAATTCAGCATGGGCCCCGACTTTCGTCGGGGTGACGTCCCATCACCTCATTCGAGGTGGGGAGACGTCACTTTTGCATCATCCTCCATCATCTCGTACCACATCGCATTCAACACCGCGAACGCGGCGGCCAGGGGCAAACCCAGGATCCAGGCGAAATACCACATCATTCATCTCCCTTGTTATCAGTAAGCGTGGCTGCTGCCATCGCTGATGTCTTTCGGATCGACCTTGCCCCACAGGACTTTGTAGACCCACGTGGTGTAGCCAAGGACGATCGGCATGAAGATGCAGGTGCCGACCAGCATGATGAACAGCGTCATGTGGCTCGACGAGGCATCCCACACCGTCAGGCTCGCCTGCGGCTGGATCGACGACGGCAGGATGAACGGGAACATCGACGCACCCACGCTCAGCACGATGCCAGCCACCGACAGGCTGCTGAACAGCATCGTCACGGCCTCGCGGCGCCACATTAGTCCCAGCAACGTCAGCACGGCCCCGGCGAACCCGGCCATCGGTGCGGCCATGGTCCATGGATGCGCAATATAGTTGGCAAACCAGGCGCCACCCGCATGGGCCTGCACGGTTTTGTACAGCGGATTCGACGGCCCGTCGGTGACGATGGCGCTGGTGATCCGGTAGCCATCGACGAAACCCCACAGCGTCAGGCCGGCAACGGCATACAGGACGATCGTGGCCATTGCCGCGACCATGCCGAAGCGGCGTGCGCGTTCGGACACTGCGCCGCCGGTTTTCAGCGTCAGCCAGCTGGCGCCATGCATGATCAGCATGGCCACCGAGACCAGGCCGGCCAGTACCGCAAACGGGTTCAGCAACGCAAAAAAGCCGCCATCGTAAAAAATCTGCATGTCCGGGGCGAGGCGGAACGGGACGCCTTGCAGTACATTGCCCATCGCCACGCCGAAGATCAGCGCCGGCACGAAACCGCCGATGAACAGGGCCCAGTCCCAGGTGGTGCGCCACTGCACGCTTTCATGTTTGCTGCGGTATTTGAAGCCGACCGGGCGCAGGATCAGCGCCAGCAGCACCGCCGCCATGGCCAGGTAAAAGCCGGAAAACGAGACGGCGTACAGTTGCGGCCAGGCCGCGAAAATCGCGCCGCCGCCAAGGATCAGCCAGACCTGGTTGCCTTCCCAGACCGGTCCGATGGTGTTGATGACGGTGCGGCGGTCGAGGTCGGTTTTGGCGACGAACGGCAGCAGGATGCCGGTGCCAAGGTCGAAGCCGTCGGTGACGGCGAAACCGACCAGCAGCACGCCGAGCAACATCCACCAGATGACGCGCAAAACGTCATAGTCAAGCAAAGTGTGAAGGATCATGGTTTTACTCCGTAGAAATCATTGGGGCGGTGCGCAGGAATGGGGAGGCGCCGATCAACGGGCTGGCGACGCCAGGACCGGTGCGGTGCTCAGGCTCCGGTCCCTTGCGAATCGCTTTTGTCATCAGTTTCATTTCGACGACGATCAGCACCGTGTACAGAACGACAAAGCCGAGCAGCGTGGTCAGCACGGTCTGGATGCCGAGGTTCGATACCGCCACCGCGGTGGGCAGCACGCCTTCGACGGCCCACGGCTGGCGTCCTACTTCCGCCACAATCCAGCCGGCTTCGGCAGCAATCCATGGCAGCGGCATCGACCAGACCGCCACTTTCAGCAGCCATGGGTAGGCGTCCAGGCGGCGCTTGACCGACAGCCAGAAAAACACTGCCATGAACACGATGAAATACATGCCGAGGCCGACCATTACGCGGAACGACCAGAACAGCGGGGCCACCTGCGGGACTGTGTCGCCGGCCGCCAGCGCGATTTGCGCGTCGGTGGCGGTGCGCGGATCGTCGACGTAACGTTTCAGCAGCAAGGCATAACCCAGTTGCGCGCTGTGTTCCTCGAACCGCGTGGTGAGGTCGGGCGGCACCGGGGCGCGGGCCGGCAGGGCGCGGATCTGTTCGAGCGCGTCGTACGACAGCAGGCCCTGGCGGATGCGCAAGTCGGCCAGTTTGACGAGGTCATCGATGCCGGGCACTTCACCGGTCAGCGAGCGCGTGCCGATCAGGCCCATCACCCATGGAATGTGGATGGCGTAGTGGGTGCTGCGCGTTTTTTGGTCGGGAAAGCCGAACGCGGTGAAACTGGCCGGCGCCGGCTCGGTATGCCACATGCCCTCGATGGCTGCCAGTTTCATTTTCTGGTGTTCGGACGACAGGTAGCCGCTTTCATCGCCCAGCACCACAACCGACAGCGACGCCGCCAGGCCAAACGCGGCCGCCACCGTCAGCGAACGCTTGGCTACTTCCACGTGGCGCCCGCGCAATAAGTAGAAGGCCGACACGCCCAGCACGAAGAACGAGGCCACCACGTAACCGGCCGAGGCGGTGTGAACGAATTTCGCCTGCGCCACCGGGTTGGTGATGACGGCGTAGAAGTCGGTCACTTCCATGCGCATCGTCTGCGGATTGAGGCTGGCGCCGACCGGATTTTGCATCCAGCCGTTGGCAATTAAAATCCACAGCGCCGACAGGTTGCTGCCCAGCGCCACCAGCCAGGTGACGACCAGGTGGGCGACTTTCGAGAGGCGGTCCCAGCCAAAGAAAAACAGGCCGACAAAGGTGGCTTCCAGGAAAAACGCCATCAAACCTTCCAGCGCCAGCGGGGCGCCGAACACGTCGCCGACGTAGTGGCTGTAGTAACTCCAGTTCATGCCGAACTGGAATTCCATGACAAGGCCGGTGGAGACGCCGATGGCAAAGTTGATGCCGAACAGCGTGCCCCAGAATTTGGTCATCTGGCGCCAGATCGGGCGCCCGCTCATGACATACACGGTCTCCATGATGGCGACCAGGATCGACAGGCCCAGGGTCAGGGGAATAAATAAAAAGTGGTACAGCGCCGTAAGGGCAAACTGCAGTCGGGAGAGCCCGACGACATCGAGGTCCATGAGGAGTCCTTTTTTGGTGACGAATCAGTCGTGGCGCAGCGCATTGAGCGCTGCGGTGAATGCAGGGGTGCCGCGCCGGAGGTCGGCCACGATACGGCCGTGTTCCAGTACGAGCAGGCGGTCGGCCAGTGCAGCCTCGCGCCGCAGGTGCGTCGCGATCAGCACGGTGCGTCCGGCAGTTTGCTTTGCCAGGCGGGCCAGTACATCGACGGCAGTGGGGCCATCGAGCGCTTCGGTCGGCTCGTCGAGCAGCCAGAACGGAGAATCGCGCAGCAGCAGGCGCGCCAGCGCCAGGCGCCGGGCCTGGCCGCCGGACAGGCCGAGGCCGCCTTCGCCCAGCATGCTGTCGAGATCGAGTTCATCGAGGCCGGCGGCGTGCAGGGCGTCCAGCAAGTCGGCGTCTGGCGCTGATGGGGCAGCCAGTCGTAAATTGTCACGCACGCTGTCCTGGAACAGTTCGGTGTGCTGGGTCAGCCAGGTGCAGTCCTGGGCTTGCACGTACCCGGATTGCGGTGTCAGTTCGCCGGCGGCCAGCGCCAGCAATGTCGATTTGCCGGCCCCGCTGGCGCCCACGACGGCAACGCGTTCGCCGCGCGCGATGTGCAAGTTGAGCGCATGCAGCGCGGCATTGTTGCGGCCGGCGTGAAACACGCTGACATCCACGCAGTCGAGTGCTGCCGTCCCCTGGATTTTCACGGCGGTGTCAGCATCGCTGCGCAGACGCGGCGCGACCCGGCGCGCGGCCAGGGCGCTGCGGCCGGACTCGATGGCGCCGCGCCGCAATGCTGCAAACGGTTCAAACGCCGACAATGTCGCCAGCAATGCCAGTGCAGCCAGCGGCGCACCGATGGCGTGGCGCCCGGCCAGCACGCCCACTGCCAGCAGCACGCAGGCGACGCTTGCATGGCCGGCCACGGCCCAGTGCCAGCCGGCGCGCACTTCCAGCCGATGCATGGCGTCGTCGATGCCGGCCAGGCGCGCATCGAGTGCCGCAATCTGGGTGCAGTGGGCGGGCAAACGACCAGTCATCAGCAGGTCGGTCTGGCCCGCAACCAGGTCGATGGTGGCAGCGCGCAGGCGCTCCAGCGCGCGCACACGGTGCAGTGCCAGCAGGCGTGCGCGGCGCGCGACAGCCAGGGCAATACCGCCACCGGCCAACAGCAGCCAGGCAAACATCGCCACGCCGAGGCGCCAGTCGATTGCGCCCAGCAGCAGGCCCGCCAGCAGAGCACCGCCAAGCGCGGCGACGCCTGGTGCGAGCAGGCGCAGATACACCGATTCAAGCGCGTCGATGTCATGCGTCAGGCGGAACAGCAGGCGTGCCGGCCGGCGCAGCAGGACGCGCGCTGCACCGGGCCCGGCCCAGCCGCGAAACAGCTGTTCGCGCAACGCTGCCAGCACCGCAAAGGTGGCGTCGTGCGTGACCGTGCGCTCGGCGTAGCGCCCGAAGGTACGGGCCAGGGCCAGCAGGCGGATGGCAGCGCTGGGGATGAAAACATTGAACATGACCGTGGCGCCAGCGATGCCGGCCAGCGCCGTGGCGCTGATGAACCAGCCGGACGTCGCCAGCAAGGCCATGCCGGCCCAGACGACCAGGGTGGAAAGAAACGCACCCAGCGCCAGGCGCGCACCGGCCACGCGGGCAAACAGTGCGAGCACGGTCATGGTGTCATGTGCTTTTTTCATGCTGCTTTCCTCGTGTGGTTCAACTGGCCGACATGGATAACTCTGCCAATGCGCGCGGCCAGCGCCAGGTCGTGCGTCGCGACGATCAGCGTGCGGCCCTGGGCCAGCAGCAGCAGCGCATCGATGACGATGGCGGCAGTGGCGCGGTCCAGCCGCGCCGTGGGTTCATCGGCCAGGATCAGGCCGGCGCCTGGCGCCACCGACGCGCGTGCCAGTGCCAGACGCACCAGCTCGCCGCCGGACAGGCCGGTGCCACCTTCGCCCAGCATCGCATGGGGTGTCGCGTGCTGGACCTGGCCAAGACCGGCAAAGTCGATGGCCCGGTTGACGGCAATGCTGGACACGCCCGGCCGCCCCAGTGCCACATTGCTGCGCACGGTGGCCGGGAAGACGTGCGGCGCCTGACCGATCCAGGCCATGCCGGCACGCAATTGCGCTGCGGTGGCGTCGGTGAGAACGGTAGGGCCGATGCGCACGGTGCCTGGTATGGCAGGCACCAGACCGGCGATGCGCGCCAGCAACGTGGTTTTGCCGCTGCCGCTGGGGCCAACCAGCGCGACGTGTTCGCCCGCAGCGATCAGGATGTCGTCGACGGCGACGCCTGGCGCAGGTCCCACGTGCGCCGCCGGCACCTGCGCCTTGCCGGATGCCCCGGGGATGGCAAGCATATCGTGCCCGAGAGCGGTGAATGCCGCGTTGGCCGCTTGCCCGGCAGCCTTGTCATGCCACACTGCCGCCAGTTCGCGCAGTGGCTCGAAAAACGCCGGTGCCAGCATTAAAATGAACATGCCCTGGCCCAGCGTCAGGCGCTGGCCCCAGCTGCCCGGGCCGATGTCACCAAGCAAATGAAAGCCGATATACACCGCCACCAGCGCGACACCCAGCGCTGAAAAAAGTTCCAGCGCGGTGGAGGAAAGAAAGGCGATGCGCAACACGGCCATGGTGCTGGCCCGGACGGCTTCGGCAGTGCTGCGCAGCCGCTGCGCAGTGAGGTCGACGGCGTGCAGGGCGCGCAACGTCGACAGGCCGCGCAAACGGTCGAGCAAGAAGCCGTTCATGCCGCCCACGACTTTTAATTGCGCTTCGCTGGCGGCCTGGGCGCGCCAGCCAATGATCACCATGAACAGCGGAATCAACGGCGCCGCGCAGACCAGAATCAGTGCAGCCAGCCACGACTGGGTCAGCACTGCCAGCGCGATCGCTGGTGGCACCAGCATCGCGCGCCAGCGGGCCGGCTGGTAACGCAGCAGCCACGGCAACACGGCTTCGGCCTGTTCGGCCATGACGCTGGCGGCGTGGCCCGAGGCGAGACGCGCGGGATCGTACGGCGAACGCGCGCCCAGTGCGTCAGCGGCGCCGGCGCGCAAACCGCTCAACTCTTCACGCGCGTTGGCAAACATGCGCCGTGCGCCCCATGCTTCCACGCTGGCGCGCGCGAAACCCACGAGGAAAAAAAGCAGCGCAGGCATCAGCATGCCGTCAAGGCCAGCGCCATCGGCCAGGCGCTGTACCGCGCAGGCCAGCAGCGCGGCTTGTGGAATCCACAGCAACGGTGCGCTGCTGATCATCAGGGTGCTGCTCCGGTTGGTGGCCATTTTTTCGTGTCAGCAACTGCGCTGAACCTTTCCAATATTTTGAATTTCCAGAACTTAGTGAAAGTATGCGCCTAAAAAATGATTCGGTGAGTAAAGTGGACTAGCTTGGTCGGGTATTGGTGCAGAGCAGCATTTGTGAAGTGCCGAGGCGCAAAAAGTAACGTGCGATAATCGAACTTTCTATCCTCGCGAAAAGTTCATACCGTGACACCACTGGTCCACACTTTTGTCAGTCACTTCGGCGAGATGGGCAGCCGCTGGGGCATCAACCGTACTGTCGGCCAGATCTATGCGCTGCTGTACGTCACCGAACAGCAGTTGCACGCCGACGACATCGGCGAAAAACTCGGCATTTCGCGCTCGAACGTCAGTATTGGCCTGAAGGAATTGCAGGCATGGGGCCTGGTGCGCCTGTCACGCATTCCGGGCGACCGACGCGAATATTTCACGTCGCTGGGCGACGTCCAGGAAATTTTTCGCGTGGTGGCCGCCGAACGGCGCCGCCGCGAAATTGCGCCCACGCTGTCGGTATTGCGCGAGTCGCTGATGGTGACCGTCAAAACGCCCGACGATGCCTTCGCGCAGGAGCGCATGCGCGCCATGCATGACCTGGTCGACATGGCCAACAACTGGTTCGACGATTTGCAGCGCATGTCGCCGGAATCGATGGCACAACTGATGAAGATGGGATCGAAAGTGCAAAAGCTGTTGCGCACCAAGGACAAATTGTTCGGCGGCGGCAAGCTGCCTGACGACGAGCCATGAACGTCACGCTTGAAGCCGTCACCATCGACAATTTTGAAACGTTGATGGATATGGAGTTGCCGCCCGAGCAGGCCGGCTACCTTGCCAGCAACGCGTATTCCATCGCCCAGGCACACTACTATCCCGACTACCGCCCGCGCGCCATTTACGCCGATGGCGCACCGGCCGGCTTCGCCCTGTACGACATTGCCGGCGACGACGAAGCCGGGCACTACGCCATCTATCGGCTGATGGTTGATCATGCACGCCAGCGCCAGGGTATCGGCCGCGCCGCCATGGCGCTGCTGCTGGCGGAAATTCGCGCCTGCGCCGACGCGCGCCGCATCTCCATTTGCTACAAGCCGGACAACGTTAATGCGCAGCAGTTTTATGCATCGCTGGGATTTATGGAAACCGGCATCGATCACCGGAATGAAATGGTGGCGGAAATCCGGATTAACCGCGCCTGATTGCGCTGCAATACGTTTTAAAGCCTTATCGGCAAACATGCATTGCAGCGCGCTTTTTCAGGGAGCGGTTAAATCCTGGTAATGCCGGTAATATGCGCGTTGCCTGTCAGGGGCTGAAAAATTTCCACGACAGATTCCCAGATCACATAGGACGGCGGAATGGACGAATCGCATTTGTAGCGAAAATTTTCACCTGCAACCATCTGCGTTGCCACGGTTTCAGGGATGTAAGTGACGCCAACAAAACCGGCAAGCGCGGTCTTGAAAACTTCCTTGTCCTTCGGCGTAAGTGCATGAAAGGGCGTCCAGCCACCGACCAGATGTTCTGTAGTTGACATATTCTTCTTTCGTGACCAACCAGCAAATCCTACTCGTATGGCTTTTCGGAAGTCGCCCCATTTATTTTAGTGGTTTCTGGAATCCACTTCCTTGAATGCATGTGTTCATGATGAATGGGAATAATGGCGGCGAATAGCGTGCGATAAAAATTTGCCAGCGATGGATTCAATAAAAGTATTGTCTCGCAAAATTCGGCCAGATAAAAAAACTTCTTTTTATTTATTTTCGTGGAAGTGGTACTTCGATAGAATTCGGGATTTTTTCAAGGGTATGATCGGCGGCGGAAGTCGGAATGTCCGCGGCGCGCCACTTCCCCGGGAATAACGTGGCGCCATCCTGACAGGGGAATTTTTTTGCCGACAGCGCATGCGTGTTTGCATGCCAGGCAGATGCGGTTCAGGCGCAGGACCTGACCGGCACTGGATGGGACGGGTTCTTACTCGGCGACGACCACGCGGTTTTTACCAGCCTGCTTGGCCTGGTACATGGCGCGGTCGGCGCGGCGGATCAGCGCGGTCTGATCCTCATTCGGCAAGCGCAGCGCCACGCCGGCGGAAAAGGTGATCAGCAGCTTTTCGTTCTCGTGCAAAAAGTACTGGCGCGTCAATTCACGCTGCAGCCGTGTCATCGTGGCGGCCGCTGCATCGACGGTGGTTTCCGGCAGCACGATCAGGAATTCTTCGCCGCCGAAGCGGGCAATCACATCCATCGAACGCAGCGTTTCCTTGATGATTTTTACCAGGTGTTTCAGCGCATTGTCGCCAGCGATGTGGCCGTAGGTATCGTTCAGCTTCTTGAAATCGTCAAGGTCGAGCAGCGCCACGCACAGCGGCGTGTTGCGACGGTCGGCACGCGAACTCTCGCGCTCGTACAGCTCGTCCAGGCCGCGGCGGTTCAGGCTGCCGGTGAGCTGGTCTTCCACCACCAGGTCGGACAGGTTGCGCAGCTTTTCTTCCAGTTCGCGGATGCGGCTTTCGGCTTCCTGCACCTCCTGGTGCGCGGCCAGCATGCGGTCACGCGAGTGCAGCGCCTGCTCCTGCACTTTGCTGGTTTCCTGTAATACTTCCTTCAGCACGACATCGAGCTGGGCAATATCTTCGGCGCCACGGATGCGTGTGGAAAAACCACCGATCTTGCTATGGAATTCACCGGTCGACTGGGCGACGAGGCCAAGTCGTTCGATGAACGTCATCATCATGTTCTTGACGGTCAGTTTCACATCGGACAGTCCGTGTTTGAGCTGACCCTGCTTGTAAATGACGTCTTTCAACGAACGCGTCGCGTCTTCGAGCGAGCGCTGGTCGATCGGGCCGGCAATCAGTTCCTGCACGATGGCCACCTGGCCGCGCATCCAGCTGCCGTCTTCGAGCAGTTCGCCGACGTTTTCCAGCAGCAGCTTGAACAGGCGCAGCAATAACTCCTGCTCCTCGGCGTCGTCGCCGCTTTTCAGGTCAATGCGATAGCACAGCTCTTTCAGGCGCGTCGCAATTTCCTGCAGCGCCGCCTCGCCGTGCGCGCTCTTGACGGCGGCGCCCAGCGATTCGGCTTCCTTGATGAGCACCGGGCTGCCCGCGAGCAGTGACGCGACCGCGAAGGTCAGCGTGCGGCTGAGCATGTCGCGCATTGCCCGTTCATCCGTGCTTTCCAGGCCCACTGTGTCGATCGGCGTGGTGCGGCGCAGATATTTTTCGGCCAGTTGCGACAGACTGCGCGCGTAGCCATCCCAGTCGCGCGATTTGACGGCGCGGTTCATGCGGCGTCCGAAATCGGCCAGCTCGCCCGGCGTGGCCGACAGCGTCACGGCAAACCCGTTCAACACGTTTTCGGCGCCCGCATCCGGTTCAACAACAGGGGCAGCGGCGGGGGCGGGCGCAGGGGCAATGCCAACTATTTCATTGTAGATATCGCGGTAAGCATCCGGCGTCGGCGAGATCCTGCGGATGGCCAGGCGCTTGAACGCTTCACGGGCAATCTCGGCCGGGTTGGTGGCGGGACCGGGGGGGGGCGACGATGGCGGGACAGGCGTGGACATGGTGTACGTACAGTTCAGTTCAAGTTGACTCTATCATAATGCGAATTTCCACGCGTCATCTTCGGAGGAAGGGCGTAAAAGCCCGTCATACTTAAAAATGGGAACTATTCAACCAAATGATTGCGGATGGCATAGTGCGTCAGTTCGGCGCTGTTCTTCAGTTTCATCTTGACCAGCAGCCGGGACCGGTACTCGCTGACGGTTTTTACCGATAGCGATAATTCCAGCGCAATGTCGCTGACGGTTTTGCCTGAAGCGATCAGCGTCAGGGTCTGGTATTCGCGGTCGGACAGCGTATCGTGCACCGCCGTGGCGTGGTCTTCGCCCACCTGCGACGCCAGTGCCTGTGCCAATGCCGCGCTGACATATTTTTGCCCGGATGCCACCTGGCGAATGGCCACCACCAACTCTTTCGGCGCGGCCTGTTTGGTGAGATATCCCGCAGCACCGGCCTTCAGCGAACGAATGGCGTACTGGTCTTCACGGTGCATCGACAGCATCAGTACTTGCGTGTCCGGAAATTCTTTCTTGATTTGTTTCAGCACGTCGATGCCGTTTTTGTCCGGCATCGAAATGTCGAGCAGCATGACGTGGCAGCGCGCCTTCGGAAACAGGCGGATGGCGTCGAGACCGTTTTCCGCCTCGCCGCCCACGACGATGTCGCGCGAGTCGGCAAGAATTTGCTTGAGTCCCTCGCGCACGATGGCATGGTCGTCGGCAATGAAGACGCGGATGGTGGCTTTTTCGCTCATGGAGTGGGATCGGGGGGCGTGCTGGACGCAAGTGGTATCAGAATGTTCACCATCGTGCCACCTCCGGGCGCAGCCGACAAGGTCAAGCTGCCTTTCAGCGCATGTGCGCGCTCATCCATGCCACGCAGGCCGAATGCATCCGGCTTGAGACGGTCGACTGCCTGGAGGCCGCGGCCGTTATCGCCAATCGACAGTGCCAGCTGCGCGCCGCGGCGCCGCAGGCTGACCGTGACCAGCGTTGCGCCAGCGTGCTTGGCAATATTGGTCAGCGCCTCCTGGAAAATGCGGAACAGGGCAGTGGCCTGGTCGTCGCCCAGCGCGATGTGCTGATCGATGCTGGCGCGGCACACAATGCCGGTGCGCTGCGCGAATTCGGCGGCCTGCCATTCGAGTGCCGCAACAATGCCGAGGTCGAGCGTGGAAGGCCGCAAGTCGCGTGAAATGCGGTGCACGCCATCAATGGTGCGGTCGATCAGGCTGTCGAGATACGCGGCTTTGTCCAGCAGGATGGCCGGCTCGGCAGGCAAGCGCCGGGTCAGCATGGCCAATGCCATTTTGATGGCGGTGAGGTTGCCGCCCAGATCGTCGTGCAGTTCGCGCGCAATGCGGGCCCGTTCCTGTTCCTTGACCAGGTCGCTGTGGCTGTTCAGTTCGGCCAGGCCCAGCTGCGCAGTTTTGCTGGCAGTGATATTGGTCATGACGCCGTCCCACAGCACCACATCGCCAGCTAAACGCGGACTGGCCCGCAGGCTGATCCACTTGACGTCATCCCACGCGACCACGTGTATCCGGCCTTCCCAGTTCCAGCCGGACATGGCCGCACGCGATGCCTGCATCGAGGCCAGGTAAGCCGGCCGGTCTTCGTCCAGGATCAGTGCCTGCAGCAAGCCGGGCTCGCGCTGCAATGCGGCTGGCGTAATGCCCAGCAGCGCAGCGCAGCCGTCGCTCAGCCACGGGAAGCCGATGGTGCCGTCGGCCTGCAGCGCGCACTCGAACACCAGCCCGGGCATATGGCTGACAACGGCATAAAAGCGGGCCTGGTAGTGGTCCATGGGCGCTTACCTCCGGCGCGCGCGGCGGATGGACATGAAGCGGCGCAGCACGCGCAACATGTAGGATTGTCCCTGGCCACCCGTGCGCGAACAGGCGCGGCGTAGCTGGCGTGCCGCGTGCCGCGCGCTGCGGCGGGCATCGTCCAGCATCAGACAGGCGCGGCGCCAGAACTGCGTGGCGCGCATGCGTTCGAGGTAACGGGTTTTGAACGCAATCACGGGCGCGTGCCAGCGCGCAAACCAGGCCAATGTCAGCAGCTTCGGTAGCGACAATGTATAGATGCGCGCCACCAGTGCCGCACCGCCCAGCTTGGCCAGCACGAACGTCGTCACGCCGGTGGCGGCGTGGCCGTTGGCAATGGCCACAAGGGCCAGCAACTTGACGGGAATCAGCAGCAGGCCGGGCAGCACGAACGCACACAGCGCGGCCCACGGCGGCAGCGCCACAATGAGCCGTTCGAACAAACGGGCCAGCGGCAGGCGCGCCACCCAGCTGCCGATCCACATGCCGGCGCGCCAGAACAGTTCCTCGAGCACGACCACGATGCCGATCAGCAGAACCAGCGGTGTGAGCAAGCGCGTGCGCGTGATGAGTGGTTCCATGGCGCCATGATACGGTAAACACATGGCCAAACCGGCTTGACGGGCGCTGCAACAGTGCGGCTTGCCCTACAATGGCTGCCATGAACAAGGCATTCGTAAAAGAGTCGGACAACGACGAAGATGAAGACGCGCTCGCGTTGGCGCAGGCAATTCCTGCGGGCGCAAAAAATTACATGACACCGGCCGGCTACCGGCGCATCAAGGATGAACTGCTCGAGCTGATCGATGTGGCGCGTCCCGAGGTGGTAAAAATCGTCCACTGGGCGGCGTCGAATGGCGACCGGTCGGAAAACGGCGACTATATCTACGGTAAAAAGCGCCTGCGCGAAATCGACCGCCGCATCCGTTTTCTCACCAAGCGCATGGACACGGCCGAAATCGTCGACCCGAGTGTCCATCATGGCAACGACCAGGTATATTTCGGCGCCACCGTGCATTACCAGAACCATCTGGGCGAAGAACACACGGTGACCATCGTGGGCATCGACGAGCTCGATCCGCTGCACGGCAAGATCTCCTGGATTTCGCCGGTAGCGCGCGCGCTGACGAAAGCGCGCGAAGGCGACCTGGTCACACTCCAGACGCCGCTGGGCGCCGAAGAACTGGAAATTTTGTCGGTCGATTATCCGGCACCGGTGGCGTCTTGACGTCGGGTGCACTGGAAGCATTGCGCCTGGCCACGACCAGCCGCCACGAACAGCTCGACGGTGGTTTGCCGCTGGCGCACGACCATGCCGGTTTAGCGGAATACGCGCAGCACCTGCAATTGCTGCGCGACTGGATGGCGCCGTTGAACGCGTGGCTGGCGGGCTTCGACGATGGTCCGCAAGGACCTGCCGGCTTGCCCGCGGTCGACCGCATGTCCTCGCTGGAAGCCGACTTGCTGGAACCTGGTATGACACTGCGCGCACCGCTGCCGGTGGCACCCTGGCCGGAACACGCCAGTGCCGCGTATCGCTGGGGTGTTTTGTATGTCGTCGAAGGAGCGCAACTCGGCGGGGCAGTGCTGTACGGGCGCCTGCATGCGGCGCTGGCGCCACATCCGCTGCGTTATCTGCGCGGCGACCCGGCTGGACCGGGGCCGCGCTGGCGGGCATTCATGCTGGCGCTGAAGGAATACGTGAGATCGGATGACGAGATCGCCGACGCATGCGCGGGCGCGTGCGCGGCGTTCGACCGGATTCTCGCATTGCACAAGGTGTTGCAGGAAAACTAAGAACCAGAGAGTAAAGCGACTTTGTTGAGTGAGCCCTCGGTCACAGGCGCTTCGACCCAAGGCAGCCATTGGATGCCACTCGGAAATTTTCCTAAGAGAACTTGCTTTATTTGCAAGAAATATTCGGCTACATTATCGGACCTCCAACAACGCAACAGTCAACATGACGATCCGTTTGCCCCTTTCGGACGCCCGTCATGTCCTTTGATATCGCGTCGATACTTGTTGCCATGACGCTGAGTATGGTGACCTTGGCGTTCGCGCTGTTTGCTGTCATGGACGGGGCGAACAGGGCGGCCAGGTTTGCGCAGATCAGCGCAGGGTTGCAGGCTTGTGGATGGTCGCTGTTGCTTGCATCAGAGTCAGTTACGCCGCGGAGTACCTCGGACGTCATCCTGTCGACCCTTTCGATGGCATGCATTTCCGGCAGTTTCGCTTATAGTGCTGCCGCGTTCGAACTGTGGGCTGGCCACAAGGTGATCTACAAAACCCCTGCAGTTCTGGGGATATTCCTGACAGTCGGCTACGCAGTCGGGTTTGCCGACTATGCCTTCCGGGTAGGTTGGGCCAACGGACTGCTCGCTCTGCAGATGGCATTTATCATTGTTACGCTGTTGAAAGAGCAGCGTGCCGCAATGGCGCGCTGGCGATGGCTTCCGATTGTCGGACTCACTGTCCAGAGCGTGATCACCGCTTGTCGCGCGATTCTCGGCGCGTTCCGTTCTGAAGATTTTCCTGCTTTTCTGACACCTCATCCAGTCAATGTCGCTTTTGCGTTCGCCGGCAACTGCACGGCGGAGTTGCTGATGATAGGAATGCTGCTGGCATATCGCGAGGAGGCAGCACAGGCGCTTGAGCGGCTGGCCACAACGGATGGGCTAACCGGCGCTCTCAACAGGCGTGCCTGGCTGGCATTGGCGAACGCAAAGCTTGCAAATACCGCTGTCGAAGGTCAACCAGTCAGCGTTTTAATCATGGATATTGACCACTTCAAGCAAATCAACGACACGCTTGGGCATGATGCCGGTGACCGGGCGCTTCAACTGTTTGCCAGGCTGATGCAGGAAGCCAGCGCTTCCGGTGACCTGGTCTGCCGGTACGGAGGCGAAGAGTTCTGTGTGCTGATGGCAGGAGAGCAAAATGGCGTGATCAACTTCGATCAACGCATGCGCGCTATGTTGGCGAGTACGGTATTCGAGGTGCTCGGGCACCAGGTGACGTACAGCGCTGGCCTGGTAACGCGCAATTCGGCAGACAGGCAAATTTCCGAGTTGCTGCTACGTGCAGACCAGGCCCTCTACCATGCCAAGGCTACCGGAAGAAATCGCACAATCGACGCTGTGAATGTGCGTAGTTTGACTGAAGTGGCGACGTAGGCGGCAGTCCGCAACGCCCCATCGCGATCTCACCGGATTGCCTTGATCCGGTTTCTGATCGTCCGGACAGCAGCGCAGGGTCTGTACCGTCCCGCGATTGATCGCTCGTGCGTCCGTTGTGGCAGGCGAAAAGTCGCAGTTGGTTTGGCGGTCGTCGCTAAGGCTGATGTCGCGACCTGGTTCGTTGCCTGTTTTGTACCAACCTCGGTCATCGAAGTACAACTGGTAGTACTTCCCCTTCAGTTGTACCAAGTGGCAGCCCGCCAGGATTCGACGGGTGGCTTGATGCGGTCCGAATGCAGGTCGTCGACAAATGCCTTTTCGGGTCGACCTTGCTATTTCCCATCGGTCCGCCCACCAGCATGCTGATCACGTGCAGTTCTTTAGCTGGATGCTGCAACAACGCGTCTGTTGTCAAACGCGCGCGCCTGCAGCCAGGCACTGTCATTCCGCGCGTTCCCGCTCCACCCGGTTCACGCCAGGCACCTTGCGCAAATTGCGGATCAGGTGCGCCAGGTGCACGCGGTCGGTGACCTGGATCGTGAAGCGCAACTGGGTCATCACGTTTTCTTCGTCGTCGTCCATGCCAACATACGTGATGTTGGCATCCGACTCGCCAATCTCGGCGGCCACGCGCGCCAGAATACCTTTTTCGTTGTTGATCAACAGGCGGATGCGGCAGTCGAAGCGGCGGTTCAGGTCGTTGCCCCACTGGACCGGGATCCAGCGGTCCGGCTCCTTGGCGCGCTGGCGCAGGGCCGGGGCGCAATCGGTCGTGTGCACCACCAGGCCCTGGTCGCGCCGCAACTGGCCAATGATCTGGTCGCCGGGAATGGGCAAACAGCACGGCGACAACTGCACCGAGACGCCTTCGCTGCCGTAGATGGTGACCGGGTCGAGCTCGCCGGCGCCGGTCATCTGGCTGGCCGGCAGCATGTCGGCGCTGATGCCCATCAGACCGAAGATGTGGCGCGCCACCAGCGCCGCCATGCGCTTGCCGATGCCAATGTCGGCATACAGTTCGTCGAGCGATTTGGCCGACGATTCACCCAGCAGTTTATCAACGGTCTGTTCCGGCAAGACCGGATTGATGCCCAGCGCGCTGAGTGCCTGCGCCAGCAGCTCGGCGCCCAGTTCGACCGATTCGCCCAGGTTGATGGTGCGCAGGTGATGGCGGATTGCCGAGCGGGCTTTGCCGGTGCGCACGAAACTCAACCACGTCGGGCTCGGGCGCGAGTTGGCATCGGTGATGATCTCGACGATGTCGCCGTTGTGCAGTTCCGTCCGCAGCGGCGCCGTATCGTTGTTGATCTTCACGCCGACGGTATGGTCGCCGATGCCGGTGTGGATGGTGTACGCAAAATCGAGCGCCGTGGCGCCGCGGGGCAGGGCGATGATTTTTGACTTCGGCGTGAACACATACACCGAATCAGGGAACAGATCGACCTTGACGTGTTCGAGGAATTCGGCCGAGTCGCCGGTCTGCTGCTGAATGTCGAGCAGCGACTGCAACCATGCGTGGGTGCGCTGCTGCAGATCGGACAGATTCGATTCGCCGTTTTTATACAGCCAGTGCGCCGCCACGCCGGACTCGGCGGTGCGATGCATGTCCTGGGTGCGGATCTGGAATTCCACCGGCGTGCCGTACGGGCCAATGAGCGTGGTGTGCAGCGACTGATAGCCATTGAGTTTGCGAATGGCGATGTAGTCCTTGAACTTGCCCGGCATCGGCTTGTACAGGCCGTGCAGGCTGCCCAACGCCACATAACAGTTCGGCACCGAGTCGACCACGACGCGGAAGCCATACACATCGAGCACCTGCGAAAACGACAGGTGCTTGTTGCGCATCTTTTTGTAGACGCCGTACAGCGTCTTTTCGCGCCCGTCGACCTCGGCCTCGATACCGGCCATGGCCAGCGTGCCCTTCACCGATTCGAGAATTTTTTTGACCACTTCGCGGCGATTGCCGCGCGCCGATTTGATGGCTTTGGCCAGTGTGCGGTAGCGCAGCGGATACAGGTGCGCGAACGACAGGTCCTGCAACTCGCGGTAGATGCTGTTCAGGCCCAGGCGGTGCGCGATGGGCACATACACTTCCATCGTCTCAGCCGCGATGCGGCGTTTTTTGGCCGGCACCATGAAGCCGAGCGTGCGCATATTGTGCAGGCGGTCGGCCAGTTTGATGAGGATGACGCGCACGTCGCTGGCCATGGCCAGCAGCATCTTGCGAAAATTTTCCGCCTGCGCTTCCACGAGGCTCTGGAATTCGATTTTTTCGAGTTTGGACAGACCGTCCACGAGGTTCGCCACTTGCGAGCCGAAGCGCTCGATGAGTTCGTCTTTCTTGACGTCCTGGTCTTCGATCACGTCGTGCAGGAACGCGGCCATGATGGCCTGCGCGTCGAGCTTCCATTCGGCGCAGATTTCCGCGACAGCGATAGGATGCGAGATATAGGGTTCGCCCGATTTGCGCACCTGGCCCAGGTGCATCTCGTCCGAGAAGCGGTAGGCTTCCTTGACTTTTTTGAGTTCGGCGGGAGTGAGGTATTCGGCCAGCCTGGCGTTCAGGGCGGTGATCGATGCAACGGCCGGTACGGACGCGGCCTGGTCCTGCTGCGCATTGTTTTGCGCGTCTTGTTTCGATCCCGGGCGTTTCGCCCGGGATTTGGTCTTGCCTGATTCTGTGGAATCCGGAGTGGTAAGGCTCATGCTTGGTTTCTATCGTCTGCTTATGTGATTACAGAATAACAGAAGATACAAAACGCGCAGCTCGGACAACATCGGATGTCACAGTTTCTTACATTGGCACTTTTTTCAGCATCTCGATGCCGACTTTGCCGGCAGCGATTTCGCGCAGCGCCACGACGGTTGGCTTGTCCTTGGCTTCAACTTTTGGCGTGTGGCCTTGCAACAACTGGCGCGCGCGGTAGGTGGCCGACAGGGTCAGCTGAAAGCGGTTAGGGATATTCTTCAAGCAATCTTCGATGGTAATGCGGGCCATGGCGGTTCCTAAATGACGAGGTGATCAGGCGCGAAAAGCCTGATAAAAAATGGGGTTTTTTCTTAAATTGCCTGCTGCACGTGTATGCCCAGCTGGGCGAAAAGTGCGGCGTTGCGGGCGGCTTGCTGGGCAAATCGCGCGCGTGTCGCTTTGACAATCGCGGAGAGTTCGGCCAGCGCGACGTTAAATTCCTCGTTGATGATAGCATATTCGAACTCGGGCGCGTGAGCGATCTCGCCGCCCGCAGCCAGCAAACGGCGCGTGATGATGTGCGGTTCATCGGTGCCGCGCTTGTGCAGGCGTTGTTCCAGCGCCTCGATCGACGGTGGCAAAATGAAGATGCCGGCCGCGTCCGGAAACTGTTTGCGCACCTGGCGCGCGCCCTGCCAGTCGATTTCCAGCAGGATATCGGTGCCGGCTTTCATCTCTTTTTCCACCGTCAGGCGCGACGTGCCGTAGTAATTGCCATGCACTTCGGCCCACTCCAGAAATTCGCCGGCATCGGCGCGCGCGACAAAATCGTCGGCAGTCGTGAAGTGGTATTCGCGGCCATCGACTTCGCCCGGACGCGGCTGGCGCGTGGTGGTCGAGATCGACAACCGGATGCCGGGCTCGAGGGCGAGCAAGGCATTGACGAGGGTCGATTTGCCGGCACCGGACGGGGCGGCGACGACGAAAAGGGAGCCGGAGAAGGCGGTAACGGGCATGGCAGTTCCTTCATTCTTTAGAGCGTATTAAACAACGCAACAACATTTACCAATAACTTAAAAACCGTCATTCCCGCGACGGCGGGAACCCATATCAACTCCGATCAGCGATAACAATAATCGAAGGTGCTATGGGTCCCCGCCTGCGCGGGGATGACGGTCTTGAGGGTGGTGGTGCTAATTATTCCAGGTTCTGCACCTGTTCGCGCATCTGTTCGATCAGCAGTTTCAGTTCCATCGACGCGTCCGCCAGTTCTTTTACCGACGCCTTCGCGCCCAGCGTGTTGGCTTCGCGATTGAGTTCCTGCATCATGAAGTCGAGCCGCTTGCCGACCTGGCCACCTTTTTTGAGGATGTGGCGCGTCTCGTTCAGGTGCGCGCACAGGCGCGACAGTTCTTCCGACACGTCGATGCGAATGCCGTACAGCGTGACTTCCTGACGAATGCGCTCGAGCACTTCCTGGCGCGTCAGAGTGACCGGGGTGCCGTGGCCGGCGAGGCCCAGCGCATCCTGCATGCGCTCGATGGCTTTTTGCTGGAACTGCGAAATCACCTGCGGGATCAGCGGCGAGATGCGCTTGACGATGATGTCCATCGCATCGATGCGCGCCAGCAGCATCGCTTCCAGAGCGGCGCCTTCGCGGCGGCGGCTGTCGACAAACGCCGCAACCGTGGTGGCTGTCAGCGCGGCCACATCGGCCTGGAGCGACTCCTGGCCGACGTGCGCTTCTTCGATGACACCCGGCCAGCGCAGCAATTCTGCCACGCTCATGGTGGCGGCATCGGCGAAGTGCTTGCCGACTTCGGTTTGCAAACGCGCGAGGTCGGCCAGCAACACGCTGTTGAGCACTTGCGAGCCACCGGCGACCTTGCGGCCGAACGATAAACGGGCTTCTACTTTGCCGCGCGTGATGGCGGCCATGATCGCGGCCCGCAAGTCCGGTTCCAGCGCGCGCAATTCATCATTGATTCGAAATTGCAGGTCAAGGAAGCGTGAGTTGACGCTCTTGATCTCGATTGTCAGGGTGCCTGCAGCGCCTTCGCTGGTCGCGACCGCATAACCTGTCATGCTAGAAATGCTCAATGGTGTCCCCGGTTTTTATTCTTTACAAAACAGTGATTTATCCACACAATCGGCGTGTTAGCAAGGGACTCTTCTGAAATGGCCGCACAAAATAACGCACCACTGCCCGATGGCCTGGAACTTGCTGGATATCGTATTGTAAAGAAAATTGCGTCGGGCGGGTTCAGTATTGTTTACCTCGCATACGACCCTGACGGCAACACGGTGGCCATCAAAGAATACCTCCCCAGCGCGCTCGCCCTGCGTCAGCCAGGCGAGCTGGCGCCTGTCGTTTCCAAGCCAAACCAGGCAGTGTTTCGCATCGGCCTGAAGTGCTTTTTTGAAGAGGGCCGCGCCCTCGCGCTGATCGTGCATCCGAATGTCGTGCGCGTGCTTAATTTCTTCCGCGCCAATGAAACCGTGTACATGGTGATGGCATACGAATCGGGCCACACGCTGCAGGAACACATCGCGCGGCTGCAGGCCAAAGGCAGCAAACCGAACGAGGCCTTTCTGCGCGCGTTGTTTACCGGCGTTTGTGGCGGCCTGCGCGAGGTCCATGCCAATATGTTGTTGCACCTTGACCTCAAACCGGCAAATATTTATTTGCGTTCCGACGGCACCCCGATCCTGCTCGATTTCGGCGCCGCGCGTCAGACCGTCAACGTCGATTCGCCGCGCGTCGCGCCGATGTACACGCCTGGTTTTGCACCGCCCGAGCTGTACCAGAAAGGCGCGCAACTGGGACCGTGGACAGATATCTACAGCATCGGCGCGGCGCTCTACGCCTGCATGGCTGGCGCGGCACCGCAGCCAGCGGACCAGCGCCGCGTGGGCGACAAGATGGAACCGCTGATCAACAAGCTGATCGCGAACTATTCGGTGGCGCTGGTCGAGATGGTGCGCGCCTGTCTCGCGCTCGATCCGCTGGCGCGCCCGCAAAGCGTGTTTGCGCTGCAAAAAGTGCTGCAGGCGGCGCGGCCGGTGGCAGAACCGGCGCCGGACGAGGACAAGCCGGCCGGCTGGCGCGGTCTGGTCGGACGCCTTGGCGCGCTGGCCCGCAAGCCGACCAACTGATAAAAACGCACTACCCATCAGAGCCGGACCAAGCCGGCCACACCTGACCAGGACCACGATGCAATTTTCCGTTTATCAGCAAACCCATATTGGCGGACGCAAAGTCAATCAGGACCGCATGGGCTACAGCTTCACCCGCGAGTCGCTGCTGCTGGTGCTGGCTGACGGCATGGGCGGGCACGCGCGCGGTGAAGTTGCCGCCTCGATCACGCTGCAGACCATGTCCGCCATGTTCCAGCGCCAGGCCACGCCGCTGATCAGAAACCCCGAGCGGTTTTTGCAGGATGCCATGCTCGAGGCGCACGAGGCCATCCTGCGCTACGGGGTTCAGCACGGCGTGGCCAATACACCGCGTACCACCGTCGTCGCCTGCCTGGTCCAGCACAATTGCGCCATCTGGGCTCATTGCGGCGATTCGCGGCTGTACTGGGTGCGCGGCGGCCAGGTGCTGGCGCGCACGATCGACCATTCGCATATAGAACACCTCATTTCAAAGGGCCTGGCGCAGCCGTCCGAGCGCGCGACGCACCCCGACCGCAACAAGCTGTACAACTGTTTGGGCGCCACCAGCGTGCCGAAGATCGCCATGTCGCGCCAGTCGAGCCTGCAGGCTGGCGATGTGCTGCTGCTGTGCTCCGATGGTTTATGGGGCGTCTTGCCGGACGAAGAAATTGTGCACCAGTTATCGCATCACACCATCGTGCGCGCCATTCCCGACATGATCGGGATGGCCACCACCATCGCCGGCGACAGCAGCGACAATTGCACCGCCTTGGCCATCATGTGGCAGGGCGCCGATGCCACGGCTGACGACGAAGGCACGCCGTCATCCATTTCCACCGATATGCTGCGCGACGACGAAGTCAACGGCACCATCGACAGCCTGGCGCCACCTCCGGCGCCAAACGACGGCGAAGTCGACGCTTTCGACGAAGATGAAATCGAACGCGCCATTGCAGAAATTCGCGGCGCAATCGAAAAATCGACGCAGATACTGAAATAACCACCCACTAAAAAAAGGCTTTACAACATGACGTTTGAATCCCGTCCGAGCGGCCGCGCCGTCGACCAGTTGCGCACCATTCGCCTGACGCGCCAGTACACCAAACACGCCGAAGGATCGGTATTGATCGAATGCGGCGACACCAAAGTCATTTGCACCGCGAGTATTGAAGACAAGGTGCCGGGCTTTTTGAAAGGCAAAGGGCAGGGCTGGCTGACGGCCGAATATGGCATGCTGCCGCGCTCGACGCATACGCGCATGGACCGCGAAGCCGCGCGTGGCAAACAGTCCGGCCGCACCCAGGAAATCCAGCGCCTGATCGGCCGCTCGCTGCGCGCGGCATTCGATCTGCAGGCATTCGGCGAGCGCACGCTGCATCTCGATTGCGATGTCATTCAGGCCGATGGCGGCACCCGCACCGCGTCGATTACCGGCGCGATGGTGGCCGCCCATGACGCATTCAATGGCCTGGTGACGCGCGGTGCGCTTTCCGCTGTGCCGTTAAAACATTTTGTGGCCGCGATTTCGGTGGGCGTGTACCAGGGCATGCCGGTGCTGGACCTCGATTATGTGGAAGATTCGGGCTGCGACACCGACATGAATGTGGTGATGACCGATGCCGGGCATTTCATTGAAGTGCAGGGAACCGCTGAAGGTGCAGCATTCGACCGCGCCGGGATGAATCGTTTGCTGGATCTGGCGCAGGCGGGGATTGCTGACCTGGTGACGATGCAGAAGCAGGCGCTGGGATTGATCGCTTGAGCCGTACCAGCCACTAACACGTCGCCCTCGCGAAGGCGGGGGCCCATAGCACCTTCGTTCCGGGTTATCGCTATTCATCCGTGGTATGGAGCCCGCGCCTGCGCGGGGGTGACGGTGGGTAGTAAAATACTGCCTCCGCACCAGCTCTCCACGCCCACACCATGACCCAACGCCTGATCCTCGCCTCCAATAACGCGGGCAAACTGCGTGAATTTGCCGAGATCCTCGGCCCCATCGGTTTTACCCTGCACCCGCAAGGCGAATTCGCTGTGCCCGAAGCCGACGAACCGTTCGCCACCTTTGTCGAAAACGCTTTGCACAAAGCCCGCCACGCGGCGCGCCTGACCGGTTTGCCGGCGCTGGCCGACGATTCCGGCGTCTGCGTCAACGCATTGGGTGGCGCACCGGGCGTGTATTCGGCGCGCTATGCCGGCGAGCCAAAATCGGATGCAAAAAACAGCGAAAAACTGATCGCCGATCTCGGTGCGCATGCCGATAAATCCGCCTATTATTATTGCGTGCTGGTGTATGTGCGCCATGCCGACGATCCGCAGCCGGTGATTGCCGACGGACGCTGGGATGGCGAAATCGTTGCCACCGCGCGCGGCGCCAACGGCTTTGGCTACGATCCGCATTTCTGGTTACCGGCACTCGGCAAAACTACTGCCGAATTGACGCCGGAAGAAAAAAACGGACTGTCGCACCGCGGCCAGGCATTGCGCGCGCTGGTCGAGAAACTACGATGATTCCCATTAAAGTTGCCGGCGCCGGTGTCGGCCCGCGCGCAGTTGACAGGTCGCCGTCGGCAGTCGGCCTGCACTACCTGCAACCGGGATCGCTGAATTTGACAGCGCTGCCGCCGCTGTCGCTGTACATTCATTTTCCGTGGTGCGTGCGCAAGTGTCCGTATTGCGATTTCAATTCGCATGAGGCGCGCGGCGAATTTCCCGAAAAAGAGTATCTCGATGCGGTCCGGCTGGACCTGGAACAATCGCTGCCGCTGATCTGGGGCCGCAAAATTTATACGATTTTTATCGGCGGCGGCACGCCGAGCCTGATGTCGGCCGCCGGCCTCGATCGTTTGCTGTCGGACGTACGCACCTTACTGCCGCTCGATGGCAATGTGGAAATCACGATGGAAGCCAATCCGGGGACATTCGAGGCTGAAAAGTTCCGGTCATTCCGTGCCAGTGGCGTGAATCGCCTGTCGATCGGTATCCAGAGTTTCAATGCCGACCATTTGAAAGCACTGGGCCGGATTCACGACGATAACGAAGCAATGCGCGCCGTTGAAATTGCCAAAGATAATTTCGACAATTTCAATCTCGACCTGATGTACGCGCTGCCCGGCCAGACATTGGCGCAGGCGCGCCATGATCTCGAGACCGCGCTGGCATTCAAGCCGCCGCATCTGTCGCTGTATCACCTGACGATGGAACCGAATACGGTATTCGCCAAATATCCGCCGCAATTGCCGGACGACGATGCCAGCGCCGATATGCAGGACATGATTGCCGACGTTACGAAGGCCGCCGGTTTCGAGCATTACGAAGTGTCGGCGTATGCGCAACCGGGCGCACGCGCACGCCATAACCTCAATTACTGGGAATTCGGCGATTACCTCGGCATTGGCGCCGGCGCGCATTCAAAAATCTCGTTCCCGCACCGGGTACTGCGCCAGGCTCGCTTCAAGCAACCGTCATCTTTCATCGAGGCGGCCAACAAGGGCAATGCGATCCAGGAAGAGCATGAAATTCCGCGCGCCGACATGGGCTTTGAATTCATGCTCAACACGCTGCGTCTGGCCGGCGGCTTTGCACCGAACCTGTTTGGCGAACGCACCGGCGTGCAAATCAATGCAATCGACCAGGCGCTCAATGACGCCGAGGCAAAAGGCCTGCTGTACCGCGATCACCAGATCATCCGGCCGACTGAATTCGGCCAGCGTTTTCTGAACGATCTGCAGCAGATGTTTTTAGGCGAGTGATAATACCGGCGCCCGCGCACTTGCCCGCGGCGGCCGGGCGGCCAGCATTGGTGCCGATGGCGCGAGGCTGAACCCTGCCGCCACATGCGCCAGGCGCGCGGCCTGATCCTGCATGCTGGCGGACGCGGCGGCAGCCTCTTCGACCAGCGCCGCGTTCTGCTGCGTCACCTGGTCCATCTGCGCAATCGCTTCGTTGACCTGATCGATCCCCACCCGCTGTTCCTGGCTGGCATTGGTAATTTCCCCCATCATGTCGGTGACCCGCGCCACGCTGGCGACCACATCGCCCATCGTGGCGCCGGCTTGCTGCACCAGCGCGGTGCCGGCGTTGACCTGCCTCATCGAGTCGTCAATCAGCGCCTTGATTTCTTTGGCCGCCCCCGCCGACCGTTGTGCCAGGTTGCGCACCTCGGAGGCCACCACTGCGAAGCCGCGGCCCTGTTCTCCGGCACGGGCTGCTTCCACGGCAGCATTCAGCGCCAGGATATTGGTCTGGAAAGCGATGCTGTCGATAACGCCGATGATATCCACGATCTTGCGCGCGGATGCATCGATCGAGCCCATGGTGTCGACCACGCGCCCGACGATGGCGCCGCCGCGCAGCGCCACTTCCGATGCCGCCATGGAGAGGGTGTTGGCTTGCGCGGCATTGTCGGCATTCTGGCGGACGGTCGAGGTCAGTTCTTCCATCGAGGCGGCTGTTTCTTCAAGCGAACTGGCTTGCTGCTCGGTGCGCGCCGACAGGTCGAGATTGCCCGCGGCGATTTCCCCGGACGCGGTCGAGATCGCCGCAGTGCCTTGCTGCACTTCCGACACCACGGTCGACAGCGCGCCATTCATCGTTTGCAGGGCACGCATCAGCTTCCCGACTTCGTCGTCTGGATAGGTATGGAACGCGGTGCGCAGGTCGCCCTCGGCCACGGTTTCGGCAATCGTTACCGCTGTCCCCAGTGGCACCGTGATGGAACGCGTGATCAGCCAGGCGCCCAGCGATGCGAGCATGGTCGCTAGCACCGACAGGAGGATGGCCAGGCGGGTATTCTGGACGTACGCCGCTTCGATCCCGGTTGCCGTGTCATCGATTTCCTTCTCCTGGATCGCCAGTAATCCCTCCACGGCCGCCTGATAGACTTTTGCCGCCGGTTCAAACTGCTCCGTGTACGCCTGCTCAGCCGCAGCACTGTTGCCGGCCTTGCGGGCATTCATCACGACGACCTTGGCATCCTGATATTTTTTGCGCATCGCGGTGATCTGTTTGAACGCCTCTTTTTCCCGCTCCGACGCCAGCAGCGGCGCGATTTTCTTCAGGGTCTCGGTCGTGTGCGCGACCGCATCGGCCATCGGCCCGGCGAACGTGGTGGCAAGGGTGCTGTCGTTGGTGCGGGCAATCATGGAAGTGCGCGCGACAGCGGTGCCGGTGGTCCTCAGCCAGTCGCCAACGAGCCGTTCCGTAATAATCGGTTCCCGCATCATTTTCTGCGTGGCCGCGGCGCTGGCGCGGCCGTTGTACAGCGCCAGTCCGGTGGCGCTCAGGCACAGCGTCAGGGCGGCGGCGAAGCCCAGCGCAAGGCGCGGCCCGATCCGCAGATTGCTGAATAGTTTCATGTAAGTCTCCGTTAGTTATTAATAGCAATTAGTAGTCAGTATGTGCTTTTTGCTTCTCTATGGAAACATTTTAGGAAAATTAATTTTGTATTTCGGTATAAAAAAAGACATGCAAAAAAATGGCCACCTCGCGCGCGCGGCGTGAGGTGGCCAGCGCGGCCACGGCGTGCGAGGCCGTGCGCACGAGGAACATGCTTACATTGCCAGCGCCACGCGCTTGCGCGCCGGAGTCTTGGGCCGGACGGGCGCTGCCACCTGACCGAGGCTGAATCCTGCCGCCACATGCGCCAGCCGCGCGGCCTGGTCCTGCATGCTGGCAGCCGCTGCAGCCGCTTCTTCGACCAGTGCGGCGTTTTGCTGCGTGACCTGATCCATCTGCGCAATGGCTTCGTTGACCTGGTCGATGCCCACGCGCTGTTCCTGGCTGGCGCTGGTGATCTCGGACATCATGTCGGTCACGCGCGAGACGCTCGACACCACATCATCCATTGTTGCGCCGGCCTGCTGAACCAGCGTGGTGCCGGCATTCACCTGCGTCATCGAGTCGCCGATGAGGGTTTTGATTTCTTTGGCAGCACCGGCCGAACGCTGCGCCAGGTTGCGCACTTCCGACGCGACCACCGCAAAGCCGCGACCCTGTTCGCCGGCGCGCGCCGCTTCCACGGCAGCATTCAGCGCCAGGATATTCGTCTGGAAAGCGATGCCATCAATGACGCCGATGATGTCGACAATCTTGCGCGCCGAGGCGTCAATCGAGCCCATCGTGTCGACCACGCGTCCGACAATGGCGCCGCCGCGCACGGCCACTTCAGACGCGGCCAGCGCCAGGCTGTTCGCTTGCGACGCGTTGTCGGCATTCTGGCGCACAGTGGAGGTGAGTTCTTCCATTGATGCGGCAGTTTCTTCGAGCGAGCTGGCTTGCTGTTCGGTGCGCGACGACAGGTCGAGGTTGCCTGCCGCGATTTCTGCGGAGGCCGTCGAAATAGCCGCAGTTCCTTGTTGCACCTCCGACACGACGTTCGACAGCGCACCGTTCATCGCCTGCAAGGCGCGCATCAGGTCGCCCACTTCGTCGGTGGGGTAGCCGGCAAATTGCGTGCCGAGGTTACCGGCGGCAACCGTTTGCGCCACGCTCACTGCGGTGCTCAGCGGCGCCGTGATCGAGCGGGTGATCAGCCAGGCACCGACGGCGCCGAGTGCTGCAGCCAGCACGCTCAGCAACACCACCAGCCGGGTGCTGCGCTCGTGCGCCGCTTCAATGGCGATGGCGGTGTCGTCGATGGCCTTGCGCTGGATCTGCAGCAGGCTGAGGACTTTTGCGCCATACACCGCCGCCGCCGGCTCGAAGTTTTCGGCATAAGCCTTCTCGGCGGCGGCGCTGTCGCCGGCCTTGCGGGCGTTCATCACCTGAACCTTGGCATCCTGATATTTCTTGCGCAGTCCGAGGATTGTTTGCAGGGTTTCTTTTTCTTCCGGCGTGCTCAGCAGCGGTTCGACTTTTTTCAGGATGACGGTCGTGTTCGTCACGCTGTCGGCGATCGGCTTGGCAAATACGGTCGAGAGGCTGTTGTCCGTGGTGCGCGCGATTAGCGAAGTGCGTGCAATGGCGGAGTAGGTCAGCACGTACCAGTCGGCCACAAGACGCTCTTTGGCCAGGGGCTGTTCCATCATCTGCTGCGTCGCCGCGGCGCTGGTACGCGCCGTGTACAGCGCCGACGCGGTACCGGCCAGCGACAGGACAAGAATGGTAGCGAATCCAATCCCGAGGCGATAACCGATACGTAAATTTTTAAGCGCCATGTCGTTCTTTCGATATATACAGAGATTCCGTGCGGCAAGTATCCGCTGCTTGAAACCGAAAGGAAATGGCGAACAGGCCACGTGTTGTATTCGCGCACAGTGAATGACTGGCAAGTCGGATCTGTGCAGATATTGCCGGCACATCCGTATGACATATCTCTCTTTGCTGCGCTATACCGGCGCCGATCCGACACTGCCGTTCGTCATCCGCGGACTGTTGATCGACATGGCCACATGCGCCCGGGTTGTGGTCGGGTTGTATCCTGTTGTGTAAAACGCACCAGGGCAATTTTCAGTCCGGCGCCAGGCTGAATGCCGCCAGCAGACGTCGCCAGCCGTCGGGCGGCACGTGCAATGCCCGGCTGTCGAGATTCTGTTCCGCCCATCCGTTTCGCAGCGCCATGCCGAGCACTGCCGCACCGAGCGCGCCGCCCAGATGCGGACGGCGCTCGCTCCAGTCCAGGCAGGCACATGCAAAGCGCCTGCGCTGCCGGCCGAGTGCAATCACATCCACACCCGCGGCCATAAAACGCGTCGCGCCCTCGGGTGACAGTCGATAACCGTTGTCTCCATCGACGTGCAGCCAGCCTTGCTGCGTAAAACAATCGTGCAACGCCACGGCGACGCTGCCGGCCATGTGGTCGTAACACGTCCGCGCAGTGCGCAGCCGGTGCGGCGTACTGGCCTGAAACGCCTTGCGCGTCACGCCGGCCACCACCAGCAATGCCTCGAGCGCCGCAGCGACGTCGCCGCCGGCCAGGCTGTAATAGCGGTGCTTGCCCTGCACCAGCTGACATAGCAGGCCATCGTCTTTCAAGCGAGCCAGGTGCGCACTGGCAGTCGACGGGCTGACTTCTGCAACGACCGACAGTTCGGTGCTGGTGCGCGCGTGCCCGTCGAGCAGGCAGCACAGCATGCGCGCCCGCGCGGGTTCGCCGATGGCGCTGGCAATCCGCGCAAGATGGTTGTCTGCAAGCATAGTTCGTCCGTGAGCGAATCGTTGATGTGGGATGTTCAGGATACTGCACCGTTTCATACGATGCCAAGGACCTTCATGCAATCCCACCTCGACCCGGTCACTGCCGTTACGCACGTGAATCCCTACCCCTACTATCAAGCACTGGCGCGGCAGACAGCGCTGGAATGGAATCCGTCCATGAACCTGTGGATCGCCGCGCATCCGGCATGCGTGCGCGCCATTCTGGTCCATCCCGACTGCCGCGTGCGTCCGCCGCATGAACCGGTTCCGGCCACTATTGCCGGCCCGGCCGGTAATGTATTCGGCGCACTCGCGCGCATGAGCGATGGCGCACCGCATGCTGCGCGCAGGGCCGCCGTTGACCGTGTGCTTGCCACCTGGACCGACGACATCGTCGCATATCACGCCGGCAAGGTAGCGGCCATGCTGCTCGATGACGGTGTTGGCACGGCCGCTCAGCTGAACGCTTTTACGCTGGCCATGCCGGTCTGCACGGTTGCGTCGCTGCTGGGGTTCGCCGACGCAGACTTGCCACGCGTCGCGCAATGGACTGGCCAGTTCGTGGCCGGGCTGTCGCCGCTGTCGACGGCCTCTCAGGTGGTGGCGGCGCACGCTGCCACGCAAGCGCTGCTGGCCGCACTGGTGGCGGTGAATACCCCGAACGTGGCACATGGCGCCGCAGGGATAGACGCCGCTACGCTGCAAGCCAACCTGCTGGGCATCTTGTCCCAGACCTATGACGCGACGGCAGGACTGCTGGGCAATTGCATCGTCGGCTTGCTACGGGGAGCGGCGCCCGCCGGCCTGGTGGCCACGACCATGCACGCCGATCCCGCGATCCAGAACACCCGCCGCTACGCTGCGCAGGATGTCACCATCGGCACAGCCACAGTGGGCAGGGGGCAGGGCATCCTGCTGGTGCTGGCCGCCGCGCGTGCGGAATATGGTTTTGGCCACGGCATCCATCGCTGTCCCGGCCAGGCGATTGCCCGCATCATCGTGGAACAGGCCGTGGCGAGAATCGGCGCGCTGCCGCGTGTGGCGTGGCGCTACCGGCCATCTGTCAACGCCCGGGTTCCCGAATTTATCGGGGAGCAGGCATGATTGCCGTCATTTTCGAGGTCCTGCCGCATGCGCACGGCAAGCAGCGTTACCTGGATCTCGCCGCCGCGCTCAGGCCGCTGCTTGACGAGGTCGATGGTTTCATTTCCATCGAGCGGTTTCAAAGTCTGTCGGACCCGGCCAAAATATTATCGTTGTCGTTTTTCCGGGACGAGCAAGCCATTGCGCAGTGGCGCAAACTGGAAGCGCATCGCGCTGCGCAAACCGCCGGGCGCGGCGCGCTGTTCGCCGATTACCGCCTGCGCATCGCCCATGTCGTGCGCGACTATGGACTTGCCGAGCGCCTTGAGGCGCCGCCGGACAGCCGCGCCAAAAACGGCTGATGGCGCAGCATTCATGCAGGGTTATGCAATGTCAGTGGCGACGATCATGCATTGGCTCGTTTTGTTGATCGATTGCCGCGTTGTTGCAAGCGAGCTCATCCAATTTTGCCGGCAGCAGGGCCGTGACGCGCAATGGTATCTCGTGAGTCAGGACCGAGCCGTCACCGGGTGCGAAAGGTCGCGCAGGAAAATTCGGCTTGTTGCGCGAGCCGGGCCGGTGTAACGTAGAATTTTGGTCAGAGAAAAGCATGCGTTTTGCCCGTTCGTTCCATCTTGTCGTCTCCTCCGCCATTGCCGCTGCCTGCATGTCGGACGCGCTGGCCAGCACGTCCACTACCGATCGCATCGATGCACCGACGGCAAAGCCGCTCTACCAGATGCAGCCGGTCGAGGCCGGACGTTACATCGCCTGGGAGCATGGCCACGAGCCAGATGTGCGCAAGCGTATCGCGGCAATTGCGCGCAAGAACATCGGCCAGCCGTATCGCCTGAATTTGCTGGGAGAGTTCCCCTACCAGGTGCATGATGAACTGCCGATGTTCAGCCTCGATCATAGCGATTGCACGGTCTTCGTCGAGCATACCTATGCGATGGCGCTGTCGCGCTCGTGGGACGAGTTCTTCTGGATGCTGCAACGCATCCGATACCGTGATGGGATCATTGGCGTCGCAACGCGCAACCATTACACTGAGCTTGACTGGAATGCTGCCAACCGCTGGCTGGTGACTGACATGAGCGCCCAATTCGCCGGCCCGGATGGCCAGAGCTACATGATGACAGTCGACCGCACGACTTTTCTGAAAACCCACCATCATATCGACGTCGACATTCCGGTCGAATCCAGCCGCCAGGCCTACGTTCCGAAAGCACGCGCTGTCGCGTTGGTTGGGCGGCTGGACGAAGGCGACTACATCAACGTGGTTTCCTTGCTCGTCGATGGCACGACGATGGTGACCCATGTCGGCCTGGTGGTGCTCGGCGAGAACGGGGAGCGTCACTTTTTGCATTCCTCCGATCCGGCTGTTCGCGAGGAAACTTTGTCTTCCTTCATCGCGCGTACTGAAGCGCGTGAAGAACGTAACCGCCAGGCGGGCAAGAAGGGTTCGACCCTGCTGGGTTTCAAGTTTCTGCACCTGAACGACCATATCGTCGTTCCGCCAATGGCACCGCAGCCGCGGCCTTGGTGACGTCACCAGAGCGCAGCAGCTATCCAAACCGTAGCGATTACTTGCAGACTACATCACCATGAAAGTCAGTTCGACCCTCGCTCCATGATTGTCGCTGAGGTGCCAGCCGCTACAGGCCCGAATTGACGCGAAGCGGATTCACCCGCATGCGTCGACATCACGAAACTTTTCAGAGCGGGTCCAGCCGCTTTTGCCAGTTTTGTTGCGTACCTGTTTCCACCAAACCATGTTGGCCTCGCGGTCATCTACACGCGGCATCCCGGCAAGGTCGTTTCCGCTTCGATATACTTTCCCTTCGTACCAGAAGAGGTATGACCCTTCACCCAGCGGTGAAAGCAGGTACACCACATCACCGGCATCGAGAGAAAGTTGGGGTTGGTCGCTACCTTGAATATAACCATCGTGTATTGCTCTATTTACCGTGACAGCACGTGCCTTCTCTGTTACCACCACACCGTTGATGCCCTCGACAGCATCTCCGCTGTGCAAGCGAAATACCACTGCCGACTTTTCGTTGCGGTCCTGATGCACCGGGACGTCTCCGTCAGCTGTCCACGCCCGATAGGTACAGCATTCAAAAGGACAGACGCTCCAATTTTCATAATTGGGCGGCGGCGTTTTCTGAGCGATAGCCGATCCGTTGCTGAGTAACAGCACTGCGAGTAAGACTACATTCTTGATAACGTTCCCCTTGAATTAAATTCATTCGGCTTCCTGTTGGAGTAGGTAATTTAACACTGAATGACGGGATATTGACCCAGTATCGGAGGCTGCCAAATGAAACCAGGGCCACCGTTGTAAAAGGTCGGAAATAGTCCAAAGCGAGCGTTTAAGTGCAATCAGCTAAATCGTATTGTCGAGATGTTTGCGACCTGCCAAAGACGCATGGCTTGCCATTCACCGACTCTTTTAGTCGGCGATGCGAATGACAGCAATAACACTACGTGGTCAGTTCCCACTACGGGGTCAGTTCCGGCAATGAGACATAAAGGAACTTTTACATAGCAAAATAGTTCCAAAATGTCCGTTTGCCGGACCAGACCCTCGCTCCAGACCCTCGCTCCCAATTGCCCACTTTTTTATCTTGTCCGCATCGTCGAGAGCGGCAGACCGTCATCTGAACCGCCATTGGTGGACGTGCCGCAGCCAGCGCTGCGCTGGCAAGTCAAACAGTCCGACGAAGTATTCGACGTCGTATCGCTGGTAGGTCCGGTGCGGGCGTGCAACCCTATCGAGGTGCGATAAGTATCTGTCGGTCCGGACGATTCACGCCGGACAATGGCAGTATCACCCTTGCCAGGGTTGCAGCCCGGTATTGCCACATCAAGCACAGAAAATGCTGTTTGCACCGACGCTGCAAGAATATGCGCTTGTGCGCCGGACGGTCAAAAGCGCATCTGCATGCCGGCGGTTATACCAGTGTTGGTACGGCTTCCGCTGACGGTTGCCAGACCGCCATTCTCGGTTGCTGTTTCGTGGTCGACGATGGCGTACAGGGTGGTCCGTTTGGATAGCGCGTACTTCGCCATGAGGGCATAAGTGTTGTAACGGTTGGCGGCAATTCCGTCGCCCGATACCCGGGTGTTATAGAAACTGGCGTTGAGCGTCGTCGCCGGCGCAACAGGGAAATCGGCGCCTGCAGCAGACGTGGCAACGCGAATATTGCCATTTGCAGCTACACCAAAGGTGCTGCTGTAATTGGCGATGGGTCCGGAGACGACATTGGATGTGGCCGAAAAACCTGCAGCGGCGGTCATGACGGCATAGCCGACAATGACCCTGGCCGCGTTGTCGAACCGGTAATTGCCGCCTGCGACAATTACTTTCTGCTCCAAATTTGCCGCATCGCGCAGCACGTCGAAAGCAGCGATGGCATTCAGGTTGCCCTTCATGTATCCGAGCATGGCCTGGCGACCAGAGCGTTTCCTGCGGTCGCCGGCAACTTCACCCGCACTGTAATCGAGACCTGCGACGAAGCCGCTACTGTCCGTGTAAATGTACTTGATGTTGTTGTCCCGCAGTTTAGCGTTGTTGTAAGGATTGTTTTTGACGAACATGAAACCGTTGACCAGCAATGCCGCTTTGCCGCTGGTGTGCGACGTGGGCGTAGGCGTGGCCAGCGCGCCGCCGAGAGGATCATAGACCAGCGTATATTGCCAGCTGAACGTCTGGTCGCGGCCCATATCGAGCTTGCCCCAGGCGCCGGACAGGCCAACCGTGGCGCGCCGATCGAAGAGGGACGCTGCCTCATTCTGCGTTCCGGTGTCGGGATTGATACCGCCTTCCAGATTGAAATTGGCCTTCAGGCCATTTCCAAGGTCTTCCGAACCGCGAAAACCCCAGCGGCTCGTGTTAGTCATACCGCTGATTTCCTGGAATTTCGATTTGCCTGGCAGGACGTTTGAATCGTTGCGCAAGCCGACATCGAGCAGTCCGTACACGGTGATGCCGGACTGGGCCTGGGCTGCTGCGGGCATGGCCGCCGCAGCAGCAAGCCACGCAAATGCGAGGGTGCTGTGCTTCATGTCTGTCTCCATTGGTTATCGTCGCTGCCATAAAGACATGCGCGCGCCCATTTTTACGGGCATGCAGCGATACTAATGAAGAACCAGGGGTGTCAGAATGACAAAAGGGAATGCCCGCACTTCCCGATGGAGAATCTGCTCGACAGATCAGAATGCCGCGGCGCCTGGCAGGCCGGCAGACTGCGAGGTGTCGCCTGCCTGCGCTTCCAGGAAGTCGACCAGCAGGCGCGCGGCCGGAGACAGCGTGTCCTTATCGCGAAAACACACCGCGAAGCGCCGCTTGGCCCACGCATCGTCGAGCGCAATAACGCGCAGGTTATAGGTGCGCGCATGGGGCGCAGCAATCTCCATGGGCACGATGCTAATGCCCAGTTGCGCGTTCACAACCTTCAATGCTGCATCAAATGTGGAGACGATCGCACGAAAAGTCATTGCTTTGCCCGCGACGGCCGCCGCCCGCGTGAGCATCACCTGCACGGCAGTCGACGGTGGCAGGCCGACGTAATCGAAATCGAGTGTTTCGGCAAATACAAGACGCTTCCTGTGCGCGAGCGGATGCGACGGATACACCACGACGCCCAGGTGATCCGAGCGATATGGTACGGTGCCGAGCCCCTCCAGATTGCCAGCGTCCCAACAGATGCCAACCGACGCGCTGCCTTCTTTTAGCGCGCGGACGACATCACGGCTGAGGTGCTCTTCGATATCGACGCGGATGCCGCGGTTCGCCTTTTTCTGCAGGAATGCAGCGACATCGTCAGGCAGCTTTTCGGCGACCGAGGACACGGTGGCCAGCACCCGTACCTGTCCGCTCACACCAGAGCTGTAACTGGCCATGTCGCGCGCGACGCGGTCGGCCCCCGCCAACATGCCGCGAGCATGCTCCAGCAAGGTTTCACCAGCTTTGGTCGGCACAACCCCATGGCGCCGCCGCTCCAGCAGCTGGATGCCGACAGTTTCTTCCAGTTGCGCCAGGCGCTTGCTGATGGCGGAGGCCACGATGTTCTCCTGTTCGCCAGCGCGCGCCATGTTGCCGGTCGTGCAGACCGCGACGAACAGTCGCAAGGTAGTCAAGTCCAGATCGCGCATGGTGTCTCCCTATCGGTATAAACGATGTCGACAGATGATATTCCATTATGGAATTTTCGGCGTTCCAAATCGAAGCTTTACTCACAACATGGAAGTTTTATACTCGTTTCGAGAGGCATCAGACCTCCAAGGAGACGAATTATGACGATTTACCAGCTGGGTGACACCGCACCCGAGATTCATCCGACGGCCTTTGTTGCCGACTCCACGCACATTATCGGTCATGTGGCCATCGGCGAAAATGCCAGCATTTGGTATGGCGTGACCATTCGAGGGGACAACGAGCGCATCGTCATCGGTGCGAACACGAACATCCAGGAAGCGGCGGTGCTGCACAGTGACCCCGGCTATCCGCTGGTGGTCGGTGCAAACGTCTCCGTGGGACACCAGGCCATGCTGCACGGTTGCAGCGTCGGCGAGGGCAGCTTGATCGGCATCCAGGCAGTGGTGCTGAATGGCGCCCGCATCGGCCGCAATTGCCTGGTGGGTGCCGGCGCACTGGTCACCGAAGGCAAGGAATTCCCCGACAACTCGCTCATCATCGGCTCGCCTGCAAAAGCCGTGCGCACGCTGTCCGACGAGCAGATCGCCGGCATGCACGCCAATGTCGACGCGTACGTCGCGCGCGGCCAGCGCTATGCAACCGAACTTAAACAGTTCCCCTGATATGACCCACTACCCAACCAGCGTGACGGTGCGCGAAGTCGGCATGCGCGACGGCCTGCAAAGCATTGACACGATCGTTCCGACCGATTTGAAATTTGCCTGGCTGCGCGCTGCCCACGCCGCCGGCCTGCGTGAAATCGAAGTCGGTTCGTTCGTGCCCGCCCGTTTGCTGCCGCAACTGGCTGACACCGGCGCATTGCTGGAATTTGCCCATACCCTTCCAGGCCTGATACCTAGCGTACTGGTGCCGAATTTGAAGGGCGCCGAGCGCGCCATCGACGGCCGCGCTGCACTGATGCTGGTACCGCTGTCGGCCAGCCATGCACATAGCCTGGCCAACCTGCGCAAGACGCCTGATGAAGTCGTGGCCGAGGTCGCGCGGATCCGCGCCGCGCGCGATGCAGCTGGTTCGTCCACGCTGATCGAAGGCGGCGTGGGCACGGCATTCGGCTGCACACTGCAGGGTCGCGTCGAGCAGAGTGAAGTGCTGCGCCTGATGCAGGCGCTACTGGACGCCGGCGCCGACCGCGTCAGTCTCGCCGACACGGTCGGCTACGCCAATCCCCGCGGCGTGCGCGATCTGTGCGAGCAGGCCGTTCGCATTGCCGGCGACCGGTTTTGCTGCGGCCATTTCCACGACACGCGCGGCTTGGCCCTGGCCAATGCGTACGCAGCTCTGGAGGCTGGCGTAACGCGCTTCGACGCGTCACTGGCCGGCATTGGTGGCTGCCCGCACGCGCCCGGCGCCAGCGGCAACGCTGCCACCGAAGACCTGACCTTCATGCTCGAGAGCATGGGTGTGGCAACCGGCATTGACCTCCAACAACTGCTGGCCCTGCGTGCGCTGGTCGCCTCCTGGCTGCCCGGCGAAACCTTGCACGGCGCACTCTGGCGCGCTGGCGTCCCGCGCCTTCAGGCAGCCTGATTTCATTTTCCTTACTTCAGACATCACCATGCAAACCCACCTTCCGAACGAACCGGCCCTGCCACTTGCCGGCATCCGCGTCATCGAATTCTCCCACATGGTCATGGGCCCGACTTGCGGCATGATCCTGGCCGACCTCGGCGCCGAAGTCATCAAAATTGAGCCGCCTGCCGGCGACAAAACGCGCAAAATGTCCGGCGTCGGCCTGGGTTTTTTTCGCACTTTCAACCGCAACAAGAAAAGCGTCGTGCTCGATATCCAGACACCTGAAGGCTTGGCTACAGCCCATGAACTGATCGGCGACTGCGACATCATGCTGGAAAATTTCCGGCCCGGCCTGATGGAGAAACTGGGCCTTGACTACACGAGTTTGTCCGCCCGGTTTCCGCGCCTGATCTACGCTTCGCACAAAGGTTTTTTGCCTGGTCCGTATGAAAACCGGCTGGCGCTCGATGAGGTGGTCCAGATGATGGGCGGCCTGTCGTACATGACCGGACCGCCTGGCCGCCCTTTGCGCGCTGGCGCCTCGGTCAACGACATCATGGGCGGCATGTTCGGCGTCATCGGCATTTTGGCTGCACTGTGGCAGCGCAATGCAACGGGCCGCGGCCAGGAAGTGCAAAGCGCCTTGTTCGAGAACTGTGCATTTTTGGTGGCGTCGCACATGCAACAAGCCGCGATGTCAGGCGAGACGCCCCCACCTATGCCTGCTCGCTCGTCACCCTGGTCAGTCTACGACGTGTTTGCGTTAGCTAACGGCGAGCAATTGTTCATCGCTGCAGTCAGCGACAAGCAGTGGAATATCCTGTGCCGCGTGCTCGAGCGCCAGGACTTGCTGGACGACCCTGCACTGCAAACCAACGAACAGCGAGTGGCCATACGCCCGCAGGTGCTGGCGCGCCTGGGCGCAATCCTCAGTAGCCATGACATCGTCGACCTGTCGAAAAAGCTCGAAGCAGCAGGCCTGCCGTACGCGCCAATTGCCCGCCCCGACCAGTTGCTGGACGACGTCCACCTGAAGACCAGCGGCGGCCTGGTTCCAATGCAGAACGAAGATGGCGGCATCAGCGAAGCGGTGCTGCTACCAATGCTGATGAATGGCCGTCGCCTTGGCGTACAACGCCCGCTGCCTGCGATTGGGGACCATACGGATGAGATATTGGCCAAGCTGGCTTTAAAACACGCAGGCTGACGCTTCACCGAACGATAAACACCACATCGAGGCTGAATCAATACGGCCCTGTGACCATCTGGAGACACGAATGAAAATTGAAAATGTAAGTTCAGGCAGCTGCGCCTCAGTCACCGCGCGGATGGACCGCCTGCCTGCGACTGGCTATTTATGGATGCTGGTATTTCTTATTTCGCTCGGCGGATTTTTCGAAGTGTATGACCTGGTATTCACCGGCTACATCGCGCCCGGCATGACCAAAAGTGGCATGTTCTCGACCACCACCACTCATTTCTTCGGCTACAACGGCATTGGCGCATTCATTGGGATTACGTTCGCTGGCCTGTTCCTCGGTACCTTTGGCTTGGGCTTTCTGCCTGATCGGTACGGTCGCCGCAAGGTATTTACCATCTCGCTGCTGTGGTACTCGATCGGTTCGGCCATCATGGCCCTGCAAACGACGACTGAAGGCGTGCTGATCTGGCGTTTCATTACGGGTATCGGCGTAGGCATCGAGATTGTCACGATCGATGTCTATATTACCGAACTCGTGCCACAGCATATGCGCGGCCGTGCCATGGCGTTTAATCAGGCCATTATGTTCATGGCAGCGCCCATCGCGGCGATCCTGTCGTACTTTCTTATCCCACTCCAGCCGTTTGGCCTTGATGGTTGGCGATGGGTTGTCTTGATTGGTTCGGCCGGTGCTGTTGTGGTGTGGTTCATCCGCCTGAAAGTACCGGAAAGCCCCCGCTGGCTTGCCGAAAACGGCCGCATGGCAGAGGCCGAGGAGATCGTCGAAAAGATCGAAACTGCAGTGCAGCTTCAATACGGCAAACCATTACGGCCAGTGCCACCGCCGCTGCCCGAGCGCAAGCGCGAAGTAGCGCCATTCGCTGAACTGTGGAAGCCGCCGTTCCGGCGCAACGTCCTGATGCTGCTCATCTTTAATATGTTCCAGGCCTTTGCTTTTTACGGTTTCAACAACTGGGTACCTACGTTGCTGATCGGCCAGGGCATCACGATCACCAAGAGCCTGCTGTATGGCTCCATTATCGCCATTGCCAGCCCGATAGGACCGCTTCTCGCCATGACGATCGCCGACAAAATCGAGCGCAAATGGATGATCGTGTATTCGGCGCTGTCGATCATCATCTTCGGCCTGCTGTTTTCCCAGGCACGCGAGGTGGGCTTTCTCATCGTCCTGGGTGTAATAATCAGCTTGTCCGGTTCATTCCTTTCGGTGGCTTATCACGCATACCAGGCCGAGTTGTTCCCGACCCGCATCCGCTCCCGCGCTGCCGGTATGGTGTATTCGTTCAGCCGCATTGGTGCCAGCATGTCCGGATTCATCATCGCGTTCTTCCTGCGTGACTTTGGCGTTGTCGGCGTCTTTGGCGCAATTTCGGGAGCAATGCTCATCGTGATGATTTCGATTGGTGTATTCGGCCCCAAGACCAATGGCAAGCGCCTCGAAGAGATTTCGCACTGATCATCCATACCGTTTATCTTTAATTTATCAGCAGTAAGGAATTGCATCATGACCGATTTATTTGACAACCCGATGGGGCTGATGGGCTTCGAATTTGTGGAATTCGCATCGCCCGTGCCGAACCAACTGGAACCTGTCTTCGAGATGCTGGGATTCAAACGCGTCGCCGAGCACCGCTCCAAGAACGTCGCGCTGTATCGCCAGGGCGAGATCAACTTCATTATTAACAATGAGCCGAACAGCGTGGCATCCTGGTTCGCCGCTGAACACGGCCCATCGGCCTGCGGTATGGCATTTCGCGTGAAGGATGCACCAGCCGCCTACGCCCGGGCGCTGTCCCTGGGCGCGCAGCCGCTCGAACTGCCTACTGGTCCGATGGAACTGCGTTTGCCCGCCATAAAGGCACCTCGTTATACACAAGTCTGCTGACTCCGCCACAGCGCTGGAAAATATTGTTTACTTTCAATGACTTGCAGCGGCCCTTGTAAACTCCCAGAAAATCGCGTTTACTCTCGTCTTTTGCGTGGCGCAATTGGCAAACAGATCGACGGCATGGACTGATGTGGAATTCGGAAAACTCGATCTGGGCGATGTGCGACTGAACAGACGAGCGAGGACATTGATGGAAAGTATGGCGGCAACCCCGACGGCAAGCGTGCCCAAAGCCTGCAACGGTTGGGCTGAGACGATGGCGGCGTATCGGTTTTTCGACAATGACAGCGTCGATTGGCAAGCAATCCTGGAGCCGCACTGGCAGCAGACCGAGCAACGAATGGCCGAGCAGTCCGTCGTGCTGTGCTTGCAGGACACGACCGAACTCGACTTCAACGGTCAGCAGGCAACTGGACTGGGACCGTTGAGCTATGAAGCCCAGCGAGGCATGTACGTTCACCCGACTTACGCGGTGACGACAGCGCGCGAGCCGCTGGGAATTCTGGACGTGTGGATGTGGGCACGCGAGCAGCGCGATGCCAATGGCCAGCGTGGTGGAATGAAAGAAAGCGTGCGTTGGATAGAGGGCTATGAACGGCTGGCGGAACTGGCGCCGCGCCTGCCGTCCACGCGCCTGGTATTTGTGGCCGATCGTGAAGCCGATATGCTGGCATTGATGGTGCGAGCAAAGCAGATGGAGTGCCCCGCCGACTGGCTGGTGCGCGCTGCGCACAATCGCTGTTTGCCCGACAGCGAAAAGCTGTGGCCACACGTCACCGAAGGCGAGCCGCTCGGCGAAATTGAATTTACGCTGCCTGCGCGCCCAGGAGCCAAGGCGCGCCTGGTCCGTCAGCAGTTGTGGGCACGCCGCGTTGAACTGAAAGCAGGCAAGGGACAGATCGTGCCGGTGACATGCATCATCGCCCGTGAATATGGCGCGCCGGCTGGTGTCAAGCCGATCGAATGGCGCTTGCTGACCAACCGGACGGCGGCCAGCGCGGCTGAAGTAACCGAATTGATTGACTGGTACCGCGCCCGCTGGGAAATCGAAATGCTGTTTAACGTACTGAAAAACGGCTGCAAGGTTGAAGCACTCCAGCTTGGCACGATTGCGCGCATCGAACGCGCCTTGGCGCTGTATCTGGTCGTCGCCTGGCGCATCGCTCACCTGATGAGAATGGGGCGTACCTGCCCTGATCTGGACGCCGGATTGTTCTTCGACTCCGATGAAATTCAAGCTGCTTACCTTCTCAATGACCAATTGGCTCCGCCGGAACCGAGACTGAACGACGTGCTGCGCATGGTGGCAAAAGCCGGCGGTTTCCTCGCCAGAAAAGGCGATGGCGAACCCGGAGCAAAGACCATCTGGGAAGGACTGCGAGACGTCCGTTCTTCGGCTCATACGCTCAAAGCGCTACGCAAAATGGGAATGCTGTCGAGTTGTGTATAACGAGGTGCCATAAAGGGGATTGGCGGAGCGCCGTTGTACCTGATTGATCGGTTTGAAGATGGCGAATCCATCTATGACATCGACTTTAAATTCCTCCCTGGCGTGGATCGCCGACCGGAAGGCCACGGTCTGAAACTGATCGACCACTTGACCCACAACGTCTACCGCGGTCGCATGGCTTTCTGGGGCAGCTTTTACGAACGCCTGTTTAACTTTCGCGAGATTCGATACTTCGACATCAAGGGCGAATACACGGGACTGACCTCGCGCGCCATGACGGCGCCTGATGGAAAAATTCGTATTCCTCTTAACGAAGAAGCATCGGGCAGTGGCGGCCAGATCGAGGAATTCCTGATGAAATTCAACGGGGAAGGCATCCAGCACATCGCCTTGCTCAGCGACGACGTGATTGCTACGGTTGACCGGTTGCGCGCAGCGGGCGTCCCGTTAATGGCCGCACCGCCGGAAACATATTACGAAATGCTGTCGGAACGCCTGCCGAACCACGGGGAAGATGAAGGCCAATTAAAAATCCGGGGCCTGCTGATGGACGGAAGCACTGGCGAAGGCGGCCGCCGGCTGCTGTTGCAGATTTTCTCTGACACGGTGCTCGGGCCAGTGTTTTTCGAGTTCATCCAGCGCAAGGGTGACGATGGTTTCGGCGAGGGTAACTTCAAGGCCCTGTTCGAATCGATCGAACGCGATCAGGTCAAGCGCGGCGTGATCCCGGCAGCCAAATAGTCCTCAGCTGTCTCCGTGGTCATACTGCCCAGCTTCGCCGTACTGCTCATGTTTTAATGCCTCGGTGCGGGCATCGGATTCGCGCTACATTTGTCGGTGCCTGGCCCTGTCATCGTCCAAGCAGACTGTCGACCGGCCGATCCCAGCCTATCGCTGAATCCGGCCAGCGTCGTTGTCCTTGTGTGGCTGCATAAGCTGTACCGTAACGGAAGCAACCTCAACATTCCCTTTGGTTTTTAGTTGTGAAACCTGCCTAAGCACCGCTTCCAAATCCAGCGACGTTGCGCCGCCTTCGAATGAAATTTCCACCGCCACCGCAACGCCAGTGCCACTGTTGCCAGTAGTGGATCGAAGACCAGTCACCCTGCGAAGATTTCGCACGCTGCGTTCTATCGGACTAGTCAGTACCTCTTCTACAACGTCGGGTGACTTTTCACCCACGACATACTGTACGAGAACCACAGGTGACTGCTGCTGACCAGCTACCGCAACTGCCCCGATTGTGATCATCGCTATTCCCATTGCAAGGTTTCGAGACATCAAGCGGTTCTCCAATGATTGGGACGAATGGCGGCTTTTGGCCGAATCCAGCCATTCAACAACAGGCCGCGATCCACCAACGCATACCTCAAGAATTGGCACCATCCGTACTGGCAATGCCCAACAAGTCTTGTACGGAAATTGACTTTCCTGCCGCCCCGGAC
>JALYUM010000004.1 GCA_030853745.1 Pseudomonadota bacterium | reverse complement strand
GCTGCACGCGCCGCGGCGGCAGCCGGTCGCGCCGTTGCCGGTGCAGACGCGGCTGGCGCAGCAACTGCAACAACGTCGCCACCACCCTGCCCCGGCCGGAACGCCAGCATGCGCAACAGCGTCATGGTAAAACCGGCATATTCATCCGGCGCCAGACCGATTTCGTTGCGTCCATGCACAGCAATCTGGTAATACAACTGCACTTCCTGAGCATCGAACAGCTGGGCCAGGCGCACAATGTCAGCCAGTTCGGGCAAATCTTGCGGCACCGCGCCAGGCACTGTCTGCGCCAGCGCGATACGGTGCAGCAAGGAACCCAGATCCTGCAGCGCGCCGTTGTACGACAGGCTGCGGCTGGCCATTTCGTCGGCCACGGCCATCAGGTCGGCGCCATCCTGCTGCGCCAGCGCGTCGAGCAGGCGCACAAGGTAGGTCTGGTCGAGCGCGCCGAGCATCCCCTGGACCGCGTCGAGCGTGACTTCGCCCGCGGCATAAGCGATAGCCTGGTCGGTGAGCGACAGCGCATCGCGCATCGAGCCATGCGCACCCTGAGCCAGCAGGCGCAGGGCCGGCACTTCAAAGGCAACTTCTTCCTGTCCCAGGATGTTTTCCAGGTGGTCGATGATATGGCCGGGCGGCATCTGCTTCAGATTGAACTGAAGGCAGCGGGACAATACCGTTACGGGAATTTTTTGCGGATCGGTGGTGGCCAGAATGAATTTCACATGCTCCGGCGGCTCTTCCAGCGTTTTCAGCATGGAATTGAACGCATGGTTGGTCAGCATGTGCACCTCATCGATCATGTAGACCTTGAAGCGCGCATTGCTGGGCGCGTACACCGCTTGCTCGAGCAATTGCGCCATTTCATCGACGCCACGATTCGACGCCGCATCCATCTCGATATAGTCGACGAAGCGCCCGGCATCAATCGCCTTGCACGCTTCGCAGACGCCGCACGGCGTGGCCGTGATACCGCCCTGCCCGTCGGGACCGATGCAATTGAGCGACTTGGCCAAAATGCGCGACAGCGTGGTTTTGCCGACGCCGCGCGTTCCTGTAAACAAGTAGGCGTGGTGCAGGCGGCCGGTGGACAGCGCGTGCGTGAGCGCGCGCACGACGTGCTCCTGGCCAACCAGCGTGTCGAAGTTTTTGGGGCGGTATTTGCGGGCGAGGACTTGATAGGACATGGTGCGATTTTACCGCAGATGGACGCAACTGCGGACAATCGCATGGCACCGCCACCGCTCGCCGCCCGGCCGGGCTGGCATGATGCCTGCAGTGCGGTGCGGTGACGAGCGGCGGGGGCGCGCTAGGCGGCCAGCGCCATCGGCCGTGCGTCCCGTGTCAACATCGCGCCCGTCGCTTGGGCAGCCGCACTCGACCGGCTGCCGGCAAGATCAGTATCGCCGAGCTGAAATACCGCCACCACGCCCGCCAGCTCATCGGCTTCGCGCTCGAGCGACGCTGCGGCCCGCGCAGCGTCATGCACCAGCACGGCATTGTTTTCCGTGTCCCGGTCCATTTCCTTGATGGCCAGGCCCACCGCATCGATGCCGCGCGACTGCAGCACGCTGGCGCTGCTGATGGCAGCGATGATGCCGCCCACCGCGCGCACACTGTCGACCACTTCCGTGATCGTCGCGCCGGCACGCTGCACCAGGAGGCTGCCCGCATCGACCTGCGCGACCGAGCCTTCGATCAGCACCTTGATTTCAAGGGCGGCACTGGCAGAGCGCTGCGCAAGATTGCGCACTTCCGATGCAACCACAGCGAAGCCGCGCCCCTGCTCGCCCGCACGCGCCGCTTCAACGGCAGCATTCAATGCCAGGATATTGGTCTGAAACGCGATGCCGTTAATCACGCTGATGATGTCGGCAATTTTGCGCGACGAGTCGTCGATTGCTTTCATGGTGTCGACTACCTGCGTCACCACTGCACCGCCGCGCATGGCGACTGCAGAAGCAGCCGTCGCCAGCGTATTGGCACGCTGGGCGTTCTCGGCATTTTCGCGGACGAAATCGGTCAACTCCACCATCGATGCCACAGTCGATTGCAGCGACACGCGCTGGCGCCCGGTACGATCGGCCAGTTCGGCATTGCCGGCAGCAATGTGGCCCGACGCACTTGTTGTCGTCTGCACACTGCGGTGGACGCTGGACAGTGCGTTTTCAAGCAGACGCACCACATCGCCCAACGCCCGCGCACTGGCACTTTTGGCCACCAGCGGCGCCTGACGCAAATCGATGGCCCCGGCGTCGCCGCGCAACGCAGCCACCTGCACCCGCAGCTCGGCAGACTGCAGCGCGTCGTGCTGCGACTGGATGGCGACAAAACATAACACTGCCGTTTCGGCAACGACATACGCTGCGTGGATCAGTACCTGTTCTATCCCCGGTGTGGACAGGCACAGCACGCCGTAGCCAAGCTCCTGCAGATAATTAAAAGTGAGATGATGCAAGGCGACAGTCGCCGCAGCCGCCACAATCACGGTCCAGTCGCGATAGCACAGCAAAAAGGCCAGCAGCACAAAGATGCCGAAGTGGACTTCGTTTTTCCCCGCAGCCTGGTGAATATGCAGTGCGCAAAAAACCATGAAGGCGACACCGACCGCCAGCCGCGCAGGCCGCTCGCCAGGATAAAAATGCATCATTGCCATCGGAACCAGCACGGCAGGCAGGCCGATCAGCCAGGCCCAGTGCCACGTATCGTGAAGACTGGACAGCGCCAGTGCCATCCCGAACAAACCCCACAAAATTCCCAGCATCAGACGATCGGCACCACGATGATTAAGTGCCAGCAACGTCTCTACAGCAGATTTTTTCATTTTTATTTTCCAACAATAATTTCTTGAGGGAAAAATTAGACCAGACTATGCCTACTGGGTAAAGCAGCGCTCGCTAACGTCAATACGTGAAGCGGGACAGCAGCGGGTCACGCGTGGGAAAAGACACACGACGACTTTTTACGCGCGTGCGATAGCAATATGGACTGAAAATGGCGCGGCATGCGCAATGATGACGCCGATCGCACGACACCACAGCCAGAGCAAGTGGCGGTCGAACTGTCAGGGAGCGTACTGAGGTAAAGAGGATAAAACGAGGAGATCGAAAGAGGCGAGCCTGATCTGCGGCACTTGCGGTGAACGGCCGTGGCTGCTTCGTTCCCGACCTGACCAGGTTAGCCATGCCACAATGCGCAGGGGCCCGCCAGCCCGCATTATATGCGATCCGTGCAGCCTGTGGGGGAGTTTGGCATGCCTCCCCCACCACACGGCTAATTGGCCACTTAAATGCCGAGCTCTTGCCAGATCGTATCGATCTTCTGCTTCACTTCCGGCGTCATCGCGATCGTCGTGCCCCACTCGCGATTGGTCTCGCCGGGCCATTTGTTGGTCGCGTCGATACCCATCTTGCTGCCCAGCCCGCTGACCGGCGACGCGAAATCGAGATAGTCGATGGGCGTATTGTCCACCATGACCGTATCGCGCAGCGGATCGACGCGCGTCGTCATCGCCCAGATCACCTCTTTCCAGTCGCGGATATTCACGTCTTCGTCGACGACGACGATGAACTTCGTATACATGAACTGGCGCAAGAAACTCCAGACACCAAACATGACGCGCTTGGCGTGGCCGGCGTACTGCTTCTTCATCTGCACCACGGCCATCCGGTAGCTGCAACCTTCCGGCGGCAAATAGAAATCGGTAATTTCACTGAACTGCTTTTGCAGCAGCGGAATGAACACTTCGTTCAATGCGACGCCCAGCACGGCAGGTTCGTCCGGCGGTTTGCCGGTGTAGGTCGAGTGGTAAATGGGATTTTTCCGCATGGTGATGCGGTCGATGGTAAACACCGGAAAGCTGTCCTGCTCATTGTAGTAACCGGTATGGTCGCCATACGGCCCTTCCAGCGCGTGTTCGTAGCCGCTCGGATGGTTCGGGTCGGCGTAGATATGGCCTTCCAGCACGATCTCGGCCGACGCCGGCACGCGCAGTTCGCTGCCGATGGCTTTTGTCAGCACGGTACGCTGCCCTCGCAACAGGCCGGCAAACTGGTATTCCGACAGGCTGTCCGGCACCGGCGTCACCGCACCCAGGATGGTGGCCGGGTCGGTGCCCAGCGCCACCGCGATCGGATACGGCTGGCCCTTGGTGGCAATGGCGTGCTCGCGAAAATCGAGCGCGCCGCCGCGGTGGGCCAGCCAGCGCATGATGACTTTATTCGGCCCCAGCACTTGCTGGCGATACACGCCCAAATTCTGGCGTTTCTTGTTCGGCCCCCGGGTAATTACTAGGCCCCACGTAATCAGCGGGGCCACGTCGCCCGGCCAGCAATGCTGGATGGGCAGTTTCGCCAGGTCGACGTCAGCGCCTTCCCAGACAATTTCCTGGCACGGCGCACCCTTGATTTCTTTCGGAGACATGTCCCACACGGCCTTGACCAGCGAACCCATGTCCATCATGTCCTTGAAACCTTTTGGCGGCTCCGGCTCTTTCAGGCGCGCCAGCACATGGCCGATCTTGCGCAGTTCGCTGACATCGTTGGCACCCATGCCAAGCGCCACGCGGCGCGGCGTGCCGAACAGATTGCCGAGCACCGGCATGCTGTGGCCCACCGGGTTTTCAAACAAAAGTGCCGGTCCGCCAGCGCGCAAGGTACGGTCGCAGACCTCTGTCATCTCCAGATGCGGCGAAATGGGCACCGAAATGCGCTTCAATTCGCCCATTTCTTGCAACTTTGACATGAAATCACGTAAATCTGAATAGTTCATCGGTTTTTTATTCGTCTTTTTCGTACCCAGTGAGTTGTTTAAGTAACTACCCCAAGTACTTGATTTATTAAGGGTTTGCTGCGGTGCAGCAAAGAAAGTCAGACATAAAAGTAATAAAGATCAATTGTGTTAGTATTGACTCGGTATATGTGACCCACTAGAATCCGTCCTACTTGATGAGCCGGCAACCTTCATCGACCCACAGCGTCGATTCTAGCCGGTCTCATACATTCACGGGGTCGGGGCCCCACATGGCATTTTAAGGAGTGTTTCCCAAGGCGTCTGCCTTACCTCCCCGAGACAGTTGTTTAGCCACTCGCTTGACCCGCAACCGGGAAGACAGCGTGCTGATTTGCTAGCAATGACGGCGTTGGTCCTTCGCAAGGCGAAGATCAACGATATTTCTGATGCACGGCAGTAGAGCCATCCGCGACGCCATCCAGCGCCACGTTGAGACTTCTGTTGCCGCGACAAAGGGGACAACGATGTCACATCGTTCCATCGGCTCGGACGCAACGTCCGGCCACATCAAGGCCAGCCAGCCTGCTGCACGCGCATATTTGCGTCAATCCGTGCGCACTTCGGTCAGTAAAGCAGTCGGTAATACAGTAAGTACCACGCAACAACGTTTGACCTTGCTGGGCGTTTCAGCACTTGCCCTCGTGGCCATGCTTTCTCTCGGCAGTGAAGCCACGACGCCTGCCAGCGCGGTAAAACCGCCCGTGGTCCAGCTGGCAGCCGCACCGGTGCCCGTAGTGGCCGCACCCCAGCAGGCAGCCGCAGCTCTGCCAGCGCCGCCAACCCAGGCGGAACTGGCGTTTGCCAGCACCAGGCGTCAGCAGCAGGCTGTGACGTCGTGGCTGTCCAAGCGCTATCGTGTCGCTGGCGGTGCCGCCGACATGCTGGTGTCGACGGCGTACGTAACGGCCAAGGAAATCAAGCTCGACCCGCTGCTGATTCTTGCAGTGATGGCCATTGAATCGGGCCTGAATCCGTTCGCGGAGAGCCCGGTCGGCGCAAAAGGCTTGATGCAAGTCATGGCGGATATCCACCATGCCAAGTTCCAGGCCATGGGCGGCCCGCAAATGGTGTTGAATCCGACCGCCAACATTCGTGTCGGCTCAGCGATTTTGAAGGATTACGTCACACGTGGCGGTTCGGTGGAAGCCGGTTTGAAAAGTTATGTGGGCGCTGGCGCGTTCGACACCGACTCGGGCTACGGCTCGCGCGTGCTGGCCGAGTTGCGCAAACTGAAGATGGTCGCCAGCGGCAAGCACGTGCCGACATTCGTCACGCGATCTGCGCCGACACAAGTGGCGGTCGAAAAAGTCGTCGCGCCGAAGCATGACGTGGAACCGGTGCAGATTGCGCCACCAGCAGAAGCACCTCACGAGGCAATCGCCGGTCTGTAATGTCAGCCTGATCACGAAAGGCCGTCTGTGCGCAAGCGCCGGGCGGCTTTTTTCATACTCCAGACAAAAAAAAGCCACCGCAGATGCCGGTGGCTTTTTTTACACGCGCCTGATCAGCGGCGCTTGTCGGCAGTGACTTCATCGGACCGCAAGCGCCCCGCCAGCTTGTCCAGCACGCCGTTGACGTATTTGTGACCATCGATACCGCCAAACGACTTGGTCAGTTCCACTGCTTCGTTAATTACGACGCGATAAGGAATATCCAGGTTGTTTTTCAGCTCGAACGCGCCAATCAGCAGCACGCCGTGCTCGATAGGCGACAACTCGGCGACGGTGCGGTCGATCAGCGGAGCGAACGATTCGCGCAAGGCCACACAATCGCGGATAGTGCCGTACAGCAGCGCGGCAAAATGCTCGCCGTCCGCCTTGTCGAAACCGTGCGCGGCACGAATATTGTTGACGACAGTGGTCGCATCTTCATTGTTCAGCAGCCACTGATACAGGCCCTGCAGCGCAAATTCGCGCGCGCGGTGACGCGGCGTGCGATTCTTGCTGGGGTTGGCGTGGGTAATATTGTCGCTCATGGGTACTGCCCTTCTTTGTCTTGATTCAGTCTTCGTCAGCTTGCAGCTCTTCGAGCGCGATCAGCAAATTGGCCATTTCTACAGCCACACGCGCCGCATCGGCGCCTTTTTCCAGCATGCGCGCTTCGGCTTGCGCATCGTTCTCGGTGGTGAGAATGGCGTTGGCGATCGGCATGCCGTAGTCGAGACCGATACGGGTAATGCCGGCGCCCGATTCGTTCGACACCAGTTCGAAGTGATAGGTTTCACCGCGAATGACGGCACCCAGCGCCACCAGCGCGTCGAACTGCTCGGTTTCCGCCATCTTTTGCAGCACTACCGGAATTTCCAGCGCGCCCGGCACGGTCACGTGCAGGATGTCTTCGTCGGCCACGCCGAGGTTTTTCAGCTCGGCCAGGCAGGACGACAGCAAGCCGTGGCCCACGTCTGCGTTAAAACGTGCCTGGACGATGCCGATACGCAGGCCGGTGCCGGCGAAATTGCTCTCATAAGTTCCTACTGTCATGGCTGCCCTCTTTCGTGTTGGTATATATAGTGTGTATAAGTGCCGATGTGGCCCATTTTCAGGCCAGCGTCAGGCTAAAACAGGACTGGCGCGGTAGCCGGTAATTTCCAGATCGAAGCCGGTCATCGACGGCATCTTGCGCGGGCTGGCCAGCAACTGCATTTTGCCCACGCCCAGGTCTTTCAGAATCTGGGCGCCAATGCCGTACGTGCGCAAATCCATGCTGGCAGCGCGGCCGGTCGGGCGCACGCCGCATTTGTCGAGCGCGGCGAACTGGGCAAACAGCTCATCGGCAGTTTCGCCGCAATTGAGCAACACGACTACGCCGCGCTCTTCTTTCTTGATCGCGGCCAGCGCCGAATCCATTGTCCACGAGTGGGTCGTGGCGCGCGACTCGAGCAGGTCGAGAATCGACACCGGCTGGTGCACGCGCACCAGCGTCTCGCGCTCGCGCGAAATATCGCCATGCACCAGCGCCAAGTGGGCCGAGCCGCTTGGCTTGTCGCGGAAAGCGATCAGGCGGAAGTCGCCGTATGCCGTGCTCATCTGGCGCTCGGCCACACGCTCGACCATGTTTTCATTCTGGCTACGGTAGTGGATGAGGTCGGCGATGGTGCCGATTTTCAGATTGTGTTCTTTGGCAAACACCATCAGGTCTGGCAGGCGCGCCATGGTGCCATCGTCGTTCATGATTTCGCAGATGACGGACGATGGCGTCAGGCCGGCCATGGCGGTCAGGTCGCAACCGGCTTCGGTGTGACCCGCACGCATCAGCACGCCGCCATTTTCGGCGCGGACCGGGAAGATGTGGCCGGGCTGGACGATATCGATGGCCTTGGTGTGCTTGTCGACGGCCACCTGGATGGTGCGGGCGCGGTCGGCCGCGGAAATGCCGGTGGTGACGCCTTCGGCAGCTTCGATCGAGACAGTGAAATTGGTGCCGAACGAGGTGCCGTTTTTGGCGGTCATCATGGTCAGTTCGAGTTGCTCGCAACGCTCGGCCGTCAGCGTCAGGCACACCAGGCCGCGCGCATAGCGGGCCATGAAATTGATGGCCTCAGGCGTGACGAAATCGGATGCCAGCATCAGGTCGCCTTCGTTTTCGCGGTCTTCGTCATCCACCAGGACGACCATGCGCCCCGCGCGTAATTCTTCGATAATTTCCTGGGTACTGGCGATGGTCATGGGGGAGTTTCCGTGAAAGCGGGATAAAAATGCAGAATCTGCTATTTTAAAGGATTTACGGCGCTTCTACCGGGTCGGCGTAGTGGCGATAAGTTGACAACAGCTTGGCAACAGCTTGAAAACAACTTGCAATAGCCTGGCAATAACTCGGCGACAACATGAAGGCGACGCGGCAACGACCTGGCGACAACTTGTCAGCCGCCTGTCAACAACCGTTGGCAGGTGCCAGTGCGGTTAAAATGGCCGGATAACGTTGATACTGGCCCCCGCGCCAATTGCCTGATGCCCATTGTTTCCTTCCGCGCTGTACTCGTTTCCTCCTCCCTGTCTGCACTGCTGTTTGCACTGCTGTTTGCCGCACCCGTGCTTGCCGCTTCGACAACACCAGCAACACCTGCAACGCCGGCGGCGTCTGTGGCAGTCACGCCAGCGAAGCTCGATGCGGTGCTCCCGGCCGGTCCCCAGGTAAAGGTAGGCAAGCTTGCCAATGGGCTGACTTACTATATCCAGAAGAACACCAAGCCGGCGCGCAAGCTGGAGCTGCGCCTGGTCGTCAAGGCCGGTTCAATCCTGGAAGACGAGGACCAGCAGGGCCTGGCGCACTTCACCGAACACATGGCGTTCAATGGCTCGACCAATTTCAAGAAGCATGAACTGGTGTCGTGGCTGCAGTCGATCGGCGTCAAATTCGGCGCCGACCTGAACGCCTACACCAGTTTCGATGAAACCGTGTATATCTTGCCAATTCCGACCGATCGCAAGGAAGATATCGACAAGGGCTTTCTGGTGCTGCAGGACTGGGCCGGCGGTCTGGCGATGCACGATGCCGACATCGACAAGGAACGCGACATCGTGCTGGAAGAACTGCGCCTCGGCAAAGGCGCAGGGGACCGCATGAACAAGGTGCTGATGCCGAAGATTTTCAACGGCTCGCGCTACGCCCAGCGCCTGCCGATCGGCAAGGAAGAGATCATCAGGCACTTCAAGCCCGACGCACTGCGCCGCTTTTACAAAGACTGGTATCGCCCCGACCTGATGGCCGTGATGGCGGTCGGCGACGTCGAGCCGCAAGACATCGAGCGGCTGATCAACAAGCATTTTGGCGCGTTGCGCAATCCTGCCCACGAACGCGTGCGCGAATACGCGCCGATTCCACCACGCCAGGATACCGAGGCGCTGGTGGTGCTTGACCGTGAAGCTGGCGGCAATGGCGTGCTGATCCGCTATCCGGTGACGCCGGTGCGGGAAACCGGCACGCTGCGCGACTACCGCAACCAGGTCGTCGACCTGCTGTTTTCGAGCATGCTCAACGCGCGCCTGCAGGAACTGGCGCAATTGCCGAATCCGCCCTTCATGGGCGCTGCCAGCACGCTGGGCAAGCTGACGCCGCGCTACAAGGCCTACAGCGCGTCGGCGACCGTCGGTGCGGCCGGCCCCGAGCCTGCGCTGGCCGCAATGGTGATGGAAAACGAGCGCGCGCGCCGCTTCGGTTTCTCGAACGCGGAACTCGACCGCGCCAAGAAAAACCTGCTGCGCGTGTATGAGCGCGCCTGGAACGAACGCGAAAAAACCGACTCCGGCGTCTACGTCGCCGAGTACACGCGCAACTTCCTGCAGGGCGAATCCATCCCCGGCATCGCCGCCGAATACCAGTACGTGACCGAGCTGGTGCCCGGCATGACACTGGCGGAAATGAATGCCTACGCGCGCCGCACCATCCCTGCCGATTCCGGCAAGCTGGTGATTTACACCGGCTCCGACAAGCCGGATGCGCCCGCGCCCACCGGCGCCCAGTTGCTGGCGTCTGTCGATGCCGCCAAAAAAGCCGCCATCCTGCCGCGTGCCGAAAAAGCCATCGGCAGCAAGCTGCTGGCCGAACCGCCAGTGGCCGGAACCATCGTGGCCGAAAGCGTCGATCCGGCGCTGGGCCTGACGCGCCTGACGCTGTCGAATGGGGTCAAGGTGATCCTGAAACCCACCGATTTCCGCAACGACCAAGTGCTGATGAGCGCCTCGCGGTATGGCGGCCAGGCCCTGTTCGAAGACAAGGACGTGTTCAACGCGCGCTACGCCAATTCGATCGTGGCGACCATGGGCCTGGGCGCCTACTCGCCGGTCGAAGTGCAAAAAGTCCTGGCCGGCAAGGCTGCCACGGTGAGCGTGGGGCTGTCCGGCTACAACGACGTGGTCAGCGGCGCCTCGGGCGCCACCGACATCGAGACCATGTTCCAGATGCTATGGCTGAAGTTCAACGGCGTGCGCCGCGACGACGATTTGTACACGTCGTTCATCGGCAAGCAGGTCGAGGCGGCGCGCAACCGGCTGACCGAACCGTCCGAGCTGTTTGGCGACACGATCGCCGCCACGCTGTACGCCAACAGTCCGCGCGCGCCACGTGCGGTGCGCCCGGAAGACTTCAAACAGGTGAGCCTGGACCGCAGCATCGCCATCTACCGCGAGCGCTTTTCCAGTGCGCGCGGCCTGACCTTCATCCTGGTCGGCAGCTTCGACGTAAAAACCATCAAGCCGTTGATTGCGACGTATCTGGCCAGCCTGCCGACGCCGGATGTGTCGATCGCATTCCGCGACGTCGGCGTGCGTCCGGTGCTGGGTGTCGTGAAAAAAGAAGTGCGGCGCGGCACCGAGGCGAAGAGTACGGTCTCGCTGACGTTCACCGGCAAGGCTGAGTATTCCGAAGCGGAGCAGGTGCGCATGCAGGCGCTGATCGAGGTGATGAACATCCGCATCGTCGATATCCTGCGCGAAAAACTGACGCTGATTTACGGCGGCGGCATGAGCGGCACGCTGGCGCGCATTCCGTATCCGCACTACGCCATCGGTGTATCGCTGCCAACGGGGCCCGACAATGTCGACAAGGTGATTGCCGCAGTATTTGCCGAAATCGACCGGATCAAGACAATCGGCCCCGAGCAGGCCGACCTGGAGAAAGTCAAACGCAATTGGCTGCAGGGGTATCAGAAGTCGATGCGGGAAAACGGCTACTGGCTGGGACGCCTGCAGGCCACACTGACCGATGGTACGGACCCGGCGTCGATCCTGACATTCGAGCAGGAGATTGCGAAACTGACGGCCGACGATGTGAAGGCGGCTGCCAGCCGCTATTTCAACACGGGCAATTACGTGCAGGTGGTGCTCAATCCAGAGAAGGCGGTGGCGGATACTGCCGTCGATGGCAAGGCTGGCGGCGCGGATTAACGTGGACGTGTAAAGGGTTCCCGCCTGCGCGGGCAAGACGGGTTGAGCAAGCTGGCCTCAACACCGTCATCCCCGCGCAGGCGCAGGGCCCATCATCCTTCAAAGGAAGCGACAAGTTCACTTCAGGTACTTGTCAAACCACCCCAGCATCCGTTTGCGCAAATCGTTCTGATGCTCGGGTTTGCGCAACGCATGCCCCTCTCCGTCATAAATTACCAGCGACACCGGCGTGCCCATTGCCTTCAAACCGTGCCAGAACTCGACAGACTGCGCCGGCGGACATTCCACATCGCGCTCGCCGACATAAATGAACGTCGGCGTTTTGGCAGCCTTGATCGATTCGATCGGCGAGGCCGCGCGGTAGATGGCGGGGTCGTCGTACATGGTCGCGCCGAAGAACGGCACCATCCACTGGTCGATGCCGTTCTGGCCGTAGTAGCTGATCCAGTTGGCGATGCCGGCACCGGCCACGGCGGCTTTGAAACGCTGGCTGTGCGTAACGCCCCACATCGTCATGTAGCCGCCGTACGAATGGCCGAACAGGCCGAGGCGATTGCCATCGACCGGTGCCACCTTGATTGCCTGATCGACGCCGGCCAGGATATCGCGCCAGTCGCCGCCACCGAAATCACGCTTGTTGGCGCTGCCGAATGCCGAACCCTGGCCGAAGCTGCCGCGCGGGTTGGGGAAGAACACGAAATAGCCGCCATCGGTCAGATCGCGCAGCGTCGACACCGAGGCGCCGCCCGGCACGAAACGTGGCGTTGCCGCCGCCGATGGGCCACCGTGAACCTGCACGATCATCGGATATTTTTTCGCCGGATCGATCGTCTTCGGCCCTACCAGCCAGCCCTGCACCGCGTAGCCCTCGTTGGTCCAGCCGATACTGCGGGCGCTCACTTGCGCGCTGAAACCATCGTTGTCGTGCGTAACCGGTGCCAAGGTCGGCAAGCGCCCCGACACGATGCGCGGCGGCGTGACGAAATCTTCGTGCACCGAGGCGGCAAAGGCGCCGTCGCTGCTGAACACGAAGCGTCCGTCGTTCGAACCCGACGCCGTGACCGGGCCGCTCCAGCGCGTGACCGCCGTGCGCGCGCGCGGATCGACGACAACCACGGCCGCCTCGCTGCCGGCCAGGACCGACGCGACAATCGACTGCCCGCGCCACGCGATGCCGTTGAACGAACCTTTGTAGCCGGGTGTGACGTCGACCGGAGTCGCATCGGTATTTCGGCCTGCGAGCGGCACCGTGTAGATGTCGCCGCCCACCGAGCCGAAGTCGCTCATCAAGCCGCCGATAAAGGCGACGGTGGCGCCATCCGGCGAAACGTGCGGGCGGTTCATCTGCATCTTCGGCGCGGCCAGGATGCGCAATGTGCCGCTGGCGGCATCGACGTGACCGAGCGTGGCCACCCACCAGTTATTGTCGCCGTTGCCCTTGGCGCTGGTGACGACAAACCCTTTGCCATCCGGCGTCCAGTCGTATTCGTAGACAAAGGTGTCGGCCGGCGAGACCAGTGTCAGCGCCCCGCCCTGCGCTGCAATCACCCCGATGCGTTGCTCGTCGTCGGCAGCGCCAATTTCGCCGACCTGCGCAGCACCGGCTTCCACCGCGCCCGTCAACTTTTTGGCGCCCACCGTGGCGAGCATCGCAATCTGGCGCCCGTCGTGCGACCAGCGCGCCGTGTTGGCCACGCCTTTGATGGTCGTCAGTGCGGAAATTTTACCGTCGCGCAGTACGAACAGCGTGGCGGTGCCGGCGGTGTGGTCGGCGCCGATAAAGGCCAGCGACTGCTGATCTGCCGACCACGCTGGCGCATCGAGCTGGCAGTCGCTGCAACCGGCAAAGGTGGCGTAGGTAGCGCGCACGTTGCCAGTGACCGCATCGCGCAGCACCAGCTTCGGCGGCAGTTTTTTGGCGTTGCCGGCTGCGTCGTTACCTTCGATAACGGCCAGGCGGGTGCCGTCGCCGGTCAGAGCGAGCGCACGGTACGTATGCATGGTGCGCGCGGGCGCGGATGTTGATGTGGGTGCTGGCACGGGGGCTTGCGCTGCATGCGCCAGGCTGGCGACAGTCAATACAGTGAACAGGGTCGTGGCGCGCAGCGCCTTTTTGTCAGTCATGTGAGATCCGGTGAAAGGTGAAAGTGCTCACCGGAGTCTACGACAAAATGCGTCCAGATTCAGCCGCGCTGATTCAGCTTGATGCGTTCGGCTTATGCGTTCAGTTTCTGCGGTCAGCTTATACGTTCAGCTTGATGCGTCCAGTTTCTGCGCTGCCAGCATGCGCTCGACGTAACGCGCGATCAGGTCGATTTCCAGATTGACCTTCGCTCCTTCGGTGAGGTGCTTGAGCGTGGTGACGGCAATGGTGTGCGGGATCAGGTTGATCGAGAAGCGGCAGCATGCGGCGGCGCCTGCTGTCAAGGCAATATCCTCGACGCGGTTCACCGTCAGCGACACGCCATTCACGACGACCGAGCCTTTGAACGCCAGAAATTTCGCCAGGTCGCGCGGGGCGTCGATGACCAGCTCCCACGACTCGCCCACTTCGGCGAAACGGTGCACCTGGCCCAGGCCGTCGACGTGCCCGGACACCAGATGGCCGCCCAGGCGCTCGGCCAGCGTCAGCGCTTTTTCGAGGTTGACTTCCCCGGGCGCGTCGAGGCCGACGGTGCAATTGAGGCTCTCGCGCGAAACGTCGACGGCGAATACGGTGGCGGTTTTTTCGACAACAGTCATGCAGGCGCCGTTGATGGCGATCGAGTCGCCCAGGCCGACGTCTGCCAGCGCCAGGCCGCCGGCATCGATTTCGAGGTGGACCCCGGCGTCAAAGCCGCCAGCGAGCGGGGTCACGGAGCGGATGGTGCCGACAGCGGCGACGATTCCAGTAAACATAGGATCTCTTCTTTCAGACAGGTTCAGGTGCAATGTTGGTAAAACGGGCGAGGATGCGCAGGTCGGGACCGACCTGGCTGACCGCATGAAAATTCAGGGTGCGCTTCTCGTCGAGATGCGCCAAAGCCGGCAAGGCAAACATGCCCTGCCCCGGCCCAATCAGGCTGGGCGCCAGGTACACCAGCAGTTCGTCGACGCAGCCTTCGCGCACCAGCGAGGCGTTCAGCTTGCCGCCCGCTTCGATGTGCAGCTCATTGATCTCGCGCCGCCCCAGTTCAAGCATCAGCGCTGCCAGGTCGACTTTGCCGGCGGCGTTGGGCAGCAGGATGACCTCATGACCGGCGCTTTTCAACGCATCCAGCCTGGCGGGATCGGGGCTGGCCGCGACGATCCAGCACGGATCGCCCTGCAAAATATCGGCGGTCAAGTCGATGTCGAGGAGACTGTCGACAATGACGCGGCGCGGTTGCTTCGGCAGGTCGATGCCGCGCACCGTCAGTTGCGGGTTGTCGGCTTTGACAGTGCCGATGCCGGTCAGGATGGCGCTGGCGCGCGCGCGCCAGGCGTGGCCGTCGGCGCGCGCTTCCGGACCGGTAATCCACTGGCTTTCACCGTTATCGAGGGCGGTGATGCCATCCAGACTCGCAGCAGTTTTCAGGCGCACCCACGGACGACCGCGCTGCATGCGCGAAAAAAAGCCGATGTTCAGTTCGTGCGCCTCATGCGCCATCAGGCCGGAGGCCACATCGATGCCGGCTGCCGCCAGTTGCGCCAGTCCGCGTCCCGCCACCAGCGGGTTAGGGTCGACCATTGCCGCTACCACACGGCCCAGGCCGGCCGCCACCAGCGCATCGGAGCATGGCGGTGTGCGGCCATGGTGGCTGCACGGTTCCAGCGTGACATACGCGGTGGCCCCGCGCACGTCGGCGCCCCGCGCAGCAGCGTCGCGCAGCGCCTGGATTTCAGCGTGCGCCTGTCCGGCCGGCTGGGTGTGCCCGGCACCGATGACGACGCCATCCTTGACGATCACGCAGCCAATTCGCGGATTGGGAGCGGTGATGAACATGCCTTTGGCTGCCCATGTCAGCGCCAGCGCCATCCCGTCGTGGTCGCTGTCGATGCGGGTGTCGATGGCGCTGTCGCTGCGGCTGTCGATGCGATTGTCGCTGCTGTTGTCGATGCGATTGTCGACGCTGTTGTCAGAGTGTCGGTCGATACCGGTAGCGTTTTTCTGCACGTGGACTCAGCCTGAAATGGTGGACGAAATACTGTCTAGGGCGCATCGACTCCTTCACAGGTGTCGTCGCGCGCCGGATCGCAGATGCGCGCGCGGCCCAGCATATTGATTTTGATCCGGCGGATCGCGCTGCCCTGGAACAGCGACACCGTGCCGAAACGCGCAGCATCGCTCTTGTTGCCGGTGCTGCGTCCCGCGCCATTGTAGGCGATATAAAACGGCGCTGCAGCGGACGAGAAGGCGAACCGGATGGCAATACCGCCATCCAGCGCCGCATGCTCCGACAAAATTTCGTCACCTGCGCCAGGCAAGCCATCCTCGTCGCGGTCGACAAAGACCGTCCAGCCGCGCGACCAGTCGGCCCCAAGCGGGTCGCGCGGCGACAGTTGCACGCGGGCGTTGCGGGCCAGCGCCTGGGCGCGGGTCATGCCGATGCTGCCGAACAGGTCATTCACGGCAACCTTCAGGCGTTGGGCCTGCAGCACCGTCCCCAGGTTTGGCACCGCGGTAGCAGCGAGAATGGCGACGATTCCCAGCACTGTCAGCAGTTCGACCAGGCTGAAGCCGGCATGCCGTGTGGTAAGTCGGTTCATGGCCAACAGTTCGATGCGGTACCGCTGGCAGTGCGCCGACCTGTACTGTCGAGCATCAGCACGCCGCAGTCGGGATCCTTGAAATTGGTCCCGACTTGGGCAGTACCCGGACTTGCATGGAGTTCGATGCAATCGGCAAGCGCCTGTCCCGGGCAGGCGCGGCCGTCGAGCTCATAGGCACTGCGCGCGGCGCTGGCACCGGACCAGGCATGAAACTGGGGCGCGTCCGGGTCGGGCGCCGCCGCGCTGAAGTCCAGGTAGCGGTTATTGCGCATGAAGTAGCGCTCTTGCTGCTGCATCGTTTCGACCAGCGCCACCATGCCTTCCAGGCGGCGCGTTCTGATGATGTAGCTAGCGTAACCGGGATAGGCCAGCGTAGTCAGAATCATCAGGATGGCGAGGGCAATCATCACTTCGATCAGTGTCACGCCTTTTGCTTGTCGCATCTGCTTCTCCTCGAACAGGTCAGGTTCAATCGATGTCAATGGACAGCCGCGTGCAGCGCCGGCCAGTTGGAGATTTCGCGCCAGCCGATGCGATGCTCCGGCCATGTAGTCGGCAATACAGTCAGCGGCGTGGTTGGCGTGGTTGACGGCGCGGGTGTGGTGGGCGACGTGGGTGTGGCTGGCAGCGCTGGCAGTGTCGGCGTGGGCGTGGGCGGACTGCCGCCTGGCGCCGTCGCCTTCCGGTAAAACGACTGCAGCACCACGCGCGTGCTCGCGCGCTGGCCGAAGCCGAGTGCCGTGATGCGGTAAAAACGTCCGGCGGCGGGAGTGGGCGGCGTCAGGGCGATCAGTTCGATCAAATAACGCGGCTGCTGCGCTACACCGGGCAATGCGCGCAAGCTGAAGCTGCCGTATGGCACCAGCGCAGCGTCGTCGCTGGCCAGGTCGATGACTTGCCAGGACGGCGGCGCCACGCGTGTACACAAGCCATGCTGGTCCGTACCCAACTTGCCGCAGCCAGCCACAAACCCTGCTCCCTCGATTGCGGCGAAACGCGGCGACGTTGCCGGTGTTGTATCGAGTTCACGCTCGGCATCGAGCAGCGCCGCTTCCGCCGCGCGCAGGGCCACCTGACGGTCGCGCTCGTACCGCGCCGACTGCGCATCGCCAAGCGCCGCGCGCACCGACGAGAAGCCGACGATCATCACGGCCATCATCAGCATCAGCACGCTGACAAGCACTGCGCCGCGCTGGCCGCAAGCCAGGCGCGCGCGCAGCCTCGTCCGGGGCAGCGGGAGCGGGAGCGTCACTTTCTGCTTCTGCTTCAGTTTCAGTTTCAGTTTCAGAAGCAGGAGCAGGTGCAGGTGCAGGTGCAGGTGCAGGTGCAGCGTCAGCTTCAGCCACAACGTCCAGAACTGCTTCAGAAGCAGCGTTAAAAACAGCATCAGCGTATCCATCAGCGCAACCTGACCGTGGTGCCAAACTGGCGCCGCTCGCGCAAGCGCAGACCGGACGCCATGGCGGGCTCGGGCAACTGCGTCCCAATATCATCTGCACCATGCGCCGCGCTGTAGGCCGCGCCGAACAGGTCGACCACCTGAACGTCGCGCGCCAGATAGCCGGGGCGCGTGCCATGCAGCACCAGCGCCACGCGCACTGCCAGCACGCGCTTCCAGTGCGTGTGTTCGGCCAGATCGGAGCCCGGTGCGAATGCCGCATCGCGCGCATTAATGGCGTCAGCATTCAGGTACAGATTGGCGACACCGTCGGCGGGCGTATCGGTATCGACCGCATACAGGACTTGAAACGTATCAACGCCGGCGACGATAGCATCGGCGCTCCAGGCGCTAACGCCGCGATATTTGCAACGCAGTTCGGCGTCGCCCTGCGCATTTTTCGCGACATAAAAAATGCTCCAGCCGTCTTCACTGGCATGCACCGGAAAGCCAGCGCAGTTGACCGCGCTGCCGTCGCCGTCAGGCGCCGGACCGGCCCCGTGATAGCGCAGCGCCAGCACATCGCTGCCGTTGGCGGCGTCCGGCAACGGGTTGGCAATGGCGCTGCCGGTGCGAGGCAGCGAGTGTGCATCGATACCGTGGATGCGCGGCGCCTGCAGAGGGTCAGGGGCAACGCCAGGGTCGATGGCTTCCCAGTCCCGCAATCCAGCCTGGCGTACCGCGCGCGCGATCAAATCGAGGGCGTAGCGGCCACCGTCGTCCAGCGCAGCAGCATCGAGTTGCGCCGCGTAGCTGGCGTTGGCAATGTTGAGCAGGCTGCCGGCACCAAGACTGATAAGCGCGCCGATGGTGAGCGCAATCATCAGTTCGACGAGCGTCATGCCCCCCTGGCGCCAGCGCGTGACTGTCATGATGCCTCCGGCACCAGCACCACCGCAAACGGCTGCAAGTCTGGCGCGCGCCAGCCTATTTTGACGACCAGCGGTGCGTCAGCGCCCGGATTGCACGCCCACGTGAGCGGCGCCGATGGCGACGGCAAATCACGACACACCCGCACCTGCCCTCCCGGAAAAGCGCGCGCCACTGCGGATGCTGTATCGTCGCGTTCGGTGGCCGCCAGTTGCGCAGGTGAACAGGCGCTGCTGCAAACCCACGGCGCCCCCGGATCCTGCAGATACACCTTGTCGCTATCGGGAAGCGCCATTTGAACGGGATTTGCCGCCATGCGCTCGGCCAGCGCGCTGGCCAGTTGCAGCGCTGCCGACACCTGGCTGGACAGGTGCCGCGTCTGCGCCGCCATGGTCTGCACGGCGGCTGCGCCAATGACGCCGACGGCCAGCACGAACACTGCCACCAGGACTTCCGCCAGCGTAAAACCGCACGCGCCACGTCGCCGCATTTCAGCCTCCTGCTACACGATAAAAGCCGCACCGGTCGGTGCACACTTCAAACGTTAGCAGGCACCCGGACACCACCCGTGGGATGCCTCAAACGCGTGAGGGAACTAAATGGAAAGGGGTATTACGGACGAGGTTTGCGCTCTTGCCCGACTTCGGCAATGGCATCCTGGAACTCGGCCAGGTCTTCGAAATTCTTGTAGACGGATGCGAAGCGGATGTACGCGATCTTGTCGAGAAGTTTCAGCTGCTGCATCACCAGTTCGCCGACGAAGCCGGTTTCGACTTCGCGCTGGCCGCTGGTCAGCAAGGCCTCTTCGATGGCGCCCACGGCGCGGTCGATGGCATCGGCGGCCACCGGGCGCTTGCGCAGCGCCAGCATCAGGCTGGAGCGCAGTTTGGCGGAAACGAATTCAGTGCGGCTGCCGTTCTTTTTCACCAGAATCGGCATCGTCAGTTCGATCCGTTCGTAGGTGGTGAAGCGCTTGTCGCAACTGGCGCAGCGGCGCCGGCGCCGGATGGCGCCATCCTCCGATACGCGCGTATCGAGAACCTGGGAATCGTCATGCTGGCAGAACGGACATTTCATAAGAGCCACGATACTGCAACGATAGTATGAAAGCCGGAACGCGTGCGCTCCGGCCCACCTGACACTTACTGCGCGTAGACCGGATACTTGTCCGTCAACACTTTGACTTCAGCCTTGACGCGTTCAATCGTCGCTTCATCGTGCGGATTGTCCAGCACGTCGGCAATCAGATTGCCTACTTTGGTCGCGTCCGCTTCGACGAATCCGCGCGTCGTAAATGCCGGGCTGCCGAGGCGGATGCCGGACGTGACGAACGGCTTTTGCGGGTCGTTCGGAATACCGTTTTTATTGCAGGTCATGTGCGCGCGGCCCAGGATCGCTTCGGCTTCCTTGCCGGTCAGGTTTTTCGCACGCAGGTCGACCAGCATGACGTGCGACTCGGTCCGGCCCGACACGATGCGCAGACCGCGCGCGATCAACGCCTTGGCCAGCGCGTCGGCGTTCTTCACCACTTGCTGCTGGTAGGCCTTGAATTCAGGCGTCAAGGCTTCCTTGAACGCCACCGCTTTACCGGCGATCACGTGCATCAGCGGACCACCCTGGATGCCCGGGAAAATTGCCGAATTGATCTGCTTTTCGAATTCGGCCTTCATCAGGATGATGCCGCCGCGCGGGCCGCGCAACGATTTGTGCGTGGTCGACGTAACGAAGTCGGCGTACGGCACCGGGTTCGGGTATTCGCCGGCAGCAATCAGGCCGGCATAGTGCGCCATGTCGACCATGAAGTACGCGCCGACATCCTTGGCAACCTTGGCAAAACGTGCGAAATCGATTTTCAGGGCGAATGCCGAGGCGCCGGCAATGATCATCTTCGGCTTGTGCTCGTGGGCCAGGCGCTCCATGGCGTCGTAGTCGATGTCTTCGTCAAGCGTCAGGCCGTAGGAAACCACATTGAACCACTTGCCCGACATATTCAATGCCATGCCGTGGGTCAGATGGCCGCCTTCGGCCAGCGACATGCCCATGATAGTGTCGCCCGGTTTCAGCATCGCGAAAAACACGCCCTGGTTGGCTTGCGAGCCGGAGTTTGGCTGGACGTTGGCGGCTTCCGCGCCAAACAGTTCCTTGACGCGGTCGATGGCCAGTTGCTCGGCGACGTCGACGTACTCGCAACCGCCGTAGTAGCGTTTGCCTGGATAGCCTTCGGCGTATTTATTGGTCAGCTGCGACCCTTGCGCTTCCATTACGGCAGGCGACGTGTAGTTTTCCGAGGCGATCAGCTCGATGTGATCTTGCTGGCGGGTGTTTTCCTTCTGAATCGCGGCAAACAACTCCGGATCAACATTGGCGAGCGTGTGGTCTTTTGCAAACATGAAAAACTCCAATCGATAAGAATGCGGGCGCAGATACTGGATAGGCGCGGAGCTGGCAAACGAACCGGCGGCGTGGGCAAACCAGCAGCACGGCCGGTCGCGCAACCAGCTTGAAACAACACGACCAATGTGGCCGGGGCAATGTGCACCTGCGCTCGCGCGCGGCACAAATGGAGCCGAGATTGTAAGGGAGATCACACATGAGGGCAAGGAATGCCCCTGCCGCCGGCATGCGCTGCCACCGCACCGCCGCCGGCGAAAGCGCTGCCTGTTTTGCTACAATCATGCCTTCCCACCCAGCCTCAGGATTTCACCATGATCGTTTTCATCACTGGCGCTTCAGCCGGCTTCGGCGCTGCAATGGCGCGACTGTTTGTCAAGAATGGCCACCAGGTTGTGCTGGGCGCGCGCCGCATGGACCGCTTGACCGCGCTGGCGGCTGAATTGGGTGACGCTGCCCTGCCCGTCGAACTGGACGTGACCAGCAAGGCATCGATCGAAGAGGCCATGGCATTGCTGCCGCAATCGTGGCGCCAGATCGATGTCCTGATCAATAACGCCGGCCTGGCCCTGGGTACCGAACCGGCGCAGGAAGCGCCGCTGGAAAACTGGGACACGATGATCGCCACCAACTGCTCCGGCCTGGTGACCATGACCCATGCGGTGCTCCCAGGAATGGTGGCGCGCGGCAGCGGGCTGGTGATCAACCTGGGCTCGGTGGCCGGCCGTTTCCCTTACCCGGGCGGCAACGTGTATGGCGCCACCAAGGCGTTTGTCGACCAGTTCACGCTGAACCTGCGTGCCGACCTGGTGGGCACCGGCGTGCGCGCCACCAACCTGGCGCCGGGTTTGTGCGGCGGCACCGAATTCTCGAACGTCCGGTTCAAGGGCGACGACGACAAGGCTGCCAAGGTGTACGAAGGCACAACGCCGCTGTCCGCCGAAGATATTGCCGCCACGGCCTACTGGCTGGCGACGCTGCCGCCGCACATCAACGTCAACATGATCGAGCTGATGCCGACGTGCCAGGGATTTGGCGCATTCAACATCAAGCGCGAAGGCTGAGGCGCCGTGCCGGGAACTGCTGTGTTTCAGCAGCCCCGCCAGCTGTGACAAAGTGTTACAAACCTTTGTGCCAGCGCATGACGTCTGTACCCTCGGATAATAGTTTCTACTTACCAATAAACGTCAATCTACACAGGTCACACAAACGGTGTTCGCTCACGATGTTTCGGTAACCATTCAGGGAAAATCCATGGCTTCCCTTTTCACCTGGCCGGTCCGGGTCTATTACGAAGATACCGATGCCGGCGGCATTGTGTACTATGCCAATTACCTGAAATTTTTCGAACGCGCGCGAACCGAGTGGCTGCGCGCTGCGGATATTGGCCAGCAGGTGATGATCGACGAATATGGCGCCGGTTTTGTGGTGCGCAGTGTGCACATCGATTATCACGCCGCCGCCCGCCTCGATGATCACATCACGCTGACGCTGGATATCAGCAAACTCGGCCGCGCCTCGGTCGTCTTTCATCAGCAAGCGTTACGCGGCGAGCAATTACTGGCGTCGGCACAGGTAAAAGTCGGCTGCGTCGACCTCGCTACGCTTCGACCGCGCGCCATCCCCCATCCTGCCGCTGCTAAAATGCGCGCAACTTGAACAACCTTCTGATCGCCCACCGATGAATGTAGCCCAAGACCTTTCTTTTATCGCGCTCATTACCAATGCGCACCTGATCGTGCAACTGATCATGGCATTGCTGCTGATCGTGTCGCTGACCAGCTGGACCTACATTTTCCGCAAGATGTTCGCGATCCGCGCAGCGCGCCGCCAGACCGAACAGTTCGAGCGCAGCTTCTGGGCCGGCGGCAACCTGCACACGCTGCACCAGAGCGCCAGCAGCCAGCGCGACCAGAACGGTGCGCTGGCCCGCATTTTCGAATCCGGCATGGGCGAATTCATCAAGGGCAAGCAGGCATCGCGCGACGCGCTCGACATGGGTGCCGTGCTCGACGGTGCCCGCCGCGCCATGCGAGCCGCGTTCCAGCGCGAACTCGACGCTCTCGACGTGCACCTGAACTTCCTGGCCTCGGTCGGCTCGGTGTCGCCGTATATCGGCTTGCTCGGGACAGTCTGGGGCATCATGAACGCCTTCCGCGGTTTGGCCAATGTGCAGCAGGCAACGCTCGCTGCCGTGGCGCCCGGCATTGCGGAAGCGCTGATTGCCACCGCCATCGGCCTGTTTGCCGCCATTCCCGCCGTGGTAGCGTACAACCGTTTCAGCCACGATATCGACCGCTTGGCCATCCGCTTCGAGAGTTTCGTCGAAGAGTTTTCGAACATCCTGCAGCGCCAGTCGCGCTAAGGGGAATCAGCCATGTCAGCTTTTTCCAGCAGCCTGCGCAGCGGACGCAAACGCAAGTACAAGTCCGAAATCAATGTCGTGCCGTACATCGACGTGATGCTGGTGCTCCTGATTATTTTCATGGTGATTCCACCGGCAAACAGCCCGAGCGTCATCAATTTGCCGAACGCTGAAAAGTCCGCATTGCCACCTGACGATTACATCCAGGTGGTGCTGAAACCGGACAACACGCTGGCCATCGGTGTGAACGGAAAGCATTCCAGCAAGCCGGAGGATTTGCCGAACCGTCCTGCGCTGCTGAAACGCCTGCGCAGCATGCATGAAGAAAATCCGGACTATCCCGTGCTGATCGCGGGCGACCGCGAGAGCAAATATGACGACGTGATCCAGCTGATTTCGGAAGCGAAAAAGATGGGTATCAACCGTGTTGGGCTGGCGACCAAGTGACCGCTGCCCTGCCGACGCCTGGCGGCCCCTACCAGGTCCCGCCCGAACCTTCACGCTGGCCATCGATTGCGCTGGCTGCTGGCGTCCACGCCGCATTGCTGGCGTTTTTGTGGATCGGCGTCAGCTGGCAAAACACCGAGCCAGTGTCGGTGGAGGCGGAAGTGTGGGACATGAAAACCCAGGACGCTGCCCCGCCGCCGCCACCACCTCCACCCGCACCGGAGCCGGTACAGGAGGTTGCGCCGCCGCCGACGCCTGAACCATTGCCGGCGCCGAAAGTGATCCCGCCGCCCCCGGTGGAAGTCAACGTGACGCCGAAGCCGCCGGATATTGCACTGGAACGCGAGAAGCAACGCAAGCTCCAGCGCGAAGAAGAGCGCAAGGAACGCGAACAGGCTGAGCGCGATGAAGAAAAGCGTCAGGACCTGGCCGACAAGAAAGCCCGTGAAAAGGCCGACAAGCTGGCAGCCGAGAAAGCACGCGACAAAGCTGACAAGCTCGCGGCTGAAAAAGCACGCGACAAAGCCGACAAGCTCGCGGCTGAGAAAAAGAAAAAAGAGCAGGATGCTGCTGACAAGCTGGCCGAGAAGCTGGCCGAGCAAAAGGACGCAGAGAAAAAATCGCTGGCCGATAAAAAGAAGGCGGCTGACAAACTTGCCAAGGCCAAAGCTGCGGCTGACGACAAGGTGATGAAAGACATCCGCGACGCCGACATGCGCCGGATTACTGGCCAGGCCAGTGGCAATGGCACCAGCGGTACCGCCGCCAAATCGACTGCGCCGCGACTCGATGCCAGCTATCAGGCAGCCATTGCCGGCAAGGTCAAACGCAGCACCAACTTTGCTGGCGATACATCGGTGCCTGGCAATCCGCGGGCGGAGTTTGTCGTCGAACAGTTACCGACCGGCGAGATCATCTCGGTGCGGAAAACGAAGAGCAGCGGCGTGCCGGCGTTCGATGCGGCAGTCGAGCGCGGCATCAACGCAGCCTCGCCGCTGCCGAAGAAGAAAGATGGTACGGTGGAGCGCTCCTTCCCCATCGGTGTCGCGATGAAAGACCTGGAATGACCCTGCGTCGTCCCGCCTATTTTTAGAGAGACCCATGAAAAAAATTACTACTTTACTGTTCAGTGTCACCCTGGTCGCCAGCACGGCGGCCCAGGCCCAGTTTCGCGTGGAAGTTGCCGGTGTCGGCAGCAATCAGATTCCGGTCGCGGTGGCAGCCTTTGCCGATGAATCGGTGGCGCCGGCCCAGATTTCGGCCATCATCAAAGCCGACCTGGAGCGCAGCGGCGTCTTCAAGGTCATCGACGCCGGTACAGTTATTTCAGAAACGTCCAGCGTCGATTTCGGCGCGTGGAAAGGCCGCGCCGATGCGCTGGTGGTCGGCAGCGTGCACAAACTGGTCGACGGCAAATACGATGTCCGCTATAAATTGCTCGATACCGTCAAAGGCAGCCAGCTGTCCGAATTGTCGCAAGGCGTGACCGAAAAATACACGCGCCTGTCGGCCCATAAAATCGCCGACGATATCTATCAAAAGCTGACTGGCACGCGTGGCGCCTTTGCCACCCGTATCGCCTACGTGAATGAAAACCGCGCAGCGAAGGATTATCGCCTGGTCGTCGCCGACGCCGACGGCGAAGGCATGCAGGTAGCGGTGCGCTCGAACGAGCCGATCATCTCGCCCGCCTGGTCGCCCGATGGCGGCAAGGTGGCGTACGTATCGTTCGAGCAGCGCAAACCGGTGGTGTATGTGCAGAACCTGGTCACCGGCCAGCGCACCGTCGTATCGAACCAGAAAGGCAGCAATTCGGCGCCATCCTGGTCGCCGGACGGCAGCAAGCTGGCCATCACGCTGTCGAAAGACGGGCACTCGCAGGTGTATTCGGTCAACGCCGATGGCAGCGGTTTGCGGCGCCTGTCGAACAGCAACGGGATCGATACCGAACCGCAATTTTCTGCCGACGGCCAGTCGATTTATTTCACCAGCGACCGCAGTGGCGGCCCCCAAGTGTATAAAATGTCGGCCAGCGGCGGCAATGCGACGCGTGTGACCTTCAACGGCGCCTACAATATCAGTCCACGCGTGGCCTCCGATGGCAAAACGCTGGCCTGGGTGTCGCAACGTGACGGCGGTTATTCGCTGTTTGCCATGGACCTGGCCAGCGGCCAGGAACTGCGTCTGGCCGATGGTGCTACCGAACCGAGTTTTTCGCCCAATGGCAAGTACATCATGTACGCCACCAAGGGCGGCGGACGCACCGGTCTGGCAGTCGTGTCGACCGATGGCCGTATCAAACAACGCCTGAGTACGAATGCAGGCAATATTCGGGAGCCCAACTGGGGTCCTTTCATGAAGTAACCTTCACCACGACCAGGAGAAAATAACCATGCGTAATTTCAAAAGCTTAGCGTTCATTATCACGAGCGCAGCCCTGCTGGCAGCTTGCAAGACCCCTGTAAAACTCAACGATACGCCGGTGGCAGACCGTTCGGTGCCGGCAGCCATGACGCCGCCAGCGGCCAACGACCGTGACATCCGTCCGGTCGAGACCGGCACCACGGATCCGCTGAACGATCCAAAAGGCGTGCTGGCCAACCGCAGCATCTACTTCGATTTCGACAGCTACAGCGTCCGTGACGATGCCAAGCCAGTGGTGGAAAACCATTCGGCTTACCTGACCAAGAACAAGTCGCGCAAGATTCTGATTCAAGGCAACACCGATGAACGCGGCGGCACCGAGTACAACCTGGCCCTGGGCCAGAAACGTGCTGAAGCTGTGCGTAAATCGATGAATTCGCTGGGCGTGTCGGATGGCCAGATGGAAGCCGTCTCGCTGGGCGAAGAAAAGCCAAAAGCCACTGGCAGCGGCGAAGCAGCCTGGGCAGAAAACCGCCGCGCTGACATCGTTTATCAGTAATCGACAAAGCACTACCTTCATGGCGTGTGGACGATGGGCAGCCGTCGGTCACATGCCGTGATTTGACAGCGGGGCGTGCGGCAGTGCAGACTGCTGACGCCCCGTTTTCGTTTCCGTCATCGAGAGAGTCTTATGATCAAACTGTCCCCTTCCCGCCTCGCCTGCTCCATGCTGGCCTTCGCTGCCTGGCTGCCGCTGCACGCCAATGCCGGCCTGCTGGATGACGATGAAGCCCGCAAGGCGATCCTCGACCTGCGCGCCAAAGTCGATAATCTGTCGCGCGACGTGAATGCACGCATCGACACCAAATCGGACAAAACTGCTGTACTGGACATGCTCAATGTGAACGAGCAGACCAACCAGGAAATTGCGCGGCTGCGTGGTCAGATCGAAGTGCTGACAAACGACGTCGCCACGGCGCAAAAACGCCAGCGCGACTATTACACCGATCTCGATGCACGCATCAAGAAGCTCGAACCGCGCCAGGAAACCATAGATGGCCAGGCGGCTGAAGTTTTACCGAATGAAAAGCAGGCATACGATGCCGCGTACGCGCAATTCACATCGGGCCAGTACGAAGCGTCGATCGCTTCGCTGCAAGAATTTGTGCGCCGCTATCCGGCGTCGCCGTATGCATCGAACGCGCAGTACTGGCTGGGCAACGCGTACTACACGCAGCGCGATTTCAAGAACGCCATCGCCGCGCAGCAGGTGGTGGTGAACAATTATTCAACCAGTGCCAAAGCGCCTGATGCGATGCTGAACATGGCCAGCTGCTACCTGGAGCTGAAGGACAAGCCCAACGCCAAAAAGACGTATCAGGCGCTGATCAAAAAATATCCCGATTCGGCGTCTGCGGGCACCGCCAGGGATCGTCTGACCGCACTCAGGTAAGCGTTATCAGCAAATAATCTGGGCGTGAGCATTTGACAGAATTGGGTCACGCCTCTATAATCTTGCTTCTTCGGGTCGTTAGCTCAGCTGGTAGAGCAGCGGACTTTTAATCCGTTGGTCGCAGGTTCGAATCCCGCACGGCCTACCACGAATAAAAGCAGTATCGAATCAAGGTGTTACGAGAAATCGTAACGCCTTTTTTTGTTTCTGTATCCGCTATCTGTGCACTGTATGGATGTAGCGCTTCATTGGTATCCCCGCAACATCATCTCAGCCGAAAAAGTTTTTCCAGTTTTTTCTGTGGCGGCCGCCCACACTTTGGCGTTGCGCTGACAGCAGCGGAGAGAAAAGTTCCACGAAGAAATGTTGTCATGTTTTCTCCTACACCAGGACGTGACGTGCACCTATGGGTAGCGATCACATTTCGATAGATGATGAATGCATATAAACACTTCTGGAGCACAAAATGAAATCAACAATTTCCGGCATTATCCTTGGCGGCGTGATGGCCTTCACGCTGGCAGCCTGCAATACCACCCCGATGAACAGCAACGCGATGGGTAGCAGCAGCGCTGGCACAACTGCGGCCAGCGACAGCACCATGGCCGACGGCACGAATAAAATGCGCGGCGCCGCTGCGGTGAACTGCACGACCAACGTCAATGCCGATGGCACGAACGCGTCGAACACGCCAGGCAGCAAGTGCCCGACTGAATCGCATTAAGACGCTCTTCCTGCTCACCTCACATCGTTTTCACATGTTGAATGTGCAACGTGGGATGCAGTAGATGCCCTTGATCGAAGTTTGCCTGATCCGAAAATCCCGCCTGTGCGGGATTTTTGCTTGTTGCTGCGCGCTTGCTATCCCTTGCGGCAAATTGACGCCTCATCTTGCCGACTGCATCGGCACCGGTGAATGAAAGCGTGCCAGCGTGGCTGGTCGCTTCCCCTCACCCGCGTGCAACGCTGCCATCACGCCACCGTCGGCCACTCGCCTGACGCACACCGGACGCGATGCGACCGCAACTGCTGGATTTTGATATACCGATAGACAAATTGCATCGCTGCACATCCGCACGAACCACGATAAAATGCCCTGATGACATCGCTCAATGCAGCGACGCATTTTTCTAGGAACCGTATGAATTTTCCCCTGATCCTGAACCTGGCCATTGCATTGGCCGTTTGCGCGTTGCTCTACCGGATGCAGGCAACCCATGCGTCGTTCACGAAGCGCGTATTTACCGGCCTCGGCCTCGGCATTGTGCTGGGCGCCGCATTTCAGGCGGTGTATGGCGCGGGCGCACCCGTGATTGCGGCAACCAGCGCCTGGCTCGACATTATCGGGTCGGGCTATGTGCAACTGCTGCAGATGATCATCATGCCGCTGATCATGGTGTCGATCATTCAGGCCATCCTGAAGCTGCGCAACGCGTCGTCGCTGGGAAAAATCAGCGCGCTCACCATCGGCACCCTGCTGATCACGACGGTGATCGCGGCCTGCATCGGTATCCTGATGGCCAAGCTGTTCGACCTCACCGCTGTCGGCCTGGTGAAGAATGCTGCAGAAGTCGCGCGTGGCAACTACATGGATGCCAGGCTGGCGACCGCCCAGCAGATTTCGATCCCGAGTACGATCCTGTCGTTCATTCCGTCGAATCCCTTCCTCGACATGACGGGCGCGCGCAAAACTTCCACCATCGCGGTGGTGCTGTTCTCGATTTTCATTGGCGTTTCGGCCACCGGTATCGCTGGCAAAAAGCCAGAAGTATTTACCTCGTTCAATCATTTCGTCCACGTCGCCCACGTGATCGTGATGCGCATGGTGACGCTGGTGCTGCGCCTGACACCCTTCGGCGTGTTCGCGCTGATGACGCAGGTTGTGGCGGGCTCGAGCCTGTCCGACATCTATAATTTGATCAGCTTTGTCATGGCCTCCTACAGCGCGCTGGCCCTGATGTTCTGCGTGCACCTGCTGATCATTGCCGCGGTCGGACTGAACCCCGTGCGCTTCGTGCGCAAGGTCTTCCCGGTACTGGCCTTCGCCTTTACCTCGCGCACCAGCGCGGGCGCCATTCCCATGAGCGTGCAGACGCAGACTGCGCGTCTGGGCACGCCGGAAGGCATCGCCAATTTTGCCGCGTCGTTTGGCTCGACCATTGGCCAGAACGGTTGCGCCGGCATTTATCCCGCCATGCTGGCCGTGATGATTGCGCCAACGGTCGGCATCGACCCTTTCACGCTGCACTTCCTGGTGCCGCTGGTAGGCATCATCACGATCGGCTCGGTCGGCGTGGCCGGGGTTGGCGGCGGCGCCACCTTTGCGGCGCTGATCGTGCTGTCGGCGATGAATTTACCGGTCGCGCTGGTCGGCCTGCTGATTTCCATCGAGCCATTGATCGACATGGGCCGCACCGCGCTCAATGTCAGCGGTTCGATCACTGCCGGCACCGTGACCAGCCGCATGCTGGGCGAGACCAATCTCGCCACGTTCAACAGCGATGCCGTGGTCAATCTCGACGGCGACGAACAGGTGGCCTGAAGAAATCCATTCGTGCCGCAAATCTGTCTGCACAGTAACGTGCGCTGAACCGCGTCCAAAAGCCGCTATGCTTTTGCCATATCAATATCAGTATTGGATGGCGAATGGAACAGAAATGGCCGCAAGAAATCTGGCTGGTACGGCACGGACAAAGTGCGGGCAACGTAGCGCGTGATGCTGCCGAAGCGGCTGCCGGTCTGCACATCGACATTGCCGAACGGGATGTCGATGTGCCGCTGTCCGAATTGGGCGAACGGCAATCCCAGGCGCTGGGACTCTGGTTCGGCGCCCTCCCCGACGATAGCCGCCCCACTGTCGTCCTGCACTCCCCTTATATTCGCGCCGCGGAAACGGCACGCCTGATCGTTGCCGGCATGCCGGACACGAATCTGACCGTTCAGGTCGATGAGCGGCTGCGTGAAAAAGAATTCGGCTTGCTGGACCGGCTGACCACGCACGGCATTTCGCAGAAATATCCCGAACTGTATGCGCAGCGCCAGCACGTCGGCAAATTCTATTTCCGGCCACCCGGTGGCGAAAGCTGGTGCGATGTCATTCTGCGCCTGCGCAGCGTGCTCGACACCATCACACGCGAATACGCGCGCGAACGGGTGCTGATCGTGGGCCACCAGGTGATTGTCAACTGCTTCCGTTATTTGCTCGAGCGGATGGACGAAGCGCGCATCCTGGCAGCCGACCGTGCCGGCGATGTGCCAAATTGTTCGGTCACGTCGTACGCCTTCGATGCGACGCTGGGCAAACGTGGCAAGTTGGCGCCGCGCCTGCTTAATTTTGTCGCGCCGCTGGAAGACACTGCCACCCCTGTCACTGCCGAAAAAGATGTGCCGGCGGCCCCGAAAGCCTGACCATGGCACACGCCTCCCTGCCCATTGATATCGACCAGGCCATGCTGCACGCATGGCCGTTGCCGATGCCCTCGCCCGACAGCGACAAGGAAGGCCGCGGCCATGTACTGATCGTCGGCGGCTCGCGCGAGATGCCAGGTGCGGTAATCCTGGCAGCGACGGCAGCATTGCGTGCCGGCGCCGGGAAGCTGACCATCGCCACCGGCCGCAGCGTGGCGCAACTGGTCGCGCTGGCGCTGCCTGAAGCGCGCGTGATCGGCCTGGCTGAAACCGATCGTGGCGGCTTCTCCGATGACGCGGCCACCGTGCTTGCCCCGCTGGCCGGCAAGATTGCCGCGATACTGGTCGGGCCCGGCATGCAGGATGAAGACGCAGCGGCAGCGCTGGTGCATGCCCTGCTGGCCGAATTGGCAGGCAACGACGTCAGCGTGATACTCGATGCCTGCGCCATGGCAACTATTTCCTGTCCTCCCGATGCCCAGGCACCGTTCCGCTTTGCCCAGCCGGTGGTGGTGACGCCGCATGCCGGTGAAATGGCGCATCTGAGCCGGCTGGACAAGGATGCCATCCACGCCGATGTCGACCGGCACGCACATGACGCGGCGGCGCGCTGGAACGCTGTGGTGGCGCTGAAAGGCGCCCGCACCGTCGTTGCAGCCCCGGACGGCACTGTGTGGCAGCACGTTGGCGGCAATATCGGCCTGGCGACCTCTGGCTCCGGCGATACACTGGCCGGCATCATTGCCGGCCTGGCTGCGCGCGGCGCCACGCTCGAACAGGCGACCTGCTGGGGCGTCGCGCTGCATGCCCTGGCGGGCCAGCAACTGGCGCTGCGGTTCGGCCAGATGGGCTACCTGGCGCGCGAAATTCCCGCAGAAATTCCCGCCCTGCTCGAACAGATTGGCGCCACCCGGAGCGACGGCTGACCTAACCCGCGGCTTGAAACATTCAGCGCGGCATTGCTTTGCAGCGCATTCGACTATCGCGATAGTATCGGATTAAATTTGATGAAAAAATCACCAACCGAGGTCACTGACCGCGGCATGATTTTTATAGTCGAATGGGTGCTCCGCGCGGAGCGTAATGCTACCCGTAAACTTGTAACTGGCGCTGCTGCCTCCTGCCTCCTGCCACCTGCGGGACAGCGGTACAACGGTATGGCGATACGGCGTTACCGCCATACAAAATAATGTGAATGAGGAGAATTTCCATGCAAGCGACTTATCGTGTTTCAGGCCTGTTGTTGACCACTGCGGTGCTGGCCTCACTGCTTGGCGGATGCCACAAGAATGATGCGGCCACCACCACAACCGACACTACCGCCACCACGCCGTCCACCGGGAGCGGGACCAGCGGCACCACCGGTGCAGCCGGCTCAGCAGCAACGCCGGGAGCATCCGGCGCAATGGGCACAGCGGGCGATACAACCGGCACCACGGGCGCAACCGGCGCTGGCACCAGTGGCATGACCGGCGGGGCCGGCACCACTGGCGCAGCTGGTGCAGCCGGCAGCACAACCCCGCCGTCGGGCACGGCCGGAACATCGGGCACGGCCGGCGGCAGCGGCAGCGGAATGTCTGGTGCCTCGGGAAGCGCTGGCACCCCGGGCACCTCCGGCAGCTCCGGAACGTCGGGCACATTAGGTACCAACGGCACGAGCGGAACAAACGGAACAAACGGTACAAGCGGCAGATAAGAACCTGTGCCACGCCGCCGGACAGCCGATTGCCCGCGGCGCAGCTTGCCTGCGCCTTAACGCAACAGGCCCGCACATCGGCGGGCCTGCTGGAACGGCTGTTTGACACAACCGGTGACGCCTTTTGTGGGCGCCACCGGCAATACCCTAAGCAGACGCCACTTTGCGTCCCGTCGCCAGCTGGACCAGCTTGATCAGCATGCGGAATACAAAGCGCACCAGCATCAACGTCAGCAAAGCTTCGATCATCGTCTGCACGAACGCTGGCACCGGTGTAATGCGCTCGCTGCGGCGTTTGAATTTGGCCACCATGCGGTCACGTGAAATCTCGATGCTGTCGTAGAACGTCGGCACCACCAGCAGCGTCAGCAAGGTCGATGTGATGGTGCCGCCGATGATGGCAATGGCCAGCGGCTGATAGAACTGGCCGTCGTCGCCAAGTGCCAGTGCTACCGGGAACATGCCGGCAATCAGTGCGAACGTCGTCATCAGGATCGGACGCAGGCGCATGCGGCCAGCCTGCATCAGTGCAGCTTCACGATCGAAGCCCTGCGCCTCCAGTTCGCGCGCAGCGTCGAGCAGCAGGATGGCGTTTTTCGCCACCAGGCCCATCAGCATAATGATGCCGATAAAGCTCATCAGATTGAGCGTTCCACCAGTCAGCAAAAGCGCAAGCACCACGCCGATCAGCGACAACGGCAGCGACATCATCACGGCCAGCGGCGCAGTGAACGAACCGAATTGCATCACCAGAATCAGGTACATCAGGCCAATACCGGACACCAGCGCGAGCAGCATTTCGGTGAACAGTTCGGCCTGATCCTTGCCCGCACCGCCCAGCGCCAGGCCATACCCTGGCGGAAAGTCGATCGACTTCGCAAGGGCCATGGCGTCTTCGGTCACTTTACCGTTCGAGCGTCCCTCGGCATTTGCAGACACCGTGATCGTCCGCTTCCCATTTTTATGTTCGATGCCAGACGGGCCCTTGCCCATGGTGATTTTTGCAATCTGGTCCAGCGGCACCATCATCTGGCTCCCGGAAACGGCGATTGGCAGACGCTCGATATTGCTGGCATTCACGCGGTCGTCCGGATGCAGCCGTACCGCGACGTCGCGGGTTTCGCCGGTCGGATCGACCCAGTCCCCTACTTCGATGCCGGCGAACGCCACGCGTAACGCCTGGGCCGCATCACCGACTGAAATACCCATGGAATTGGCGAGGCCGCGATCCATCTCAATTTGCAATTCATCTTTCGGATCCTGCTGCGACAGGCCGACATCGACGGCGCCCGGCACCTGGCGCAGCTTTTCCATGTACTTGCCGGTAATTTCCAGCAGCTTGCGCGAATCGGGACCGGTAAATTCGATTTGCACCGGCTTGCCGCCGCCACCGTTCAGATCGTCGAGCACCGTGTATTCGGCGCCGACCAGATGGCTGATTTTCTGGCGCAGCTCCACCGCGACCTGCGCTGCAGTGCGCTTGCGCGTGCTGCGCTTGCCGATATCGACATAGATGCGTCCGCCACTTGGATTGATCGAACTATTCGTCTCTTTGGTTTCCGGCAAGGTGCGTGCAATTTCCGCCGCCCGCTCCATCTTCAGGCGCGCAAACTCCACGCTCGACGATGGTGGCATCCGCACATCGATCGCGAGATTACTCGCATCCGACTTCGGCAGGAAGCTAGAGCCGCCAAACTGGTAGTGCAAGCCGATGGCTGCCACCAAGGTTCCAAAAGCAATGATGGCCATCCAGCGGCGGTGGTGCAAAGCCCACGCAATCACATTGCCGTAGCTGTCGGCCTTGCTGTCGAACCAGTTATTGAAGCGGGCCAGCACTTTCGACAAGCCTTTTTTGGGCGCGTGATGGTAATCCTCCGGGTCGCCCCAGTACGCCGACAGCATCGGGTCGAGCGTGAATGAAATGAACAGCGACACGATGACCGAGCAGGTGACGGTCAGCGCAAACGGTCGGAACCATTCGCCGGAAATGCCCGGCATGAACGCCACCGGCACGAATACGGCCATGATGGAAAAGGTCGTCGACGCCACCGCCATGCCAATTTCGGCCGTGCCTTCCAGCGCGGCGGTGCGGCGGTCAGAACCGTTCTGCATGTGACGCACGATGTTTTCGCGCACCACGATAGCATCGTCGATCAGCACGCCAATGGCCAGCGACAGCCCGAGCAAGGTCATGAAGTTCAGCGTGAAACCGCACAGCCACACCGCAATGAATGCCGCCAGTACCGAGGTCGGCAACGACAATGCCGTAATCAAGGTCGAGCGCCACGAGTTGAGGAACGCGTACACCACGAAAATGGTCAGCACGGCGCCAAATATCAGCGACTCGATCACATTGTTCAGGCTGCGCTGCGAATCGATACCGCCGTCGCGGGTGACTTCGAGGGTCGTGCCGGCCGGCAGCGTCTTGTTGATTTCGGTAACCAGTTCGCGGACACCCTTGGCCACCGATACGGTCGAGGCGTCACGCGAACGCGCGATCTGGATGCCGACGTTGGGGCGGCCGCTGCGGATCGACAGACCGTCGATATCGGCAAAGCCATCCTTGATTTCGGCCACTTGCCCCAGGCGCACAATCTGCTCCCCGCTGCGCTTGACGACGACGTCCTGAAAATCTTCCGGGCGCTCAATGCGGCCCACCAGGCGGATACTTTTTTCGTCAAGCGAGCCGCGCACCTTGCCGACCGGCGCATTGGTGTTCTGGTTGCGCAGGGCCGTGACCACATCGCCGGCCGACACATTGTATTCACGCAGTTTTTCTGCGCGCAGCAACACCGACAGTTCGCGCTTCAGCGAGCCGTTGACGGTCACTGTCGAGACGCCTTCGATGCCGCGAAAACGGTCTGCCAGCACATCTTCGGCGTAGCGCGAGATGGCTGCGTGGCTCTGGCTGGTCGATGAAAACGCCAGGTTCATGATCGGCTGGGCGGCCGGATCGATGCGGCGCAGAATTGGCTCGCGCATCTCGACCGGCAACTTGTAGCGCACCGCGGCGATGGCGTTGCGCACATCATCCGACGCTTCGATCAGGTTGCGTTTGAAATTGAACTGCATGAAGATCGTGGCCGAACCTTCATCGGCGCTCGAGTTCACTTCGGTCACGCCGGTAATGCTCTGCATCGATTTCTCGAGCCGGTTGACGATTTCGCGCTCGACTGTTTCAGGCGACGCACCCGGGTAGGGAATTGTCACCAGAATGAACGGCACTTCGACGTCCGGGTTCTGGTTGACGCGGAGTTTCTTGAGCGCCATCAGGCCCAGGCACATCATCGCCAGGATCAGGACAATCGTCGCGACCGGCCGTTTGATACTGAAATTGGACAGGAACATGGCTTATTTCCCTTGCGTCAGGGCAGCGGCACTGGCTACTTTGGCAGCTGCCAGCTCAACCGATTGGCCATCTTTCATGCTCGAATTCGGGTTGCGCATCACCTGGTCGCCGGCAGCCAGGCCGGTGCGCACCACGTAATTGCCGGTACGCGCATCGCGCAGGCCGAGACCCAGTGTGGATTTCACCAGCTTGTTGCCTTTGACCGACCAAGCATAGGCCTCATCACCGGCGCGCACCAAGGCGCTCTCGGGCAGCATCAGCGCAGCGGACGTGTCGGCATCGATGCGCCCTTCCGCGTACAGGCCCGACACCTTCGGCTGGACATCGTTGGCAAAACCCACCAGCACTTCAACCTGGCGTGTGACTGCATTCGCGGCCGGGTCGATGCGGCGGACGACGCCGGCAAATTGCTGGTCGCCATAACCGTTGATGCGGAAATTGACTTTCTGGCCGATTTTTACCGCGCTGATGGTGTCGGCCGAGACGCGCCCTTCGAAGCGCATGCTGCTTGGATCGATGACTTTCAACAGTTCCTTGCCGATGGCGGCGGTGTCGCCGTTCGACACCTTGCGGTCGCTGACCACGCCGTCGAACGGCGCACGCACGGTGGTTCTGGCAAGTTGCTGGCGGGCCGCCACGGCGCGGGCTTTCGCTGCCGATACTTCGGAAAGTGCGCTGTTGCGGCGTACTTCAGCATCATCGAGTGCCGACGCCGACGTCATGCCGGAAGCGCGCAGCGTCTTCAGGCGTTCGAGCTGGCGATTGGCCTGGTCGAGTGCCTGCGCCGACGACGTCAGCGACGATTCGGCCGATGTCAGGCCGTCCCGGATCGAGGTGTCGTCAAGGCGCAACAGCACATCGCCGCGTTTCACTGTCTCGCCGTTTTCCTTCATGACCTGTATCACGATGGCCGACACTTCCGCGCGCAGATCGGCCTTGCGTTCAGGCTGCACCGAACCGGTCACGACCGGGCCGGAGGCCAGCGCGCTCGACGAGATGGTCAGCAAATCCTCGGGCGCCACCAATAATTTGACAGGGGCCACCGGCTTGCCATCCTTGTCGAGTGCGGCTACTGCACTGGCACTGGCGCTCGCGCTGGCTGGCTTGGCGGAGTCCTTGGCTTCTTTGCCACAGGCGACGAGCGCCGAAGCAATGGCCAGAACGAGGAGGGATTTGCGCAGCATGGTGTTCTCCGGGAATGAACTTGACGTCTTATAAAATGGGCAATCTTAATCAGCGAGCAGTATGTTTCAGACATTACTCCTAGTCAACTGACTAGCATGCATACTGCGGATTTCGATGCCTGAAGTGCATGCTGGCGCGATGAACTGCATGTGTGCGCGATCAACCGGCCGCAAGAAACCTTCAATGCGGGACCAGCAACCAGTAGATCAAATGACCCATCGCAATACCGGTGACAATACCGCCACCAATTTCGACCAGCGTGTGCCCCATGCGTTCGCGCAAGTGCACGTGCTGGCCAGTGGCCGGCGCTGCGGCGGCAGTACTTGCGGCGGCCGGCACTGCGTCGGCATTACTTGCAGCGGCGAGACGGTTGATGGCTGCAGCATGGCGTCCGACATGCTGGCGCAGGCTATTGGCATCGATCATGACGATAAACGCCAGCGTCACCGCCACGCCAAATGCAGGATGGCCAATGCCTTCGTGCAGCGCAATCAGTGTCGCCATGCTGGTGACCACGGCGCTGTGATTGCTGGGAAAGCCGCCATTGCCAACCAGATTGAACGCCAGGCGACGCTGGCGCACGCTGGTAATGAGGAATTTGATCGGGCCAACGACGAGCCAGGTCAACAGCGGGGTAAGAAGATATGACAAATCCATGCAGTAGTTCCAATCGGTGAAGGCCGTAGCAGGCTAGATGCCAGATGAGTGGTGCGGCCAGAATGCCGTGCGAATTATCCCAGAAGTCCGTGCCTAAAAGTATCGCGCTAGCTGCGCGGATGGGCTGGAAACGGTTAATATTTGGCATTGTGGCGAATTCGCCAACTTCAAGGAACGATGCATGCAACATTTCAAGCTCTCTTTCGCGGTGACGATCGTACTGATGACCCTGGCCGGCTGGTGGGGCTACACCCACGGCGGGGTGCACGCCATGCTGCAGGCCCTGTGGATCACGGCCGTGCTGGGCGTACTGGAAGTGTCGCTTTCGTTCGACAATGCCGTGGTCAACGCTTCGGTGCTGCGGCACTGGAACGAATTCTGGCGCAAGCTGTTTCTCACCGTCGGCATCCTGGTGGCGGTGTTCGGCATGCGTCTGCTGTTTCCGCTGGTGATCGTCTCCGTGGCAACTGGCCTCGGCATGATCGACGTGTGGCACATGGCCATCAATACGCCAGTGGAATATTCGCGTCACCTGACGGAAAAACACGCTGAAGTGGCAGCGTTCGGCGGCGCCTTCCTGCTGCTGGTGTTCCTGAACTTTTTGTTTGACGACGAGAAGGAACTCCACTGGCTGGGCTGGATCGAACAGAAGGTGGGCCAGTTCGGCAGCGAAGGCCTGGCCATCCTGCTGACGCTGGGCGCCGTATTTGTCGCGATGAGCCTGATGCCGGAAGCGCGCCAGCGTTCGGTCATGGTGGCCGGCGTGGTCGGCGTGATGGTGTACGTCGGCGTCGACTGGCTCAGCAGTTTGCTGGAGGAAGAGGAATCCGAACCAGGTATTGGTAAAATGATTTCGCAGGGCAGCATCGGCGGCTTCATCTACCTCGAAGTGCTGGATGCCTCCTTCAGTTTCGATGGCGTGATTGGCGCTTTTGCCATTACGAACGACGTCGTCATCATCATGCTGGGCCTGGCCATCGGCGCCATGTTCGTACGTTCGTTGACGGTGTTTCTCGTGCACAAAGGCACGCTGGAAGAATTTGTGTATCTGGAGCACGGCGCGCACTACGCCATCGGCATCCTGGCATTGATCATGTTTGCCAGCGTGCAGTACGACATTGCCGAATGGTTCACGGGCCTGTCCGGCATCGCGTTCATCCTGGTGTCGCTCTGGTCGTCGATCCGCTACAAGAAACAGCAGTTGGCCGGCGCGTCCGATCATCCGGGCACCGCGTAGGCTTTTTTCACTTTTATAAAGGAATTACCATGGCAATCAGTCTGCAAAAAGGCGGCAACGTCAACCTGTCCAAAGAAGCACCCGGCCTGACCCGCGTGATTATCGGCCTGGGCTGGGACCCACGCGCCACCGACGGCGCCGAATTCGACCTCGACGGCAGCGCGTTCCTGCTGAAGGCCGACGGCAAAGTCCGCGCCGACAGCGATTTCATCTTTTATAACAACCTGAAATCGACCGATGGTTCGGTCACCCACACCGGTGACAACCGGAGCGGCACCGGCGACGGCGACGACGAGCAAATGGTGGTCGACCTGTCCAAAGTACCGGCCGAAATCGATCGTCTGGCCGTCTCGGTCACCATTCACGAAGCCGAATCGCGCAACCAGAACTTCGGCATGGTCTCGCGCGCCTACATCCGCTGCCTGAACGCCGATGGCGAAAAAGAACTGGCACGCTACGACCTGTCGGAAGACGGCTCGGTGGAAACCGCCATGATTTTCGGCGAACTGTATCGTGCCGGCAGCGAATGGAAATTCCGCGCAGTCGGCCAGGGTTACAAAGGCGGCCTGGGCCCACTGGCACGCTCGTACGGCGTGAACGCCTGATCCATCGACTGCTTACTGAATACTACTGACTGAGCTCATGCCTATCACTCATCCAAAACGTGGCATCGCCATCGTGGTTGCCATTCTTGTCGCCGCGCTGGCGCTGTTTTTGCTGTACACATGGATGAGCTTGTCGTTCGCTTATTCGGAAGGCGACCGTGCCGGTTACCTGCAAAAGTTTTCGCGCAAGGGCTGGCTGTGCAAGACCTGGGAAGGCGAAATTCTGCTGTCGAGCATGCCGGGCGCGATTCCCGAACGGTTCATCTTCTCGGTGCGTGATCCGGCCGTGGTCGGCCAGATGCAGGCAGCGATGGGCAAGCGGGTGCAGCTGGCGTATGCGGAGCACCGTGGCGTGCCAACCGAATGCTTCGGTGAAACCTCGTATTTCGCAACCAAAGTGGCTGTACTGCCGTAATCGCCGCCATCAGAAAAAAGCCGCCGGCCCCTTGCGAGGCCGGCGGCTTTTTTATTTCGGCTAGCTGTTCTGACGTCCAGCAGGATTTCTCTTACCGCGCCTGCCGCGCCTATTTTGTCCTGTCGTCCTGCAGAATATCGTTCAGGCGCACGATGGCCTGTCCTGCCGACGATGACTGGGTAAATTTGCCCAGCACCTTGCGCGTCATGTCTTCCGAAACGGCGCGGTACTGGGCTTCTTCGGAGCGCACGCCCACCGCCTGCTGCGCGGCAGCAAGCGCGGCAACCTGCTGCGCGTGATTGGCAGTTTCCAGCGCCAGCAAACTGGCGCGCGCCGCTGCCATCGCCTCGGTGGCAGCAGCTGCTTTTTGCTGCAGCTCGGCATGTGCCTGCGCGGTTTCCAGCAGCACGCGCTGGGCGTTGCGCTTGTCCAGCGCTGCCTGCGCAGCAACTTGCTCGACACCTTCTCTTTGCTGCGCCAGATCGCGCCCTTCTTGCTCCGTCGCCACACGCTGCATGGCTGCAGCCACGGCAGCTTTTTCAGCAGCGAGGCGATCGGCGATGGCCTGGTTGGCGCGCAGGTCGGCGCTGGTTTTCTCGCGCTGCTCTGCCAGCTTTTCGGCAATCAGGCGCAACGCAGCTTTTTCGGCATCCGCACTGGCACAGGCAGCCGCCAGTTGTTCTTCGGCCAGCGCCAATGTTTGCTGTTCGGTGGCCGCACGCTCGGCCTGCACACGCACCAGTTCGGCAGCGGCCTCCTGCTGCGCCAACAGGGAAATGGTGACCGACTCCTGCTGCTCGGCTTCCTGCTCCGCATGCAACGCAGCGGCACGGGCCGCGTCGATCGCGCCGGCCTGGGCAGCGGCTAGCGCCTGTTCGGCGTTGGCCTGGCGTGCGAACAGCGCAGCTTGCTCCGCCTCGGCACTGGCGCGGGCCTGCGCGGCTGCGGTCAACGCCTGTTCTCTGGCCAGCTTGGCAGTCAATTGTTCGAGGGCAGCGTGTTCTGCGGCCACCCGTTCGCGCTCGGCATCGGCCAGCACGGCAGCGGCCGCAGCGCGGTCGCGCGCCAGGCTGGCTGCGGTTTCCTGCTCTGCCACCTGCGCTGCCAGCGCAGCAACAGCAGCCTGTTCGGCATCGTTTGTTGCGGCCAGCGCAGCAGCCGCCGCACGGGCCAGCGCGGCGCGCTCGTCGGCCAGGGCGTGCGCGCGCACGTGTTCCTGTTCTTCGGCCTGCGCTGCAGCGGCTGCGGCGATATCGGCCGCGCTGCGCTGGCGTGCCTGTTCGGTAGCCAGCTCTTCCGCAGCCAGGCGGACATTCACCTGCGCCGCGGCGTCTTCCTCGGCAGCGGCACGCACTACCGCGACGTCGCGCAGGCGCTTGTCGGCGCTGATGCGCGCTTCGGTGGCAGCCAGGATATTGGCTTCGGCAGTACGACGGGCTTCCGCGCCGGCAGCGGCCATGTGTTCAAGGCGCTGCCGGTGCACGGCGGCATCGCGCAATTCTTTTTCGGTGTCCATGCGCAGATGCAGCGACGTGGCGGCCGCGCGTTCGGACTCGGCCTGGGCCAGTGCGATGGCTTCGCGCTCCTGCTCCAAATGGGCCAGCGCGCGCGCTTCTTCGAGCGCCTGCGCTTCGGCTGCAGCGCGCGCAAAGGCCGCCGACAGGGCAATCTGGTCGGCCCGCTCGCGCTGGACCGTCAACTCGAGGGCTTCGGCTTCTGCCTGGGCCAGCAGTTCGGACGTCTGACGCGCGCCCTTGGCCTGACGCTCGCGCTCGCGCGCCATGATGGCCACGCGCGCATCGGCACTGGCGCCGTGCAGCACTTCTTCGCGCGCAGCGTGCACTGCGGCGACGCGCTCCGCAGCCTGCAGACGCGCCTGTTCGGTTTCGGCCATCAGGTCATCGGTGGCGCGGGCAGCTTTTAATGCCAGTCTGGCATCGGATTCGGCCAGTTCGGCGGCGCGCCTGCGGTTTTCTTCTTCCTGTCGGCCGCGCGCTTCGGCCGCCAGGCGGACGTGGGTGTCGGCTTCGACGCGCGCGCGCAAATCGGCAGTTTCCTGACGCACAGCTTCCAGGCGTTCGGCGCTGGCGACCGACGCGGCGCGCAAGGTTTCCAGTCGATCACGATTGGCTTCGATGGCGTCTTCCGATGCCTGCGCGCTGGCCAGTGCGGCCGCCGCCGCCTGGGCATCCATTGCTGCGCGCTCTTCGGCCATCGTGCGCGCGCGCGATTCGGCGTGGACCCGGTTTTCCGCGGCGAACGATGCTTTGGCTTCCGCCTCGACGCGCGCAATCGCTTCCTTGATCGCGTTCACGTCCATCGGCCGGCCCGGAGCAGGCAGGCTGATGGTGAGATTGGTGTCATCGTCTGGTGGCAGTACCGGTTCCATCGTGTTCTCTCGGCGAAGTGTGGCGTTATCAAAACGCCCTTGGTGCATTATCGCGCGACCGTCAACTGAACGGCGCGCCGATCAGCGTGGCGAAAGCCGCTTAATTCCAAAGATCAACTTTTTTTCTGGCGATCAGACGGGCCACAACGGCGGCTCGTCCATCAACGCTACCTGCTCGCGCAATTCCAGGATGCGGTCTTGCCAGTAGCGCTGCGTGTTGAACCACGGGAAGGCCCGCGGAAATGCCGGATCGTCCCAGCGCATGGCCAGCCAGGCCGAATAATGGATCAGGCGCAGCGTGCGCAACGCCTCGAACAAATATAACTGGCGCGGATCGAAATCGCAAAAATCTTCGTACCCCGCCAGCACGCTGGCCAGTTGGCCCACCATCTCGTGACGCTCGCCCGACAGCAGCATCCAGAGATCCTGTGCTGCCGGCCCCATGCGGCTGTCGTCGAAATCGACGAAATGCGGACCGTCGTCAGTCCACAACACATTGCCACCATGGCAATCGCCATGCAGCCGAATCAGCGCTACGTCACCCGCGCGCTCGTAACAGCGCGCAACGCCCTCGAGCGCCTGCGCGCTGACGCTGGCATACGCAGCCACCAGTTCGTCAGGAATGAAATTATGCTCCAGCACAAATGCCCGCGGCACGTGGCCAAAAATATTCGGGTCAAGCGTCGGGCGCTCCGCGTACGGCGTCAATGCGCCGATGGCGTGGATGCGCCCGATGAAGCGCCCCATCCATTCGAGCGTGGCCGGGTCGCCCAGTTCCGGCGCGCGGCCACCGCGGCGCGGAAACACGGTGAACCGAAAATCCTTGAAAGTGTGCAAGGTGGCGCCGTGCAGGACGCTGGGCGCCACCACCGGCAGCTCCGCCTCGGCCAGTTGCGCGACAAAAGCGTGCTCTTCCAGGATGGCGGCATCGCTCCACCGGTCCGGACGATAAAACTTCACGACGACCGGGTCGCCCTCTTCGCGGCCTACCTGATAGACGCGATTTTCGTAACTGTTCAGCGCCAGCAGGCGACCATCGCCGAACAGACCGACACTGTCGACCGCGTCGAGGACACAATCGGGATCGAGGCGCTCGAAAGGATGCTGCAAGTTACTGGAAGAGTCTGGGTTCATCGACCCATTGTAAGACCTGCGGCCAAGTTTCACAGGCCAGCAGCGACGCGACGCGTTACACTGGCGCCTTCCGCACCAATCTTAAAAGAGCCCTACATGCAACTCGACCAGCCCCTTTCCGAAGCCGAATTCAATACCCTCGATAAATTCCTGCTGTCCGACCGCACGCCGGAAGACACGATGACAATGGACACGCTGCATGGTTTCCTCACCGCCATTGCCATTGGTCCGGAAACCATCATGCCGGCCGAGTGGCTGCCGCACGTCTGGGGCGAGGATGGCGCCAACGCGCCGAAGTGGAAGAATGCCAAGGAAGAAGAGACCATCGTCAACCTGATCATGCGCTTCATGAACGAAGTGCTGGTAACGTTCGAAGTGGCGCCAAAAGAATTCGAGCCGCTGTTCTGCGAGGCCGAACACAACGGTGACACGCTGATCGACGGCGAAGCCTGGACCTGGGGTTTCTGGGAAGGCATGGAGTTGCGCCCGGGTTCGTGGAACCCGATCTGGGAATCCGATCTGGCGCCTCTGATGCGTCCTATCTACCTGCTGGGCGCCGATGAAATTGAAGAAGAAGAATTGAAAGAAGTCGACACCCCGGTGCTGGGCCACAAGCTCGCGCTCGAGATCGAAGCGAACCTGCCGTCCATTTACAAATTCTGGGTGCCGCTGCGCAAAGCCGCCGTGCAAACCGTGCGCCGCGACGAGCCAAAAGTCGGCCGCAACGACGAATGCACTTGCGGCAGCGGCAAGAAGTTCAAAAAATGCTGCGGCGCCGACGCGGCGGAATAAGCACGGCTGAAAATCACACATTCTCACGCGCATGCGTGAAAGTGTTCGTCAGCGTACATACCAGTCAGGGCCGCATCATTATGCTTAAGTGAACAAATTGACAACAGCGCATTGTGCGTGATCGTCGATCTCACTTACGGAGCTTTACAATATGACGCGTGCCCTCAAACTGACCACCCTCGCCCTCGGCACCATGCTGTGCGCCGGCGCTGCATTTGCCGCTGCCCCTTCCACGCCGCCAAAAGCCGACGCCCACATGCAAAAAGTGCTCGACGCGTTGGCATCGCTGGGCGGCAAGCCGATCGAAACGCTGACCCCGGAAGAAGCACGCAAGCAGCCGACGCCCGCCGATGCGGTCAAGAAAGTATTGACCGACATGGGCAAGAGCACCGCCCCTGAAGCTGGCGTAACGGTCAAGGACATGATGGTCAAGGGCCCAACCGGCGACTTCCCGGTCCACATCTACACGCCTGAAGGCAAAGGCCCGTTCCCGGTCATGGTGTACTACCACGGCGGCGGCTTCGTGATTGCCGACACCATGGTCTACGACGCCTCGCCACGCGCGCTGGCAAAAATGGCCAAGGCCATCATCGTCTCGGCCGATTACCACCGCGCTCCTGAAAACAAGTTTCCTGCTGCAGCCAACGATGCGTACGCTGCCTACACCTGGACGCTGGAACACGCCAAGGAATTCAACGGCGACCCAACCCGCGTGGCAGTCGGCGGCGAGAGCGCCGGCGGCAACCTGGCCACGGTCGTGTCCATCATGGCGCGTGACAAGAAAGCCACCGCACCAGTGCACCAGTTGCTGGTCTATCCTGTTGTCGACAATGACATGACGCGCCCATCGTACGTGACGAACGCCGCCGCCAAGCCACTCAACAAGCCAATGATGGAATGGTTCTTCAAGCACTACGCCGCCGATCCAAAGAGCCCGATGGCCCTGCCGCTGAAGAATGCCGACCTGAAAGGCTTGCCAGCAGCAACCATCGTCGCCGCTGAAATCGATCCGCTGATGTCGGAAGGCAAAGCCTACGCTGACGCGCTGAAAAAAGCCGGCGTCAAGGTCGACTACAAGCTGTACAACGGCGTGACCCACGAATTTTTTGGCATGGGCGCGGTTGTGCCGAAAGCCAAGGATGCCGAGCAGTACGCAGCCGATGGTTTGATGAAAGCTTTCAAGAAATAATCGTTCTCTTTGACATCGAAGCCCGGCAGTCGCCGGGCTTTTTTATTTCGGGTACGATTCGAAACAGCAACTCCCCTACTTCATGTCGGCACCATTCAACAAGGATAAAAAGATGAATTACACGCTTAAACTACTGGCCCTTGCCAGCGTTATCACTGCCACATTCAGCGCCCCCGCGATGGCCGCTGCGCCCTTCGCAAAAACCCAGGGCCAGGGTTATTTCCGCACCATGGTGGGCGACTTCGAAGTGACCGCCGTCAGCGACGGCACGGTTGACCTGCCGGTCGACACGCTGCTGCAGGAAAAGAAAGCCACTATCGATGCAGCGCTGGCCAAGTCTTTCCTGAAAAGTCCGCTGGAAACGTCCGACAATACTTACCTGATCAACACCGGCACGAAGCTGGTGCTGGTCGACACCGGCGCCGGCACGTTGTTCGGCCCGACGCTTGGCAAGATGCTGGCGAACCTGAAAGCCTCGGGCTACACGCCGGACCAGGTCGATGAAATCTACATCACCCACATGCACCCGGACCACGTCGGTGGCCTGATGACAGCCGGCCAGCGCACCTTCCCCAATGCCATCGTGCGCGCCGCCAAAATCGAATCCGATTACTGGCTCAGCGAAGCGAACATGAACAAGGCAGACGCCAGCAAAAAAGGCTTCTTCCAGGGCGCAATGGGTTCGGTGAATCCGTATGTGCAGGCCGGCAAATACAAGGCGTTCGAGGGCGATGTCGAACTGGTGCCAGGCATCACTGCACGTGCCGACAAAGGCCATACGCCGGGCCACACCACGTATTTCATCGAAAGCCGCGGCCAGAAACTGCAGCTGGTGGGCGATTTGATCCACGTGGCCGCCGTGCAGATGGACAATCCAACCGTGACCATCAACTTCGACAGCGACACCCGCGCCGCGTATGCATCGCGTAAAAAAGAGTTCGATGCAGCAGCTGCCGGCGGGTACGTGATTGCCGGCGCCCACTTGCCGTTCCCCGGCATGGGCCACTTGCGCGTCAAGGGCAAGGGCTACGAATGGATCCCGGTAAATTTCACGCGCGTGCAGTAAGCGTTAAAAAACCGGCAGTTGCCGGTTTTTTTATGATGCGAACATTACAGCTTGATGAAATGTTCGCGGTAGTACTTCAGCTCTTCGATCGACTCGATGATGTCAGCCAGCGCCGTGTGCTTCTGGTGCTTTTTGAAACCGGACGCCAGTTCCGGCTTCCAGCGGCGGCACAATTCTTTCAGCGTCGACACATCCAGGTTGCGGTAGTGGAAAAACGCTTCCAGTTTCGGCATGCCCCGCACCATGAAGCGGCGGTCCTGGCAAATGGTGTTGCCGCACATCGGCGATTTATTC
>JALYUM010000205.1 GCA_030853745.1 Pseudomonadota bacterium | reverse complement strand
ATATCGATGCGACGGAATCGATATTATTTGGCTTGCACGGCCAAGTCAATGTGCAGCGCAGCTTAGCTCATCAATAGCGCTTTCATCGCCACGCCAAGCGCGTCGACCATGCCGGCGCGGTCAAGTTCCGGATGATGCAAAGCGCGCAGCGGCAGGCCATTGAACATCGTGATCATGGCCTCGGTGCGGGCGGCAATGGTGGCGTCGTCGTATGCCAGGCCGCGCTGTTCCCGCCCACGCGCGAGCAGCGCGTGCACGCGGCCGCGCGCGTCGGCGTCGGCTTCCTGCAGGGCCGTGGCAATCACCGGATTACGGGCGGCCTCGGCGAAAATCTCCAGCGACAGCCCCCAGTAGCTGCTGTCGAGATGTTCGGCGACGATGTCGTCGAGCTGCTCCACCATGAACGCCAGCGGGTCGGCCTGCTGGCTGACGTTGGCCAGCTTGTGCGTCACCTCATCGACGCGGATGGCCACGAACGCCATGATGATCGCGTCCTTGCTGTCGAAATAATTATAGATATGGCCGGCGCTCATGCCGGCCTGTTTCGAAATCTGGGCCATGCTGGCACCGTGAAAGCCGCTGCGCGCAAAACACACAGCAGCCGCGTCCAGCACCTGCGTGCGGCGACCTTGCGCGCGCTCGGGATCGGTCGTACGTTTGATGATAGTACCCATGCTGTCTGTCTCTTTATTTTTATGGTGCTGCGGCGGATGCCGGGGAACGCGCACGCAGGACGCATTGTCGCACTGCGCGCGCCCCGCGCGTCAACCGTTTCTACCAATAGTCTCAGGCTGCCAGCCACCGCCCAACACTTTGTACAAGGTCACGGCATTCGACGCACGCGCCAGGCGCGCGGTGATGAGACCTTGCTGCGCAGTGTACAAGGTGCGTTGTGCCAGCAGCGAGTTCAGGTAAGTGTCGGCGCCCAGCTTGTAGCGCGCCTCGTAGATGCGGTAGCTTTTCGTTGCCGCCTCCACCAGGGCGGTCTGCGCATTCACGCGCGCGTCGATGGTGCCGCGCGTGGCCAGCGCATCGGACACTTCGCCGAACGCGGTCTGGATGGCTTTTTCGTAATTCGCCACGGCGATGCGGTCGTCGACCCGCGCAATGGCCAGGTTGGCACGGTTCACACCACCGTCGAAAATCGGCAAGTTGATCGATGGCGCGAAACTCCACGCGCCGGAGCCGCCCTTGAACAAGCCGGACAGGCTGGTGCTCTGGCTGCCACCGGAGGCCGTCAGCGAAATGCTCGGGAAGAACGCGGCGCGCGCCACGCCGATGTTGGCGTTCGCCGCGCGCAAGGTGCGCTCGGCCTGCAGGATGTCGGGGCGCGACTGCAGCAGGTCCGACGGCAGACCGGCCGGAATGGCCGCCATCGTCGTGACCGTATCCAGTTCGCCCTGCGGCTGAAAACTCGGGGGCAGGGTGCTGCCCACCAACAGCGTCAACGCGTTCACGTCGATGGCCACCTGGGCCGTGTACACCGCCAGGTCGCTGCGCGCGGTTTCCACCGAGGTTTGCGCATCGTAGACATCGACGCCGCTGGTGGCGCCGGCAGCCTGACGCTTTTTGCTCAGCTCGAAACTGGTCTGCTGGCTGGCGACCGTGTCCGCGGCAAGTGTCAGGCGCTGCTGGTCCGCCACCAGCGTGGCGTAGGCGATGGCCACCTGCGACACCAGCGCAATTTGCTGCGCGCGGCGCGCTTCTTCGGTGCCCAGGTAAGTTTCCAGGCCGGCCTGCGACAGGTTGCGCAGCTTGCCGAAGAAATCGAGCTCGTACGACGCCAGCGCCAGGCCACCGGAATAGGTGTGGCTGATGTACGCGCCGCTTGCGCTCGCGGTGGCGCCGGCGTTGGTTCCGCCAGCACTGCCCGCCGTGTTCCTGATGACGCTGCCTGGCGTGCGGCTGGCCGTCTCGGAAACGTTCGCCGACAGCGACGGCAGCAGCGCCGCGCGCTGGATGTCGTACTGCGCTCTGGCCGCTTCGATGTTCAGCGCCGACACGCGCAGGTCGCGGTTGTTCGCCAGCGCCAGCGCGATTACCTGGCGCAGATCAGCGTCGGAGAAATAATCGCGCCAGGCGATTTGCGCCACCGGCGTGGCGTTCGACGGCGCCACCGGCACGCCCTGGTAGGCAGCGCCCACCGGAAACGCCGGGGCCACCGGCGCGGCCGGGCGTTCGTACACCGGCGCCAGGCTGCAACCGGCCAGCGTGGCCGCAGCGGCAATCGTGAAAATAGTCAATTTCATGCTTTTACCTCATCAACATTCTTTGGTGCGTCATCTTTTTTCGGGTCTTTCTTTTTGCTGAAGCGTCCACGCACCAGCACGAAGAACACCGGCACAAAGAAGATGCCCAGCAGGGTGGCGGTCAGCATTCCGCCCAGCACGCCGATACCGATGGCGTTCTGGCTGCCGGAGCCGGCGCCACTGGAAATAGCCAGCGGGAAGACGCCGAGACCGAACGCGATCGACGTCATCAGGATCGGCCGCAGACGCATATGTACGGCCTGTAGCGTCGCGTCGACCAGTTCGACGCCGGAGTCCTGCAAGTCCTTCGCAAACTCGACAATCAGGATGGCGTTTTTCGCCGCCAGGCCGACCACCGTCAACAATCCCACCTGGAAATACACATCGTTCGACAGGCCGAATATCGACGTGGCCAGCACCGTGCCGAGCACGCCCAGCGGCACGATCAGCAGCACCGAGAACGGGATCGACCAGCTTTCATACAGCGCAGCCAGGCACAGGAACACGATCAGCAGCGAGATGCCGTACAGCTGCGTGGTCTGGTTGCCGGCGGCACGTTCTTCCACCGACAAACCCGTCCACTCGTAACCGATACCCGGCGGCAGTTTGGCCATCAGCTTTTCCATCTCGGCCATCGCGGCGCCCGAGCTCTGGCCCGGTGCCGGGCTGCCCTGGATGTTTGCCGACGAAATGCCGTTGTAGCGTTCCAGGCGCGGCGACGCGTAAATCCACTTGCCGGTGGCAAAGCTTGAAAACGGTACCATCTCGCCGGTGCTGTTACGCACCGTCCACTTGTCGAGGTCTTCCGGCTTCATCCGGTCGCTCGGCTCGCCCTGGATATACACTTTTTTGACGCGGCCGCGGTCGACGAAGTCGTTGATGTACGCGCTGCCCCAGCCGGTCGACAGCACCGCATTCACATCGGCCACCGTCAGGCCGAGCGCACTGGCTTTCTGCTGGTCGATGGTGATCTTGTATTGCGGCGTGTCTTCCATGCCGTTCGGACGCACGGCCGTGACGATCTTGCTCTGCGCAGCCATGCCAAGCAACTGGTTACGGGCGTTCATCAACGCTTCGTGACCGAGCGCGCCGGTGTCCTGCAGCTGCAAATCGAAACCGCTGGCGTTACCCAGTTCCAGCACGGCCGGCGGCGCAAACGCGAACACCATGCCGTCCTTGATCTGCGAGAAGTAGCCCATGGCGCGGCCGACGATGGCATTCACCTTCTGGTCCTTGCCGCCACGGTCGGACCAGTCCTTCATCCGCACGAACGCCATGCCGCTGTTCTGGCCATTGCCCGAAAAACTGAAGCCTGCCACCGAGAACACCGACGCGACGTTGGCTTTTTCATTTTCCAGGAAATATTTTTCCACCTGGGCGATGACCTTCAAAGTGCGCTCCTGGGTCGCGCCGGTGGGCAGCTGCATCTGGGAAAACATCACGCCCTGGTCTTCTTCCGGCAGGAACGACGACGGCAGGCGCATGAACACGAACACCAACACGCCGATCAGGACCGCAAACACGATCATCACGCGCCCGCCACGCTTGATCAGCGTGCCGACAAACCCCTGGTATTTGGTCGTGCCCTTGTCGAAATTGCGGTTAAACCAGCCGAAGAAGCCGGTGGTATGGGCCTTGTGGCCTTTTTCGACGGGTTTCAGGAACGTGGCGCACAAGGCCGGCGTAAAGACCATCGCGACAATGACCGACAGCACCATCGCCGAGACAATCGTGATCGAGAACTGGCGATAAATCACGCCGGTGGAACCACCGAAAAACGCCATCGGCACGAACACGGCCGACAGGACCAGCGCGATACCGACCAGCGCGCCGGTGATTTCACCCATCGATTTGCGGGTCGCGTCGACCGGCGACAGGCCTTCTTCGGACATGATCCGCTCGACGTTTTCCACCACCACGATGGCATCGTCGACCAGCAGGCCGATGGCCAGCACCATCGCGAACATCGTCAGCGTGTTGATCGAGTAACCGAGTGCCGACAGGATGCCGAAGGTACCCAGCAGCACGACCGGGACGGCCAGCGTCGGAATGATCGTGGCGCGGAAGTTTTGCAGGAACAGATACATCACCAGGAACACCAGCACGATCGCTTCGAGCAGCGTTTTCACCACTTCTTCGATCGACAGCGTGACGAATGGCGTGGTGTCGAACGCGGTGACGGCTTTCAGGCCGGCCGGGAACTGTTTGCTCATCTGGGCGATTTTTGCGTTGACGGCCTTGGCGGTATCGAGCGCGTTGGCGCCGGTCGCCAGTTTGATGGCGAGGCCGGAGGCAGGCTTGCCGTTGAAACGGGCCAGCACGCGGTAGCTCTCGCTGCCCAGTTCCATGCGCGCCACATCACGCAGATAGGTGGTGGCGCCGTTTGCGCTGGTTTTCAGGCGGATTGCGCCGAATTGTTCGGCAGTCTGCAGGCGGCTTTGCGCCGTGATGGTTGCGTTCAGCTGCTGGCCTTTGACGGATGGCAAGCCGCCCAGTTCACCGGCAGATACCTCTGTATTTTGCGCACTGACGGCAGTGATGACATCGGCCGGGGTCAGCTGGAAACTCTGCAGCTTGGCCGGGTCGAGCCAGATCCGCATCGCGTATTGCGAGCCGAAGTTCTGGACGTCGCCCACGCCTTCGACGCGCGAGATCGGGTCGAGGACGCTGGCACTGACGTAGTCGCCAATGTCGGCCTGCTTCATGCTGCCGTCTTCGGAGACGAAGCCAAGCACCATCAGGAAGTTCTTGGTAGCTTTGGCAACCACGAGACCCTGCTGCGTCACTTCGTTCGGCAGCAGCGGCGTGGCCAGTTGCAGTTTATTTTGCACCTGCACCTGGGCGATGTCAGGATTGGTGCCGCTCTTGAACGTCAGCGTCAGGCTGATGCCGCCGGCCGAGTCGGACGACGACGACATGTACGACAGACCGTCAATGCCCTTCATCTTCTGTTCGATGACCTGGGTGACGGCGTCTTCCACTGTCTTGGCGGAAGCACCTGGGTAGGTGCCGGAAATGGAGATCGACGGCGGCGCGATGGCCGGGTACTGCGCAATCGGCAGGCTCATGATCGCCAGGACACCGGCGAGCATGATGACGATGGCGACGACCCACGCAAAGATGGGGCGGTCGATGAAAAAGCGTGACAACATAGGTGTGGGCTCCTTGAATGAGGCGCTGAATTAAGGAGCGCTTTTTGCAGCGGCCGGGGTGGCAGGTGCCGCAGCGCCAGCAGGTGTAGCGCCAGCAGGTGCGGCAGCGGCAATTTTTGCCGGCGCGCCCGGCTTGACTTTCTGCAGGCCTTCGACAATCACCAGATCGCCGTCGATGAGGCCGGACGTTACCAGCCAGCCATCGCCGTAAGTGCCGCCGGTCGTAATGATTTTTTGTGCGACCTTGCCGTCCTTGCCCAGTACCATCGCGGTGGCTTCGCCCTTGGCGTTGCGGGTGATGCCCACTTGCGGCACCACGATGGCGTCTTCCTTGACACCGGTTTCCACCACGGCGCGGACGAACATGCCTGGCAGCAGGTCGTGCTTCGGGTTCGGGAAAATGGCGCGCAAGGTCACATTGCCGGTGCTGGTATCGACCGACACATCGGCAAACTGCAGCTTGCCGCGTTCGGCATATCTGGTGCCGTCCGACAGCATCAGCGACACGCTCGGCTCCTTGCCGGCCGATTTCAGTTTGCCGGCGTCGATACTGCGTTTCAGCTGCAACAGCGCGTCGCTCGACTGGGTCACGTCGACATACAGCGGATCGAGTTGCTGCACGGTGGTCAGCGCGGTGGTTTGCGCGGCGGTCACGAGGGCGCCCGGCGTGACCGCCGACCTGCCGATTCTCCCGCTGATCGGCGCGTACACATGGGTGTATTGCAGGTTGATGACGGCGGTGTCGAGCGCCGCCTGCGCGGTGGCGACATCGGCTTTCGCTTGCGCATCGGTCGCTTGCGCCGCCTCGTAATCCTGGCGGCTGATGCCTTCGATATCGAGCAGTTCCTTGTAGCGTTTCACGGTCGGGCCGCTCGACAGCAAGGTGGCTTTGGCGCGCGCCAGCGTGGCTTTGGCGGAATTGACATTGGCCTGGTAGGTGGCCGGATCGATCTGGTACAGCGGGGTGCCAGCCTTGACGTCGGCGCCTTCGACAAACAGGCGCTTCTGGATCACGCCGCTGACCTGCGGGCGCACGTCTGCTACCTGGTAGGCGCTGGTACGGCCAGGCAATTCTGTGTTGGTGGTCAATGGCGCAGTCGTTACCTTGAACACCTGCACTTCAGGCACCTGCGGCGGTGGGGCTGGTTCTTTCTTTTTCGAACAGGCGGTCAGCAGGGCGGTCGCGCCGAGCAGGGTGATTACCCCGGCAGTACGCAGGGCGGGTGTGAAAAAAGTGGAGGTCATTCAGGGCTTTCTGACGAGAAATAAAAGGTCTTAATTTAGAATGAACGATCATTCTAAATAAGTCAAGCGGGTTAGCGCACCTTAAGAAACTCTTCAGTAAGCTGGGTTGACGTCTTGTTGGTCAGTGGCCGGGAAAGATGAACTGCATGATGGCAGCAACGCGCGCGCCCAGTTCGGTGTCCGACAGCGGGGATGGAATCCCGAGCGCCAGCCGGCGCTGGCGTTCCGACGCCACCATGGCCAGCAGAAATTCTGCCGTCAACGTCGGGTCGTTCACCTTGATGAATTTTTTCGAATGCATGCGCTGCAGCCAGCCGGCCAGCTTCTGCACGCCATGTTCGGCGCGCGAACGGTGATACGACGCGCCAATCGCGGGATAGCGGCTGCGCTCGCGGATCGCCATGACATAAATGCCAATGGCCGTGCTGCCGCTTGCCATCCGTTCCCACTCCGCCAGAAAACGCTCCAGCGTGGCGCGCGCCGCCACCGCGCTGTCACCCGGCAAGTCGAGCAGGGCAGTGACCGACTCGACGTTGTGGCGGATGACCTGGGAAATCAGTTCTTCCTTGCTCACGATGGCGGTGTACACGGTTTTCTTGGACACCCTGGCACGCGCCGCAATCTTCGCCACGCTGACATCGGCGTCCGCTCCCTGTTCCTCCAGCAGATCGACGGCTGCCTGCACCAGGCGCGCGAGCAACTGTTCTTGCGTGTAGGCAGGAGGGCGACCGACACGTGGTTTTTCAGGTACGTTCATGGCTGTGCCGGTAGCTGTCTTTAATTGCGTGAAGGTACTATACCTTAGTTTATAAACCCAGCGGTTTACAAATTGGCGCAACAGGTCTACCATGATCATGTGTCATCACATTCAGGAATTCCATGTCTACTACTTCCCGGTCCGGTCCCTTGTTGACCATCACAGGATCGATCTTCGCTCTACTTGGCCTCGTCCTCATCGGCGGCGGCGCTTATCTCGCCTCACTCGGCGGCTCGCTGTATTACCTGGTCGCCGGCATTGGCCTCCTGGCCGTTGGCGTGCTCGTGTTCAAGGGCCGTCGCGCGGCCCAGGGACTGCTCGCGGTACTGTTACTGGCCACGCTCATCTGGTCGATCGTCGAAGTCCGTTTCGACTGGTGGCAATTGCTGCCACGCCTCGATATCTGGTTTGCTGCCGGCATCTGGCTGCTGCTGCCGTTCGTGAATCGTCGCCTGGGCGCCGGTTCGAACGCCGGCAAGGCGGCACTGTTTGCCTCGGTGGCGGTGACGGCATTGGTTGGCGTCGCAGCATTGTTCCAGGATTACCATGACCTGCACGGCGAAGTGCCGGCCGAGAACATGGCGGCCACTGCACCGCACGATGCCGCCGGCGTCGCGCCGAATGACTGGACGGCGTACGGCCGCTCCGGTTACGGCGATCGCTATGCGCCGGCCGCGCAGATCACGCCGGCCAACGCGTCGCAGCTGAAGCAGGTGTGGAGCTACCATACCGGCGACTTCAAGGGCGCCAACGACCCCGGCGAAATTGCCAACGAAGTCACGCCGATCAAGGTCAACGGCATGCTGTACATGTGCACGCCGCACAATATCGTCATCGCACTGAACCCGGACACCGGGAAAGAAATCTGGCGCCACGATCCGAAAATCAACCGCGACGCGTCGACGTACCAGCACATGATCTGCCGCGGCGTATCGTACTGGGATGCCAACGCACCGTCGCTGGCCGGCCCTGCAACGCCGGCGAAAAACCCGGCCGGCGCCACTGCCGCTGCCGACATGGAATGCCCGCGCCGCATTTTTGCACCTACGATGGACGCGACCTTGATCGCCCTGAATGCCGATACCGGCGCAGCGTGCAAAAGCTTCGGTGAAAATGGCGTCGTCGGTCTGACGCACGGCATGGCCATGAAAAAACGCGGCTTCCTGATGCCGACCTCGCCGCCAAACGTCTCGCAGCACATGCTGGTGATGGCGGCCAGCGTCACCGATAACGATTCGACCGACGAGCCGTCCGGCGTCATCCGCGGCTTCGACCCGGTCACCGGCAAGCTGCTGTGGAACTGGGACGCCGCGCGTCCTGACGAAACCAATCCGATCGGCGAAGGCCAGACCTACGTCAACAACTCGCCAAACTCGTGGGGCGTGTCCAGCGTCGATGAAAAGCTCGGCATGGTGTACATCCCGATGGGCAATGAAACGCCGGACACCTGGGGCGGCCGCCGCAACAAGAACGGCGAACGTTTCAATAGCGCCATCGTCGCGCTCGACCTGGCCACCGGCAAACTGAAATGGGTGTACCAGACCGTGCACCACGATATCTGGGACATGGACATCGGCGGCCAGCCGACGCTGGTAGACATCGATACTGCAACGCGCGGCAAAGTCCCGTCGCTGGTGGCCACTACCAAGCGCGGCGACATTTACGTGATCGACCGCCGCGACGGTTCGCTGGTGGTGCCGGCGCCAGAAAAACCGGTGCCAACCGGGAATGTCGCAGCCGGTGACCACGTGTCGCCAACGCAGCCGTTCTCGATGCTGACGTTCCTGCCAGAAAAAAATATCAGCGAAACCGATATGTGGGGCACCACGCCGTTCGATCAGATGGCTTGCCGCGTGACCTTCAGGGAGCATCGGTACGAGGGACCATTTACGCCGCAAACCGCGGGTAAGGGCGCCATCATCTCGCCGGGCCCGCTGGGTATCTTCGAGTGGGGCGGCGCGACTGTCGACCCGGTGCGCCAGCTGTTGATCGTCAATCCCGACTTCATGGGCTTCCTCGAACGCCTGGTGCCGCGCGCACAAGCGAATGTCAAAGGTGGCTCCGGCACCGAGATGGGCTTGCAGCCACAAACCGGCACGCCGTTTGCCGTGGAAATCAAGCCGTTCCTGTCGCCGCTGGGCTTCCCATGCCAGGCACCGCCTTGGGGCTACGTTGCAGCGGTCGATTTGAAAACCATGAAAAAAGTCTGGATGCACAAGAACGGCACCACGCGTGACAGCGCACCAGTGCCAATCGCGCTGCCATTGGGCGTGCCGAGTCTGGGTGGCATGTCCACCACCGGCGGCGGCGTCGCTTTCCTGTCGTCGACGCTCGATTACTACATCCGCGGCTACGATGTGCGCAACGGCAAAGTGGTCTGGAAGGCCCGCCTGCCAGCCGGTGGCCAGGCCACGCCGATGAGCTACGTGTCGGATAAAACCGGCAAGCAGTACGTCGTCGTCATGGCCGGCGGACACGGTTCGCTGGGCACGCAAATGGGCGACGAGATGGTGGCGTTCGCGCTGCCGGACGGCGTCGCGGCTGCGGCGCCTGCCAAAGCCAGGTAAGTTTTTCTAAGTTTTCACCAGCAGATTTACGCCAGAAAGGGGCGGGCGCATCCGCCCGGCCCCTTCATTTCACCCCCCCCAGGAAACACATGAAACAAAACCTCGCACTGGCGGCTGCCATCGGCATCGCCTTTTCTTTCCCACAACTGAGTTTTGCAGCAGACGATACCCACTTGCTGGGCGACTGGAACGGTCAGCGCACGCGCCTGGTCGACGAAGGCGTCACCTTCAATTTTGGCTACGGCTCACAGATTGCCCACAACACGTCCGGCGGCAGCGACAACCTGACGCGCTACAGCGATCAATGGTTGTTCGGCACCGAGCTCGACCTGCAAAAGCTGTGGGGCTGGCAGGGCGCCAAACTGAACGTCGCCATCACAGACCGTAATGGCAAAAATCTCAGCGACGATGCGCATCTTGGTACCTTCCAGCAAGTGCAGGAAGTGTATGGCCGCGGCCAGACCTGGCGCCTGACCAATTTCTTCCTGGCGCAGTCGCTGATGGATGGCCGCTTGCTGCTGAAAGCTGGCCGCATGGGCATCGGCGCCGATTTTGCCGCGTTCACATGCGAATTCCAGAACCTGACCTTTTGCGGCGCGCAGCCGGGCAACCTGGTGGGCGGTTACTGGGCCAACTGGCCGGTGAGCGTCTGGGCTGGCGTCGCCAGGCTGAACACGTCGAAAGAAACGTATGTGCAACTGGGCGCGTACCAGGTCAACCCGCATTATGTCGACGACAGCTACAACGTCCACCGCGGCCTGGTACCTAACTTCCCGGACGGCACGACAGGTGCCTTGATCCCGCTGGAATTTGGCTACACCCCGGCGTCCGTCGGCGCGTTCCACGGTCTGCCGGGCAGTTATAAAGTGGGCGTCTGGTACAACACGTCGGATTCCGCCGACCTGATGTTTGACCAAAACCGCCAGCCACTCGGCACCACCAGCGTCGGCGCGTTGCAACGCGACGGTGCATACGGCGGCTACATCAACTTCCAGCAGCAGGTAAGCGGTGTGGCCAACGGCGAGGGCGCGACCGTCTTCCTGAACGTCACCCAGGCCGACAAGTTCACCGCCGCCACCGATGCCCAGGTAGCGCTTGGCGTGCAGTACAAAGGCGCATTCCAGCGTCCTGCCGATGTGATTGGCGTGGCACTCGGTACCACGCACGGCAATGGCCGCCGCGGCTATGCCCAGCGCGCCGTCAACAGCACCATCGTCAATGATGGCTATGAAGTGGCGGCCGAGGTGTATTACGGCTGGTCGCCGCTGCCGTCGGTGGTGATTCGTCCGAACCTGCAGTTCATCAAGCACCCGGGTGGCACGTCGCAAAATGACGATGCCGTGGTGCTGGGTCTGAAGACGTCGTTGTCGTTTTAATGTGAAGCATGGCGTTTGACTGTGGCGGCATGCCGATGCCGCCGCAGTCAAACGAATGCTTATGCTTTCGTGCCGAGTTCCTCGCGCACCTTTGCAGCGCTGTGGCCGACTTTTTCCACCAGGCGCTGCAACTCTTCCTTCGTCACGCCCATGGCTTTCGTCCAGTATTCCACCTCGTGTTGTTCCTTCAGGCTGATCAGGTTGCGGTCGATGCCGCCGCGATTGTTCAGGTCGTCCGACAGAACGACGAAATGACCGGATGCGCGGCTGCCGCAGGCGACTTTCAGCGCACGAGGATGCATCAAGGGAGCCAGTTATGTCTGATTATTCCACCAGTGAGACAGTGATTCCCAATTGACGGTACCCTCATAGACCGGTTTCCTTGCTAGACTGCAATCTGCAGTCATTCAACCAGGAACCTCGTCTGCACAAGCTGCCGCTCTGGCCAATCCCGCAAGCGACGGCGCCGATCACATCCTGACTGCCGGATACATCCATACAAGTTACCCATTACAACCAATCAACCCACCCAAGGAGTTTCATGAAAACCACACTGCTGATCGCCACCCTGCTGACCGCTACCGTTTCGATGGCCGCCAACGCTGCCGAGTCGACCTACATGCTGGACCCAACCCACACCTATCCAAGTTTCGAGACCGACCACTTCGGCGGCGTGTCGGTGTGGCGCGGCAAGTTCAACAAAAGTAGCGGCAGCTTCACGATCGACACCGCGGCCAAAAAAGGTACGCTGAACGTCACCATCGACATGACCTCGGCTGCCATCGGCAACGACGCCCTCGACGCTGAACTGAAAGGCGAAAAATTCTTCGACGCCGCCAAGTTCCCAACCGCGACCTACAAAGGCACGTCGGTCAAATTCAACGGCACCACGCCAACCGAAGTCATGGGCGAGCTGACGCTGCACGGCGTGACCAAGCCAGTGACGCTGAAGATCCTGTCGTACAAGTGCTTCGTCAATCCGATGATGAAAAAAGAAGTCTGCGGCACCGACGCAACCGCCACGTTCAACCGTGCCGATTTCGGCATCGACTACGGCAAAGCCTACGGTTTCATGATGCCAGTCACGCTGCGCATCCAGGCTGAAGGCGTCAAGCAATAATCGACGTCAGGCAATGGCAGGAGCGGCCGCGTCGCACGATGCTGCGCTGGCACCTGCCGCTATAGTCAGTTCAGACAGCCCGGGTAATCCGGGCTGTTGTTGTTTGCGCCCTGCACGTAGTTGACATCCCTGATAGAAAGCCCCATGATTATTGGGTAATTCACTGATGGGAGCTTTTCATGGGCAAGGCAAAAATCGGATTCGAGGTAGACGAGAAAGATCTCGCCAGCGCCAAGGCGTATGTGGCCACGCACGGCGGCTCACTGAATAAACTTGTGTCTGCGTTGTTCGCCTCCCTGGGGCGAAACGATCGACGCCAGCCGGCAATGGTCGACCCTGTCACCAGCACGCTGCTCGCGGTCAGCATGGGCAATCTGTCGATCATGGAGGCGTCGCGGCGCCTGGAATTACCCGATGCGGGGTATGTATTACATCTGCTGGCAGAAAAAAATCTTCCCTTACCGCGCTTGCCGGACGATTTTGTCGGCTTGCAACTGGATGCGGCGCGCAGCGCGCTCGACGATTGTCTGGCGGTGCCCTCGACAACCTTAACAACCGTAACACGCGCAACAGGCAAGCGGCCAGTCACGGCATGAGCCGGTTGTTGATACCAGATGCCGGGCCGCTGTTCTCGCTGGCGGCAGGCAATCTGCTGTTCTTGCTCGCCCATTTCAACGTGGGCATCACCGACGTCGTGCGTGATGAAACAATTAACCGGGGCAACCGTGCAGACGCCTCGCCTGAAGCACAATCGTTGCTGGCCTACTACAACGCGCACGCGTCCTCCATCCAGACCTTCACGACACAAGTGGGTAGCAATCTGGCGGCGTATCAGGCGGCCGATCCCGCCTACCGGACGCCGCACAACCTCGGTGAACTTTCCATACAAAGCCTGCTGATCGATCTGCAGATGCAGGCGCCCGGCGGCAATCCCGTTGTGCTCTTCGAGGATCATTGGTTCATGAATAACAGCGCCATGTTTGTGAAGTCCTGTACGTTGCTGAGCACGCAGGCGTTTTTGGCATACGCCGAAAGCAAACAGTGGATAGCCTCGGCCGGTGCCGCACGGGAAGCCATTGCCAGAAACCGTCCCGGCGCGTATGCGGCGAACAGGGCGGTCCCGCAAAGTGCTGGCTAAACGCTCCGTTCCACCACCACTTCACTGATCTGCTGCACCGACACGATGTCGGTAAAATTTGCCACGTCCGCGGCAAACTCGGCAGCGTGCGGGCCGACGCCTGCCAGCAATGCATCGGGTGACGCACAATACAGATGGCACAGCGCCACATACGGCGGCGCACTGCCCGGGGGAATGCCGCTGAGGCCTTTTTCGATGGTGTAATAGAGCAGGTGCCCACCCATCCGCTGCTGCAGCATCGGCAGGTGGACATCGCGGTAATAGTCGTGGTCGAAACGGGCACCGGCCGTGTGCGGATACATGACGCTGAGTTTGATCATTTTTTGTGCTTCCATTGAGGGTAAGAGTCGATCATGGTATCCTCCGCCACCGATCCATGCAGAGTTCACCCTGCACAGCGACTATCAGTGTAACCAACAAAGTAACTGCCAAAGGCTTGCAACCACGGTTGCCGGCCTTTTTGTTTTATTTGGAATGAACGACATGACGACCCCGACTCCGACCCCAACCCCAACGCTCACTTACGAAGCCTTCCTCGACGAAGTCACCACCATCCTCACCGAACGCTACGACCTCGACGATGCCTCCGCCATCAAGCTGGTGGTCGATGCGCAGGCGGCGGACTACTTCACGGTCCATGACGACCGCGAAGAAATGCGTACCGTCGAGCAGGCCGACAAGGATGCGGTCGCGCTGTACGAGCAGAAGCAGAACCGTGTCAAGACCCACGAAAAGCAGCAGCAGCGCGTGCGCCAGAAGAAGTGATTTTCAGTGTCCGGTGAAGCGGGCGCGCCTGGCCACACGATGACTGCGCCACGATTTCGTACGGCTTCCACAATGTGTCCCGGGAGGGCGTTTTTCAGCATCCAACACGCCAGTGTTTTGTGGAAAGGCCCCAAGATGCCGTTCCGCACAGCATGGCGGTCGGCTATAATCGGCCCCTTGTTTCCCGCCTAATGCACCAAGCCTGACGGCCTGTTGTGACGATCCACACTATTCATGACTATCACCGCATTGATTTTCCTGGCTCTGGCCATGTCCACCGACGCCTTTGCTGCAGCACTCGGCAAGGGTGCCGCCATGCAAAAGCCGCGGTTCCTGCAGGCGCTGCGCATCGGCCTGCTGTTTGGCTGCATCGAAGCGATCACGCCGATCATCGGCTGGCTGCTCGGATCGTTTGCCAGCAAATGGATTTCTCAATGGGATCACTGGCTTGCGTTTTTCCTGCTGCTGGGACTGGGCGGCCACATGATCTGGGCCGGCCTGCACGGCACCGACGAGGACCAGGCGTCACCCGTGCAGCAGGGCGTGCTTGCGCTTGCGCTGACGGCGGTGGCGACCAGCATCGATGCGATGGCGGTCGGTGTCGGCCTGGCCTTCATCAACGTCAACATTTTGTATGCTGCGCTGGCGATCGGCACTGCCACGACCGTCATGGTGACGCTCGGCGTCATGCTGGGCCGCATGATGGGGGCGGCAATCGGCAAAAAAGCCGAGCTGATCGGCGGTGTCATCCTGATCCTGGTCGGCGCGACGATTCTGTACGAACATCTGAGCGATGAAGCCGCGCTGGCACGGGCTGGAAAAATGGCACCTCAATCACAGTCGCAGCCGATAAACATGGTAAGCTGAATGCTGTTTTCATGCCGTCGCAGTGCAGCGACGATTTAGTACGTTGCACACCCCGACCACGAAAGCAGCTTTGAACAATTCCGCCTTTCCGCCAGGCGCCGACGCGCCACGCGACGGCGCCGCCGTTGACGCCACTATCAACGCCAACATCAACATCGACATCAACGCCGATGTCGATGTCGATGTTGACGTCTACGTTGCGCCGCCCACCCTGCTCAACTGCGCCGCCGAGCCCATCCACATTCCCGGCACCATCCAGCCCCATGGCGCCATGCTGGTGTTCGATGCCGACGGACTGCTTGAAGCCTGGAGCGACAACGTCGGCGCGCAGCTTGCCCTGCACCCGCGCCTGGGCCAGACCGTGCAGCAACTGATGCTGCCAGCACCGGTGCTGGCCATGGTGGAAGCCTCGCTGGTGGCCATCGAAAGTGGCGACGCATTTCCGCTGTCGCGCGAGGTCGATTTTGATGCCACGCTGTTCGACTGCATCGTGCACGCGCATGACGGGCGGGTGCTGGTGGAATTCGAGCGGCGCGATGTGGGTCTTGACAAGCTGGGCGCCTTTGCTCTGAAGGCGCACAATTCGCTGGACCGCCTGAAGCGCCAGAAAAGCGTGTCTGCGCTGCTGCAAATGGCCACCGACCAGGTGTGCGATCTCACCGGCTTCGACCGCGTGATGGGCTATCGCTTTCGCCATGATGGCAGTGGTGATGTGGTCGCCGAGGCGCGCATCCCGACGCTTGCGCCGTTTCTTGGCCTGCGCTATCCGGCCAGCGATATTCCGGCCCAGGCGCGCCGCCTGTATGTGCTGAACACGCTGCGCCTGATTCCCGACATCGGCGCGAACATGGTGGCGCTGATCGGACGCGAGGATGTAGCGCCGGTCGACATGAGCCATTCGGTGCTGCGCAGCGTGTCGCCGGTGCATATCGAGTACCTGCAAAACATGGGTGTGGCTGCGTCGATGAGTATTTCGATTGTCGTCGATGGCCAGTTGTGGGGCCTGATCGCGTGCCACCATCAACAGCCGAAGCAGGTGCCGTACTCCATCCGCATGACGACCGATGTGATTGCCCAGATCCTCGCGGCCAGCGTGCAGACGCTGGAAGCGCACGCGCGCACGGCGCTGATCGAACGTGCCGCCAGCATGCGCACCGCACTGATGCAAACCCTGTTGCTGGGCGAAGATACGCTGCGCGAAGTGGCGCGCCATGCCAGCTTCATCTGTTCGGCGCTGGACGCCAGCGCGCTCATCGTCAGCCAGTCCGGGCGGCACCTGGTGCACGGTCCGGTCGATGCCGCCACGGCGCACGCCATCGTCAAGGCGCTGCCGGGCGTAAATGAGGTGCTGCGCGAGCGCGTGCGGGTCGAAGACTGGCCGGTCGACGCGCGCGCCCACGTCGGCCACTGGCCGGGCATGCTTGCAATGTGTTTCGATCCGGCCACGGAAGGCTGGGTGATTGCGCTGCGGCCGGAGCAGGTGGCGGCCGTGCGCTGGGGTGGCCGGCCGGAAAAAATTGTCGAGGTCGGTCCGCTCGGCTCGCGTCTGACGCCGCGCGGGTCTTTCGACGAATGGCTGGAAACGGTGCGCGGCAGCGCCGAAGCGTGGACGGCCACGCACCTGCTCATCGCAGGCCAGATGCAGGATGAACTGCACCGCGCCAGTATTGCCCGCCACGGTGAAACCGACCGCGCGCGCGCGCACCTGATGGCCATGCTGGGTCACGATTTGCGCGATCCGCTGCATACCATTCAAATGGCCGCGGCCGTACTCGAACGTCAGAACGGCGCGCCGGTGCCGCTGATTCGCCGGATTCAGTCGTCGAGCGACCGTATGAGTCGTCTGATCGGTCAGGTGCTCGATCTGAGCAAGATCGCGTCGCCGGTCGGCCTCGACATTGCCAACCGGCGCATCGATTTTGCGCACGTGGTTCACGACGTCGTCGACGAAGCGCGCCACGGCTATCCCGACATTACCTTCGAGCTGTCCATCGAGGGCGCCGCATTGGTCGATGGCGACAGCGACCGCCTGGCGCAGGTGGTGTCGAACCTGCTGGGCAACGCCCGCGCGCATGGACAGGTAGGCGAGCCGATCCACGTCACGCTGCGGGACAGCGCGGGGCAGGTGCAACTGGTGGTGAGCAACGTGGCTGCGCCGCTCGGTGCCGACGCCATCCGCCAGCTGTACACGCCCTTCAAGCAAGCGTCGCAGACGCAGACGCGCAACCGCGGTGGCATGGGTCTCGGCCTCTACATTGTCGAGCGGATTGTTACCGGCCATGCCGGCACCATCGCGTATTCGCACGCGGATGGCCGGGTCAGTTTCACCGTGGCGCTGATGGCAGCCACCGACTTTCAGTGAGGCACCGGCGTTAAGCCGAATCTAGTACCATAACGCCAGGCGGCACCACAGTGGTGCGCTTTTATGGGAACTTCTTTGCGTCCTCACGTTCTGGTTACTTTCATGCGCCGGCTGTCTGGCAAGTCGGCAGCCGTGCCGCCGTCCGGCCCGGAAGAGGGCGATGCCGGCACGCGTTTCAGCCTGCTGGAAGGCAAGAAGCGCCCGGTCACGTTCGGTGCCATCGTGTTCATTAGCCTGGTGGCGTTCGCGCTGGTGTGCCTGCAGGGCCTGAGCCGCTACCATACGTATATCGACCAGCTCGAGGAGAGCCAGGTTTCCACCGTCAACATCGCCCGCGCGGCGGCCGAGCACGCGGAGAAAACCGTGGATCTGGTCGATGCCATCCTGTTCGGGATCGTCGAGCGGGTGGAAGGCGACGGCGTCGACGCGGCGCAGCTGCCGCGCCTGCACCAGCTGCTCGAAGCCCAGGTCAACAATGTGCCGGCATTGCAGGGTTTGTTCATTTACGATGTCAACGGCAACTGGCTGGTGGCGTCGGTGGGCCGGATGCCGCCGAACGCGAACAACGCCGACCGCGAGTATTTTCGCTATCACCAGACGCATTTCAATCGCGGCATCCATCTTGGCAAACCCATCCGCAGCCGTTCATCGGGTGCCTGGGTGGTGCCCATGTCGCATCGCCTGCAGGACGCAAACGGCCATTTTTCCGGCGTGGTGCTGGCCACTGTACCGATTGCATATTTCCAGGATTATTACAATGGCTTCGATCTGGGCCGCAACGGCGCGATGCTGCTGGCCCTGGCGGACGGCACCCTGATCACGCGCCGTCCGTATGTGCCCAGTGCCATCGGCAGCGATATCTCCCGTGGTCCGGTGTTTTCGCTGATCCGCGAATTTGGCGATGTCGGCACCGGCCTGCGTGTCGCCAATCTCGATCATGTGGAGCGCCAGTACAGCTACCGCAAACTGCATGCCTATCCGCTGGTGGTGTCGGCCGCGCTGGCCAAGGATGAAATGTTTGCCGGCTGGTGGACCGAGACCTGGCGCGAAGGCGTGGTGGTGCTGTTTTTGCTGGTGGTTCTGTTCGTCATCGGTTATCGGCTGTTCCGCCAGATTTTGATCCGCGACGGCATGGAAATCGAATTGCGCCGGGCGCAGATTGCTCTCGAAGAAAGTATCACCGCGCTGGACCGGCTGGCCCGGACCGACGCGCTGACCGGCCTGTCGAACCGGCGCTGTCTCGGCGAGCGTATCGAGATCGAGCTCGCGCGCGCGAGTCGCCAGAAAACGCCGCTGGCCCTGATCATGATCGACATCGATTTTTTCAAGCGCTACAACGACACGTATGGCCACATTGCCGGCGATGCGTGCCTGAAACGCGTCAGCGATGCCATCGACGGCGCCACGCGGCGCCCGGGCGACCTGGCCGCGCGCTATGGCGGCGAAGAGTTTTCGGTGCTGCTGCCCCATACCGATGCTGCCGGCGGCACGGCAGTGGCACGGCGCATTTGTGCTGCCGTGGTGGCGCTGCAGGAAGCGCACCGCACCAGTGAATTCGGCATCGTTACCATCAGCGCCGGGGTCTACGCGTGCGTGCCGGACCAGACTACCAATGTCGGCAAATTGTTCACCGAGGCCGATGCGGCGCTGTATGCGGCCAAGACGTCGGGGCGCAATCAGGCCATGACGGCGGTGGTGTTGTCGGCGGGTGCGTAATGCGCCGGCAGTGTTCTGCTTCCGTGCTGACAGTGCGCACCGCTGAGGACGCCACTGCCGGGCCGGGTGGCACTGCCGGTCCCATCGCGGGTACAATGCCGATGTTTTATTGTTCTTTAACCAACCTACCTGGATGGTGATGGCTCTTTCCATTGACGCTTTTGCGCACACCCTGGGCAGTTCCGCTGTGGCTGCCGATATTCTTGCCCACGACTGGACCGGCAGCGCGCTGGCCCGATCGACGCATGGCCGCAATGGCTGAAATCGGCGCTGGCGATGGTCCTGCGCTGCCCGGCGCCGATGGCATTATTGTGCGGCCCGGACGGGCTGCTGCTGTACAACGATGGCTACCGCGTCATCGTCGGCGAGCGTCATCCGCAGGTGCTCGGCATCAGCACCGCTGCGGCCTGGCCGGAAGCGGCCGATTTCAATGGCGCCGTCATCAGACAGGTGCTGGATGGCGCATCGCTGTCCTGGCGCGACCGCCATTTCACGCTCGGCAGCAACGGCGCCAGCCAGGACCGCTGGTTCAACCTGGATTATTCGCCGCTGTTCGACGACGCCGGCGCACCATGCGCCGTGCTGGCCATCGTCAGCGAGCAAACCGCCCTGAAACGCGTCAACGCGGCACTGCGCGAATCGCAGCACCGGCTCGACCAGGCCCAGGCCGCGGGCGGGGTCGGCACGTTTACCCTCGAACTGGCCAGCGGCACGGTATTTGCCACCAGCGGCTTCAATCGCATTTTCGGCCTGCCGGACGAGCCGTATCTGGATGTGGCCAGCGTCGAAGCGCTGATCGTGCCGGAAGACCGTCCGGTACGTGCTTATTCTGCCGATCGCGCCGGACAGTCGTCCCTGCACGTCGAATACCGCATCCAGCGCCAGGACGACGGCGCACTGCGCTGGATCCTGCGGCGCGCCGAGTTCGAGCGCGATGCCGACGGCAAGGTCGACCGCATGGTGGGGGTGGTCCAGGATATTACCGAGAGGAAGACTGCCGAATTGGCGCTGACCGAGAGCGCCGCGCGGTTTCAGGCCTTAACCCAGGCGCTGCCCAACCTGGTCTGGACCGCTGGCCCCGATGGCGGGCTGGACTGGGTCAATGCGCGCGCGAGCGACTACAGCGGCCTGGCACCTGGCGCGCTGCTCGCACGCGGCTGGACCGACATCGTGCACGCCGAAGACATCCAGGACGCACTGCGAATGTGGCGCAACTGCGTCGCCTCGGGCGCTTTTTTCGAAGCCGAATACCGGATCCGGCGCGTCGACGGGCAATATCGCTGGCACCTGGTGCGCGCGTTTCCGCAGCGCGGCCCGAACGGACGCATCCAGCGCTGGATCGGCACATCGACCGACATCGATGAGCGCAAGCGTCTGGAGACCCACAACAAGCGCGCGCTGAACCGCATCTGGGGGCTCTCGCAGGAACTGATGCTGATCTGCGATTTTTCCGGCGCGGTCCACGCCGTGAATCCGTCGGCCAAACGCTTGCTGGGCTGGAATGAAGAGCAGATGATCGGCCGCCAGCTGGCGGATTTCGTGCATCCCGACGACCTGGCCAGTACGGCCGCCGAAGTGGGCAAGCTGTCCGACGGATTCACCACGCTGGCCTTTGAAAACCGCTACCGGACCAGCGACGGCAGTTATCGCCTGCTGGACTGGACCGCGGTGCCGGACAACGGCATGATTCATGCGGTCGGCCGCGACGTCACGCGCGAGCGGGGCGCCGAAGAAGCGCTGCGCCAGTCGCAGAAGCTCGAAGCCATCGGCATGCTCACTGGCGGCGTGGCGCACGATTTCAACAATGTGCTGGCTGTGGTGCGCACCTCGATCGATCTGCTGCGCCTGGTGCCGCTCGATGTGGAGCGGCGCAAGCGCTACATGGATGCCATTTCCGACGCCGTCACGCGCGCTGCCAAACTGACCGGCCAGCTGCTGGCGTTTGCGCGGCGCCAGTCGCTGCAGCCCGAAGTGTTCGATGCCGGCCGCAATGTGCAGATGGTCAGTGAAATGATCGGCAGCCTGACCGGCGCGCGCGTGCACATGGAGTTCACGGTGGCGCCGGCGCCGTGTTTCATCGATGCCGACCCGAGCCAGTTCGACACCGCCATCGTCAACCTGGCCGTGAATGCCCGCGATGCGATGGATGGCAGCGGCCGCCTTGCCATCTCGGTGCGCGACGTCGACGGCATTCCCGCCGTGCGCGGGCAGAGTGCCGTGCGCGGCGCTTATGTCGCGGTGGCCGTGGCCGATACCGGCAAAGGCATACCGCGCGAGCTGATGACGCAAATTTTTGAGCCGTTTTTTACCACCAAGGGAACCGGCCATGGCACCGGGCTGGGCCTGTCGCAGGTGTTCGGGTTTGCCAAGCAGTCGGGCGGCGAAATCGTGGTCGACAGCACCGTCGGCGTCGGCACGGTCTTCACCTTGTATCTGCCGCGCGCGGAGAACCCGGGCATGGTGGCGCCGAGCGCGCCGCGCCTGCCAGGGTTGCCTGGTGGCGCGGGCCAGTGCATCCTCGTGGTCGAGGACAATCCCGAGCTGGGCGCGATTGTGCAGCAGAGCCTGCAGGCCCTCGATTATACGACCGTGATGACCACCAGCGCCGAACAGGCCCTAGTGGAGCTCGGGGTCGATGCCCGCCGGTTTGCAGCCGTTTTTTCCGATGTGGTCATGGACGGCATGGGTGGCGTGGCGCTTGGTTATGAAGTGCGGCGCCGGTATCCAGGGCTGCCACTGGTACTCTCGAGCGGCTACAGCAATGTACTGGCCAGCGAGCAGAAACACGGTTTTACATTGCTGCCCAAGCCGTATTCACTGGAAGACCTGGCGCAGACGCTGAACCAGTCGATTGCCGGCAGCACTGCCACAGCGACACCGTCGACGCAGGGTGCTGCCGCCACCGGGCGCGACCGCGAATTGTTCCGCCTGGCCGAACTCGATGGCCTGCAGATTCTCGACACCGGTCCCGAGGAGGCCTTCGACGCGGTGACGCGCATGGCCGCTGCCACCTTCGACGTGCCGGTGGCGCTGATCTCGCTGATCGACGACCGGCGCCAGTGGTTCAAATCGGGCGTGGGCCTGAACGTCAGCGAGACGGCGCGGGAATATGCATTTTGCGCCCATGCGATTGCCGCACCGGACGAGGTTCTGGTGGTGCCCGACGCCACGCAGGACGCGCGCTTCGTGGACAATCCACTGGTGACGGGCCGCCCGAATATCCGCTTTTACGCGGGCGCGCCATTGGTCACGAGCGCCGGCCATGCGCTGGGCACACTGTGCGTTATCGACGACAAGCCGCGCGATCTGACGCTGGAACAACGCGGGCAATTACGCGCCATGGCAGCACGTGTCGTCGCGCAGCTTGAGGCACGCGGCCGCGCCGCCGATAAACTCTCGCCCTGAGACGAGGATTATCAGCGGGACAGCGGTTCAGTTGCGTGTCACTGCCCCAGCTGTAATCCCCGTCTTACACGGCTGCGCGCCGCGTACCGATTAGCATGGCCTGTAGCATTTTGCATAATGTCAGCATTGTCCCCCGGACGAACTGTCAGGACTGCATTCTCATGAAATCTTCCTATCTCGACGACTTGCGGCTGTCTGCCACGTCGGCCACGTCGGCTCCGTCTGCCACTACTACCGCTGCCGCTGCCGCCAACCCGGCCGCCGACCACGCGCCGGTGCGCGACCTTTACTTTAATCTGTACAACAATCCGGATGCCAGCAAGGCCGCTGGCCAGGCGTATCTCGACCATCAGATTGCCGCGGTACAAGCCATTCCATCCGATTTGCCAGCCAGTCTCGACGACCTGACCGCGTGGATGATCGAGCGTACCGAAGCGGTGGGCGCCGAGTACCGCGACTACCTTGCAGCCAGAAAGCACGGCGCACCGCGGCGTTACTTCAGCAACCGCGCCCACGCGCTGTACTTCATCAAGGCAGTGGCGCCCACCAAGCTGGTCGATGGCTCGTGGCTGTACGGCCTGTTGCGCCACTGGGACAACCCCGATTTTCATCCGCTCATCAAAACTTATCTGGAAGAGCTGGGTGACGGCGCGCCCGACAAGAATCACGTTACCATTTACCGCAAACTGGTCGCCGTCCATGCGTGCGACGGCTGGCAGCAGCTGGACGACAGCCATTTCGTGCAGGGCGCCATTCAGCTGGCCCTGGCAAACAATGGCGACGACTATCTGCCCGAAGTCATCGGCTTCAACCTCGGTTACGAACAGTTGCCGCTGCATTTGCTGATCTGCTCATACGAGCTCAATGAACTGGGCATCGACCCTTATTATTTTACGTTGCACGTCACCGTCGACAACGCGTCGAACGGCCACGCGGCCAAAGCTGTCGACGCCCTGAAAAACCTGATGCCGCGCATTGGCGACAGCGGCGACTTCTATCGCCGCGTCATTGACGGCTATCGTCTCAACGAGCTTGGCGCGTCCACCAATTCCACCATTGCCTCATTCGACCTCGACGCTGAACTGACGGGCATCATGGCGGCAAAAAGTGTTGCCGGGAAAAACATGCACTCGGACTACTGCCGCGTCGCTGGCCGCTCGATCAATGACTGGCTGGGCGCGCCCGACAATGTGCCGTCGTTCATGCAGGCGCTGGAAAAAGCCGGCTGGATCACGCGCGGGGCAGATGCCGGGCAAAGCCGCTTCTGGGGTTTGATCCAGGGTGAGAAAGCCGAGATGTTTGGCGTGTTCAGCCCATATGAGCAACAGGTATTGCGCGACTGGATTGCCACGCCGCGCGGGTCGGATACTGATGCGGCAGAGCCACAGGACGCCACTGAACAGCCAAGAGTGTTGAGCCATCGTGCCCGACAGCGTATGCTGGCGAATGTTAGTCAAATGTCACGTGACGGTGAGCATCCGCAACGTGGCCTGATCCGACGTCATGCTGGTCAGGAAGCCACCGGCGCATCGGAACTGCATTTGCTGGAACAAAGGATCGCCGATATGCCGAACAAGCAGCAGGCGATGGCACTGCTGGCGACGTTGATGGCGCCGGACAGCCATCACAGCGCAGTCGGCCTGATGGCAACCAGGATGTACTCGCAGCTGCTCGATCACTAGTCATGAGGATCGGTGCAGCGGCGGGGGCCTGCTGCGTCGATTTTGCATCACTCATGAGTAGAAGGAAAGCACGTGCGTATCCTCGAACAACGTTTTCTGCGTGGCCCCAACCTGCACGCAGAGTCTCCCTGCCTGCTATCGGTCCTGGACCTGGAAAGCCTGTACGGCGTCGCCTCCACCAGTCTGCCCGGCTTTTCCGACGCCTTGCTGAATCTGCTGCCATCGCTCGAGGGTTACACCTTGCCGACCGGACAGCTGGGCGGCTTCGGCCAGCGCCTGCGCGAAGGCACGTACATGGCCCGCGTGGTCGAGCAGTTGACATTGGGCCTGCAAAGCCAGGCCGGTGCGCCGGCAACCTACGGCCGCACGCGTCCGGTCACCGGGCACCCCGGCCAGTTTCGGGTGGTGTGTGCCTACCAGCTTGAAAACGTGGTGGCGCCGGCCTTCCGGCTGGCAGTAGAAATTGTCGAAGCGCTCAGCCAGGGCAAACCATTCGATCTCGCGCCGCGGCTGGCACAGCTGCGCGCCACTGCACGCCAGTTCGCCATCGATCCCAGTACTGCGGCCATCCTGTCGGCTGCCCATGAGCGCGGCATTCCCACGCAACGCCTGGCGGAAGAAGCCAATCTGTTTCAGCTGGGCTGGGGCAGCAGTCAGCAGCGCCTGCAAGATACGCTGACCGGCTCGGCCAGCCACGTGGCGGTGCAGATTGCCACGGACCGGCGCCTGTCGATGGCGCTGTTGCGAGATGCCGGTATTCCAGTGCCAGTCGGCGAAGCGGCCATGACAGCCGACAGTGCGCTGGGCGCCGCGCGCCGGCTGGGCTTTCCCGTCACCGTCAAACCGCTGCATGCCCACGTCAGCGATGTGGCGGTGGAATGCATGACCGCAGCGCAGGTGGCGCAGGCATTTGCCGACGCCGGCGCGGCCGGGATCATTGTCGAACAATCGGTGCCCGGAAAATCGTTCCGGGTGCTGGTTGCCGGCGGCCGCATCGCTGCTGCCGCGTGGCGCCGCGTGGCGCAGGTCACCGGCGATGGCGTACAGACGGTCGCCGCACTGGTGGCACGCGAAAACCTGAACCCGCTGCGAAGTGCCGACCATGTGAATATCCTGAGCGCGATCCGGCTCGACAGCCATGCCGAAGTAGTACTCGCGGGCCAGGGCCTGACCGTCGACAGCGTGCCATCAACGGGGCAGGCAGTCCGGCTGCGGGCCCGCGCCAACCTGGCCACCGGCGGCACGGTGGAAGACGTCACCGACCGCTTGCCGGCGTCCACGCGCAGGCTGTGCGTGCGCGCCGCCGCCACCATCGGGCTGGCCGTGGTGGGCATCGATATCGTCTGCTTTGATATCGGCGCGCCATTGAAGCCGCAGGGTGGGGCCATTGTCGCCATCACGGCCATGCCGGACGTGCGCATGCACGAGCACCCGACAGTGGGCATGGCGCGCGATGCCGGGGACGCCATCGTCGACAGTCTGATGGGCGACTCGGATGGCCGCATTCCGCTGATCGCCGTCACCGGCACCAACGGCAAAACCACCACGTCGCTGATGCTGGCCCACACCGCGGCCATGGCGGGTTTTCTGACCGGAGTCACCACCACCGAGGGCGTGTTCATCGATGGCGAGCGGGTGGCCACCGGCGACTGCACCGGTTACTGGTCAGCGCGCACCGTGCTGGCCGACCCGCAAGTCGAACTGGCCGTGCTGGAAACCGCGCGTGGCGGCATCTTGAAACGCGGGCTGGCGTTCGACCGCTGCGATGTGGGCATCGTGCTGAATGTCAGCGCCGACCACCTGGGCCTGGACGGGGTCGACACGCTCGACGACCTTGCGCAGGTAAAAGCAGTGGTGGCGTCGTCGGCATCGCATGCCGTGGTGCTGAACGCTGAAGACCGCTTGTGCGTGGCGATGGGCCGGCGGGTGCGGCCTGGCGTGGAAATCGTCTATTTTTCGATGGAAGCCGACAACCCGGTCTTGCTGCAGCATCTCGACCGTCATGGCCGCGCCGTGTACCTGCAGGACAACGCCGTGATTATTGCCGACGGTTCGCGCCGCCACGAGTTGCTGCGCGTGGAAGCGATGCCGTGCGCGCTGAACGGCATCGCCCGCTACAACATCGCCAATGCACTGGCCGCCGCTGCGGGGCTGATGGCTGCCGGGTTCGACCAGCACCAGATTGCCGACGGCCTGTCGACTTTCGTGTCGGACGGCAAAACCAATCCGCTGCGCGCGAATGTGTTCGACGTCCGCGGCGTGACGGTCATTGTCGACTATGCCCACAATGCTGCGGCCTACACGGCGCTGGCCGACATGGCGCGCGCCATGCTGCCCGGCCAGCTGGTGGGCGTGGTAACGGCGCCCGGCGACCGCCAGGATGCAGAGCTGATCGACATCGGCCGTACCTGCGGCAGCCGCTTCGACGAGCTTGTGGTGTACGAAGCGGCCGCCATCCCCCGCGCGCGCGAACCTGGCGCGCTGACCGGGCTGATTCTGCAAGGCGCGCGCGCCGGCGCCGGCCTCGGGGACACGCTGCACCGCGAGCCCGATCCCGCTGCCGCCGTGCGGCTCGGCCTGGCGCTGTGTGCACCCGGCGATGTGCTGGTGTTTGCGGGCAGTACATCGCTGCAGGTGCTGGTAGATGCGGTGCGTGCAACCGACCCGGACGTGGCGGACCAGATTGCCGCCCAGATCGACACCTAGTTTTCACATCTGCCAGTTGACCTGGCATCGCATGCCCCTGCGCAAGCTTGACGCAGGGGCTCTGTCTTTCTGGAAATTCCTGTTTTGCGGTAACTCTGGTAAAATCCCGCCCCTCTCTCTGAAAGGTCTTCATGGCGAATGCGTGCGGCGTCGACTTCGGTACGTCCAATTCCACAGCCGGCTGGGTTCAGCCCGGCAAGTCGTCCCTGCTCGCGCTGGAAGATGGCAAAACAACCTTGCCATCGGTGGTGTTTTTCAACGCTGACGACGACGAGGTCAGTTACGGCCGGGCGGCGCTGGCAAATTACCTGGAAGGGTACGAGGGGCGCCTGATGCGCTCGTTGAAAAGCCTGCTGGGAACCAGCCTGATCGACGGCCAGACCGAGGTCGCTGGCCGCGCCTTGCCGTTCCGCCTGCTGCTGGCCCAGTTCATCGGCGAAGTCAAACGGCGCGCCGAGGAACAGGCCGGCGAGTCGTTCCAGCACGCCGTGTTCGGCCGCCCGGTGTTCTTTATCGACGGCAATCCGGCAGCGGACAAGGAAGCCGAAAGCACGCTGTCCGATATCGCCCGCTCGGTGGGGTTTCGCCAGGTGAGCTTTCAATACGAACCGATTGCCGCCGCGTTCGATTATGAATCGCAGATCGACCGTGAAGAACTGGTGCTGATTGCAGACATCGGCGGCGGTACGTCCGACTTTTCGCTGGTACGCCTGTCGCCCCAGCGCGCCGGCCGCGTCGACCGGCGCAACGATATCCTGGCCACCGGTGGCGTCCACATCGGCGGCACCGATTTCGATAAATATCTGAGCCTGGCGTCGGTCATGCCGCTGCTGGGCTACGGCAGCATGCTGACCAGCGGCGCCCAAATTCCGTCGAGCTATTACTTCAATCTGGCGACGTGGCACACGATCAACCAGGCGTACACGAGGAAGAGCAGCATCCAGCTGGAAGACCTGGTGCGCGAAGCACGCGACCGCAATAAAATGCTGCGCCTGAAAAACCTTATCGACGAACGCGCCGGCCACTGGCTGGCGATGAAAGTCGAAGAAGGCAAAATTGCGTTGTCGGCGGCGTCCTGCGCGGTTCTCGAACTGGACCGCCTGGCGCCACCGGAACACCTGGTGGTGCACCGCGCGGATTTTGAAAACGCCATCCTGCCGCTGGTCGATACCATCGACCGCACCGTGTTGCAGCTGTTGCTGGACGCCGGCGTCACGACCGACCAGGTCGACACCGTCTTCTTTACCGGCGGCTCGAGCGGCGTCGGCCTGTTGCGCGCACGGATTGCGGCACTGGTGCCGAATGCGCGCAAGGTGGAAGGCGATTTGTTCGGCAGCATCGGCGCCGGCCTGGCGCTCGACGCCCAGCGCAAATTCGGCTGAGCGACGCCCATGTCCGTATTCGACCGTCCCATCGTCATGCTCGACTTCGAGACCACCGGCCTGTCGCCGGCATTTGGCGACCGTATTACCGAGGTGGCCGCGGTGCGCATCGTCGGGGGCAAGATTACCGAGCGCTACGTGTCGCTGGTGAATACCGGTGCACGCATCCCGGCGTTCATCACATCGCTGACCGGCATCACGCAGGCCATGGTCGATGCAGCCCCGCCGGACACGCGCGTGGTGCCGGAACTGCTCGACTTTATCGGCACCGATACGCTGTCGGCGCATAACGCCAGCTTCGATGAAAAATTTTTGCTGGCGGAAAGCAGCCGCCTCGGTCACCGCACCGGCCACGCCAACCTGGTGTGCTCTCTGAAACTGTCGCGCCGGGTATTTCCCGGCATGGCGAGCTACAAACTGGGCAATCTGTCGCGCCAGCTCGGCATCGCTTTCCGCAGCGCCGCGCACCGGGCCGAGGCCGATGCCGAAGTGGCGGCCGAGGTGCTGATCCACATCGGCCGCCACCTGGGCAGTGCTTACGCGTTGCAGCAACTGCCGCCCGATCTGCTGGTGGCCATCAACAAAATTGCTGCCGCCAAAGTGCCGGCATATCTTGGCAAATACGCGGAAAAAAAATAAGCCTGCAGCGTTATGGATAACCCGCGCGCAACCGGCGCGCACGATTGTGCGCCCGCAAACCTGCGCGCAAGCTGCCTCGTTAAGATTTTTGCATCTCTTGACCGCTTTTTCCGAGGCTTGCCATGCACCCGCACCCCACGTCCACCGACCTGGACCAGATTTTTACCTGGTTTTTGCGCGCCGCCCGCGCCGGTAATCCTTACGCACAATTTAATCTCGGCATGCTCTATAAAGACGGCCGCGGCGTGGCGCAAAGCGATACCGCTGCCGTCGTCTGGCTGCACCGCGCGGCCGTGCAAGGCCTCGCGTTTGCCCAGAACCAGCTGGGCGCCATGTTCTTCAGCGGGCGCGGCATCGACCGCGACGATGTTGAAGCGGCCCGGTGGGTGCGCTACGCTGCCGAGCAGGGCGATGCGTCGGCCCAGCAAAATCTTGGCATGCTGCATGGCCAGGGCTGCGGCGTCGCGTGCGACCCGGATGCGGCGCTGGCGTGGTTTTACCGCGCGGCGGAGCAGGGCGTGGCCAGCGCCCAGACCCTGCTGGCCGAGTGTTACCTGCACGGGCGCGGCGCCCCGGTCAATTATCCGCTCGCGCTGGCCTGGCTGCGCAAAGCCGCGCAGCAAGACGACGCGCGCGCAAAGCGCCGCCTGGCCCTGCTGCACCAGGCCTGCCCGGACGCCCTGACCGAGCCGCTGGCCGACCTGCGCGCTGCTGCGGAAGCCGGCAATCCTGCGTCCCAGCGGGCGCTGGGCGAAGCATATGCCCGCGGCACCGGCGTCGACCGCAATTGTTTGCTGGCCTTGGCCTGGATGCACAAGGCGGCCAGTCAGGCCGATGCGCCGGCCCAGTTCAACCTTGGCGTCATGCATGCAACCGGGCAGGGCGTCAGCCTGGATGCGGCCGGCGCCGCCCGCTGGTACGCGCTGGCCGCTGCCCAGGGCGACGCCAGTGCCCAGAACAATCTCGCGGTGCTGCTTGCCAACGGGGAAGGCGTCCACCGCGACGACAGGCTGGCGGTGCACTGGTACCGCGCGGCAGCGGAGCAGGGCCATGTACTGGCGCAGTTCAACCTGTCCGGCATGTACAGCAGCGCCAGGGTGCACGGCGCCGGACACGACCCGGTGCGTGCCCATATGTGGATGCTGCTTGCGGCCCGGGGCGGCGACAGCGCGGCACATGCCAGCATCGATATGGCCGTCCTTTGCCTGCGTCCGGCACAGCGCGCGCGGGCCGAAGTGCTGGCTCAGGCATGGCAGCTTGCGCACAGCGGCGACGTCGCATAGCCGGACGCAGAAGTTTCACGCTATCATCGAAGCTCTGCTTTTTTTCCTTCGACTTGCGAGAAACCTCATGCATATAAGAAATGCGGCCATGGCCGTTGCGGTCATGACGACCCTCGGCGCCAACGCTGGTGCCCAGACCACGGGCGCCAGCTGCCCCGACTACGGCACAGCGCTGACGTATCCGGTCACAAAAAAAGTCGCGCAGACGGACAATTATCACGGCACCACCATCGCCGATCCGTACCGCTGGCTGGAAGACGCCAACAGCGCCGAGACGCAGGCCTGGGTCACGGCGCAGAACAAGGTCACGCAGGGCTATCTGGCCACGATCCCGCAACGCGATGCCATCCGTCAGCGCCTGACCAGGCTGTGGAATTATGAGCGTTACTCGGTGCCCTACAAGGAAGGCGGGCGCTATTTCTACAGCCGCAACGATGGCCTGCAAAACCAGGCGGTGCTGTACACGATGGCCGAGTTGACCGACACGCCGCGCGTGCTGCTCGACCCGAATACGCTGGCCGCCGACGGCACGGTGGCGTTGGCCGGCACCGCCGTCAGCCCGAACGGCTCACTGCTGGCCTATGGCATCGCTGCCTCGGGGTCCGACTGGAACGAGTGGAAAGTACGCGATATCGCCACTGGCCGTGACCTGGCCGACCATTTGAAATGGGTGAAATTTTCTGCCACTGCATGGACGCGCGATGGCAAGGGCTTTTTCTACAGCCGCTATGACGAGCCGAAGGAAGCCACCAAGCTGGCCGACGTCAACTATTTCCAGAAACTGTACTACCATAAAATTGGCACCCAGCAGTCGAGCGACACGCTGGTGTACGACCGTCCCGATGAAAAGGAGTGGGGTTTTCAGGCCCATACCACCGACGACGGCCATTATCTGCTGATCACGGCCACCAAGGGCACGGCGCACAAATACCGCGTGTTCTACAAGGATTTGACCAAGCCGGATGCAAAGGTCATGCCGCTGATCGATAACTTCGATGCAGCCTACGATTTCATCGACAATGTCGGCCCGGTCTTTTATTTCAACACCGACCGCAAGGCGCCGCGCCAGCGCATCGTGGCCATCGATACACGCACACCAGCTGAATCCCGCTGGAAAACCATCGTGCCGGAAGGTGCCGATACGCTGGTGGCCGCCCAGATGCTGAACGGGCAACTGGTGACCGAATACCTGGCCGACGCAAAAAGCGTGGTCAGGATTATCGACCTGAATGGCAAGCCGGTGCGCGACATCGGCCTGCCCGGCATCGGCTCGGTGTCCGGTTTTTCGGGCAAGCGCGGCGACACCGAGACGTTCTATTCGTTTACCGGTTTTACCAATCCCACGACCATTTACCGGCTCGATATGGCCAGCGGCAAGAGCGACATCTTCCGCCAGCCGACCGTCGATTTCGACCCGTCCCAGTACGAAACGCGCCAGCAATTCTTTACCAGCCGCGATGGCACCAAAGTGCCGATGTTCATCGTGTCGAAGAAGGGCATCAAGCTCGATGGCAGCAATCCGACTTACCTGTACGGTTATGGCGGCTTCAATATCTCGATGACGCCGGGCTTCTCGCCGGCCAACCTGGCGTGGATGGAAATGGGTGGCGTGTACGTGTCGGTCAACCTGCGCGGCGGCGGCGAATACGGCGAAGCGTGGCATGAAGCGGGCACGAAGCTGCGCAAGCAAAACGTGTTCGACGACTTTATCGGTGCGGCCGAGTGGCTGGTGGCAAACAAGGTCACATCGCCTGCGAAGCTGGCCATTGGCGGCGGCAGTAACGGCGGCCTGCTGGTGGGCGCAGCGCTGACGCAGCGGCCGGACTTGTTTGCCGCAGCCATTCCCCAGGTGGGCGTGATGGACATGCTGCGCTTCCACAAGTTCACGATCGGCTGGGCGTGGACCTCCGATTATGGCTCGTCGGAGAACCCGGAAGAATTCAAGGCACTGGTGAAGTACTCGCCGCTCCACAATCTGAAACCGGGCACGTGCTATCCGGCGACGATGGTGACGACTGCCGACCATGACGACCGCGTGGTGCCGGCACACAGCTTCAAATTTGCTGCAGCCGAGCAGGCCGCGCAGGGCGGTTCGGCACCAGTCATCATCCGGATCGACACCAAGGCCGGCCACGGCGCCGGCAAGCCGACCACCAAGCAGATCGAGGAGGTGGCGGACCGGTGGGGGTTTTTGGTGAAGAACCTGAAGATGTAAATCGTTAGCTGCATCATCCCCGGGCAGGCGGGGAGCCATATCCCGTCAACAGCATACGCATCGTCTACTTGGCCGTGCAATAGTCTACTTAGACGTGCAATAGGTACCCGCCTGTGCGGGTATGACGTGGTGGTGGTGGTCTTGGTTGTGGTGGTGGTGGTGGTGTTATCGGTGCACCACCACCAGCAACGCCTTTGCTTCCGTCTTCCCGGCATTGCGCAGCACGTGATTCTGGTCCGCTCCGTAGCGGGCTGTGCCCCCGGTCTTCAATTTGCGCTTGGATGCGCCCACCTCGATTTCCACCGCGCCGTGCAGCACTGTCAGGTGTTCACTGGTGCCGGGGTCATGGGCCTGCGAGGCCAGCTCGCCACCCGGCGCCAGCGTCAATTCATACCATTCGTATTTACCGGCGAGCTCCATCGGCCCCAGGATGCGCAACACGTAGCCCGCGTGGTTGCCGGGCAGCGTGGGCGTCTCGTGCGCATCGAGCACGCGGATGGTTTCCACGTCGCGCGGCTCCGACGACAGCAATTCGCCAATCTGCACACCCAGCGCATTGGCCAGGCGCCACGTGATGGCAATCGTCGGATTCGCCTTTTCGCGCTCAATCTGTGACAGCATCGACTTCGATACGCCGGCAATGCGCGACAGGTCTTCCAGTGTCAGGCCGCGCGCCAGGCGCATGCGCTGCAGGGTGGCGCCGACTTCGGGCGGGGCATTCGTGGGCGGCATCGTGGTCATCATGGGTGCTGTGGGTGCTGTGGGTGCTGTGGGTGGAAGAGAGTGGCTTGCCAAGTTCAGGCAGCACGGGTAATATCCATTATATTGAATTTATGTTCGACATACAGGAAAAACAACCTGCCATCGAACCAGTGCAAAATACAGCATAGCGCATTGCCGGCCGGGCCGGCATCAACTTCGACGAGGACACCATGACCGATCAAGCTAAAAACGCCTTTTACAGCGGCCTGCAACAAAACCTGGACACCCTGCGCGAGCAGGGTCTGTACAAACCAGAGCGCGTGCTGGCGTCGCGCCAGGGCGCCGAAGTGGTGTCCGCCGACGGCCGCACCCTGATTAATATGTGCGCCAACAACTACCTTGGCCTGTCGGGCGATATGCAGACGCAGGAAGCGTCGATCGAAGCGACCAAAAAATACGGCTACGGCCTGTCGTCGGTGCGTTTTATCTGCGGCACCCAGACCGTGCACAAGGAACTCGAGCAGGCGCTGTCGACGTTCCTCGGCACCGACGACACGATTTTGTACGCCGCGGCCTTCGATGCCAACGGCGGCGTGTTCGAGCCGCTGTTCGACGAGAACGACGCCATCATTTCCGACGCCCTTAACCACGCGTCGCTGATCGACGGCATCCGCCTGTGCAAGGCGGCGCGCTACCGCTATGCCAACAACGACATGGCAGACCTGGAAGCCCAGTTGCAGGCTGCCACCGCGGCCGGCAAACGCCATAAAGTCATCGTCACCGATGGCGTGTTTTCGATGGACGGCACCATCGCCCACCTGGATAAAATCGTGGTGCTGGCCGAACAATACGGCGCGCTGACGCTGATCGACGAGTCGCATGCTTCGGGCTTCATGGGCAAGACCGGACGCGGTACGCACGAACACCATAACGTCATGGGCAAGATCGATATCATCACCGGCACGCTGGGCAAAGCGCTGGGCGGCGCGATGGGCGGTTTTACGTCCGGCCGCAAAGAGGTCATCGAGACGCTGCGCCAGAAATCGCGTCCTTACCTGTTTTCCAATACGCTGGCGCCGATGATTGCCGGCGCGTCGCTGTCGGTGCTGGCACGCCTGCAAAAATCGACCGAGCTGCGCGACCGGCTGCACGAGAACACCGCGTTCTTCCGCGCCGAAATCGAACGCATCGGCTTTACGATCAAGCCGGGTACGCACCCGGTGGTGCCGGTGATGCTGTTCGAAGCGCCGATCGCACAAAAATTCGCGGCGCGCATGTTCGAACTGGGCGTGCTGCTGTCGGGGTTTTTCTATCCTGTGGTGCCAATGGGCCAGGCGCGCGTGCGCGTGCAGCTGTCGGCTGCGCACACGCGTGAACAGCTGGAATTCGTGCTGAAAGCCTTCGAGCAGGCCGGGCGCGAGCTGGGCATCCTCAAGAACATTTGATTTATTCTATTTACAGCATTCGGGAGTTTCATGGAACGTATCCTCATCATCGGCGCCAACGGGCAAATTGGCAGTGAACTGGTCGAGGCACTGGCCGCACGTCACGGCAGCGACAATGTCATCGCCTCCGACATCAGCGCCACCAATGTCTACGGCGCCGCGCGCTATCTGCGCCTGGACGTGATGGACAAGGCCGGCCTGGCCCGGCTGGTCGCCGACGAATCGATCACGCAGGTGTATCAGCTGGCGGCGCTGTTGTCGGCCACTGGCGAACAGGCGCCGTTGAAAGCCTGGACCCTGAACATGGACGGTTTGCTCAATATCCTGGAAGTGGCGCGCGAACGCGGTGAAGCGGGCACGCCGCTGCGCGTGTTCTGGCCGTCGTCGATTGCCGCCTTCGGCCCGAACACACCGGCCGACAATACGCCGCAATACACGGTGATGGACCCGACCACGATCTACGGCATCAGCAAGCTCGCCGGCGAACGCCTGTGCGAATACTACTTCACGAAATACGGCGTCGATGTCCGCTCGATCCGCTACCCGGGCATCATCAGCTACAAGTCGCCCCCTGGCGGCGGCACCACCGACTACGCCATCGCGATATTCCATGCGGCGCTGAAGGGCGAAACGTACAGCTGCTTCCTCGGCCCGGACACCACGCTGCCGATGATCTACATGCCTGATGCCATCCGCGCTACCATCGAATTGATGGAAGCGTCTGCCGACCGTGTGGCGATTCGCTCTTCGTACAATGTCGCCGGCGTGTCGTTCAACCCGCGCGCACTGGCGGACGCCATCGCGCAACAGGTGCCGGGCTTCGCGATCACGTACGCCCCGGACAGCCGCCAGGCCATCGCCGACACATGGCCGAAAAGCCTGGACGACAGCCGCGCCACGCAGGACTGGGGCTGGAAAGCTGCCGTGGGTACCGAGGCGATGGTGGCCGACATGCTGGCCAACGTCAAGGTAGACGCTTCCGTCGCCGCTTGAATTCAACGATAAAAATAACGGAGACAAAGCGATGGACATGAGTGTTTTTGATCTTTTCAAGATCGGTATCGGCCCATCGAGTTCGCACACGGTGGGCCCGATGGTGGCCGCGCGCCGCTTCCTGCTGGAATGCGGCCCGGCCGCGCTGGAAGGCGCGACGGGCATCGAAGCCCACTTGTACGGGTCGCTGGCCCTGACCGGCATCGGCCACGCCACCGACAAGGCCGTCATCCTCGGCCTGATGGGCGAGACGCCGATGGACGTCGATCCGTTGCGCGTCGACGACCTGCTCGCCGAAGTCGAACTCGATGGCGTCATCAAACTTCTTGGCATGAAAGAGGTGCCATTTACTGCGCGCACCGGGCTGGTGTGGCACAAGGCGTCGAGTTTGCCGGAACACCCGAACGGCATGAAATTCATCCTGCAGCTGCAGGATGGCAGCATCATCGAACGCATTTTCTATTCGGTCGGCGGCGGCTTCATCACGGCGGCCGGCGAAAGCCAGGCCCGCGCGGATGCCGATGCGGCTGCGGCTGCGGCGTCGGCGTCGGCGTCGGCGTCGGGAACTAATGGTGGCACGGGCCTGGGCACACCGGGCACGCTGGCATTCCCGTTCGACACCATGCGCCATCTGCTGGACCACGGCCAGCGCACTGGCCAGTCGATTCCGGCAATGCTGCGCGCCAACGAGTGTCAGCGCATGGGCAACGATGTCCTGGACGCCGGCATCGACCGCATCTGGGGCGTGATGCGCGACTGCATCGCCCAGGGCCTTGTTACCAGTGGCCAATTGCCTGGCGGCCTGAATGTGAAACGGCGCGCGGCCAATCTCTGGTCGCAAGCCCAGCAGACGCTGCACGGCGACAACCGCAGTAATGCGCTGCCGCATGATGCCGTCCACCAGGTCAGCCTGTACGCGATGGCGGTCAACGAAGAAAACGCTGCCGGTGGACGCGTCGTGACGGCCCCAACCAACGGCGCTGCCGGCATCATCCCGGCAGTGCTGCGCTACTACGCCGAAGACTGTCGCCCGAGCGACCCGGTCAAAGGCATCCGCGAATTCCTGCTGACGGCGGCTGCTATCGGCATGTTATGCAAGAAAAATGCGTCGATTTCGGGCGCGGAAATCGGTTGCCAGGGTGAGGTGGGCGTGGCGTGTGCGATGGCTGCCGCGGGCCTGGTGGCAGCGCTGGGCGGCACCAACGAGCAAATTGAAAACGCCGCCGAAATCGGCATCGAGCACCACCTCGGGATGACTTGCGACCCCATCGGTGGCCTGGTGCAAATCCCGTGCATCGAGCGCAATGGGATGGGCGCCATCAAGGCTATCACCGCAGCATCGCTGGCCTTGAAAGGGGATGGCACCCACTTCGTCAGTCTCGACCAGGCGATCGAAACGATGCGCCAGACCGGCGCCGACATGCAGGTCAAATACAAGGAAACCTCGCTGGGCGGCCTCGCCATCCACGTCGTCACCGTCAACCACGCGGCTTGCTAGCAACGCACGGCAGAAAAAATCGCCAGTGCTGTCATCGCTGGCACCCCGCACCGTAGGGTCAGAGTCCAATTGTTTGGTAACTGTTCTCGCGCGGCAAATATTTCTCGGCTAGTTCTGCCTCCAGTTCCTCAGGACAATTGGCAATTAATGAGGGTCAGAGTCAAATTAATGAGCAAGACACAAACTTGCCAATTTATTTGACTCTGACCCTAATTGTTTTGGTGTGGATGGCAGGACGGCAAGATTGGGGCGGGGGCACTATAATTGGTGTTCACGGCATCGAGGGTCGAGCGCCGGGGGTATTTTCACGGATTTGAACAGCATGCATTACGTCTCCACCCGCGCGACCAGCGCTTCAGCTTCGCGCAATCCCCAGGAATTTTCACATATTTTGCTGGCCGGCCTGGCGCCGGATGGCGGACTGTATCTGCCGGCCGAGTATCCGCAGGTGACCTCTGCCGAGCTCGATTCTTGGAGAAAGTTGTCTTACGCCGATCTGGCCTTCGAAATTCTGCGCAAGTTTGCCACGGATATTCCCGAAGCCGACCTCCGTATTCTAACCAGCAAAACGTATACCCCGCAGGTGTACAGGAACGCCCGCGATGGCGATGCGGCCGCCGAGATCACGCCGCTGCGCGTGCTCGATCAGGACGGTGGCAAGACACTGATCCTGCAGGCGCTGTCGAACGGTCCGACGCTCGCGTTCAAGGACATGGCGATGCAGCTGCTCGGCAATCTGTTCGAATACACGCTGGCGCGCGACGATGCGCAGCTGAATATTTTCGGCGCCACGTCGGGCGACACCGGCAGCGCCGCCGAGTATGCGATGCGCGGCAAGCGCGGCGTGCGCGTGTTTATGCTGTCGCCGCATAACAAGATGAGCCAGTTTCAGACTGCGCAGATGTTCAGCCTGCAGGACGAGAACATCTTCAATATCGCCGTCGAAGGCGTGTTCGACGATTGCCAGGACATGGTGAAGGCCGTCTCGAACGACCTCGCATTCAAGGCGCGCCATAAAATCGGCACGGTCAATTCGATCAACTGGGCGCGCGTCGTCGCGCAGGTGGTGTACTACTTTCGTGGCTACCTCGCGGCCACCACCGAGAATACGCAGAAAGTCTCGTTCACGGTCCCGTCCGGAAATTTTGGCAATATCTGCGCCGGTCATATCGCCCGCATGATGGGTCTGCCAATCGACAAGCTGGTTGCCGCGACCAATGAAAACGACGTGCTCGACGAGTTTTTCCGCACGGGGGTATATCGCGTGCGCGCCTCCGCCGAGACGTACCATACGAGCAGCCCGTCGATGGACATTTCCAAGGCATCGAACTTCGAACGCTTCGTGTTTGATCTGGTCGGCCGCGATGCCGAACGCACGCATGCCTTGTTCCGCAAGGTCGACACGCATGGCGGCTTCGATCTGTCCGGCGCGCCCGGCAGCGACGGCGATGAATTCAAACTGGTCGCGCAGTATGGTTTTCTGTCGGGCCGCTCGACCCACAAGGATCGCCTCGCAACGATCCGCGATGTGGAAGATGACTACGGCATCACCATCGATCCGCACACCGCCGACGGCATCAGGGTCGCGCGCGAACACCTCACCGACGGCGTGCCGATGATTGTGCTGGAAACCGCGCTGGCCGCGAAATTCAACGAGACCATCCTCGATGCGCTCGGCCTCGATGCCGCGCGCCCGGCCGGCTTCGAGAACATCGAGGCGCTGCCGCAGAAGTTTGTGCTGATGCCCGCCGATGTCGCGCAGATGCAGGCGTATATCGCCAAGCATACGGAGTTGTAAGCATGTCTGCACCCATGAATGAACCACGCAAGCCCATGCTGACCGTGCGTGCCGCGCTCGATCATCTGCTGAAGGCGGTGCGTCCGGTAACGGACATCGAACCAATCGCGACGCTGGTTGCCAACGGTCGGGTACTGGCCGAAGCACAGGCGGCCACGATCAGCGTGCCGTCCGCCGACAACGCGCAGATGGATGGCTACGCCGTGCGCGCCGCCGATTGCGCCAGCGGCGACGCCGTGTTAAAGGTCACGCAGCGCATCCCGGCCGGTTACGTCGGTGCGCCGCTGGACGCCGGCACTGCCGCGCGCATTTTTACCGGTGCGATGATTCCGGAAGGCGCTGACGCGGTCGTCATGCAGGAACAGTGCGAAGCCGGCGACGGCGTCGTCACGGTGCGCCATATGCCGCGGCCCGGCGAATGGATCCGACGCACCGGCGAAGACATCCAGAACGGTGCAACCATCCTCGCTGCCGGCACGCGCCTGCGCGCGCAGGAACTGGGGCTGGCGGCGTCGTGTGGACTGGCGACCTTGCCGGTGTTGCGGCGCGTACGGGTGGCGGTCTTCTTCACCGGCGACGAATTGACTATGCCGGGTGAGGCGCCCGGCGGCCAGTTGGCACCGGGCGCCATCTACAATTCAAACCGATTTACTTTGCGCGCGCTGCTGGAAAATCTCGGCTGCGAGATCACCGATTACGGCATTGTTCCCGACACACTGGACGCCACCCGCGCCACCTTGCGCATGGCCGCACAGGCGCACGACCTGATCGTCACGTCGGGCGGCGTATCGGTGGGTGAAGAAGACCATATCAAGCCCGCCGTGGAAGCGGAAGGGCGACTGAATATGTGGCAGATCGCCGTTAAACCCGGCAAGCCGCTGGCGTTTGGCGAAGTTAATAACGCCTTTTTTCTCGGCTTGCCCGGAAATCCAGTATCGAGTTTCGTCACCTTTCTGCTATTTGTGCGGCCGTTTATTTTGCGTCTGCAGGGAGTCAAAAGTGCGGTGGAACCGCGCGCGTACGCGATGCGCGCAGATTTCGACTGGCCGAAAGGCGACCGGCGAAATGAATTTCTGCGCGCCCATATCAATGCCGACGGCGGCCTGGAGCTGTTCCCGAGCCAGGGTTCCGGTGTGCTCACATCGACCGTCTGGGGCGATGGCCTGATCGACAACCCACCGGGCCAGGCGATCGCCCGCGGCGACATGGTGCGCTTCATCTCGTTTGCCGATCTTCAGCACTGAACTGACACTTATCATGCATATCAATTTGCGATTTTTTGCCAGCGTCCGCGAGGCGCTGGGTGCGTCCCATGAAACGATCGACTTGCCGGCCGGTCTGACAACTGTGGCCGATGTGCGTAACTTGCTCATTTCCCGCGGCGGCGTCTGGGCCGACACGCTGGGCGAGGGCCGCACACTGCGCATGGCGTTCAACCAGCAAATGTGCGACCCCGGCACCGTGCTGGCCGATGGCGGCGAGGTAGCGTTTTTCCCCCCTGTGACGGGCGGCTGATCACACTGCTCGCAACCCGGGGTCCGCAACCCGGGGTCAGGTCTGCCATTCGTACACGAGCGCTACAGTCCCACGACATACAGACGTTGTTTTTTTTCGTCACTATCAGCTGCATATGGTCCGGATGCCGTGGTCTTCATGCTGAGGTCGTGTCGGAATGGCAGACCTGACCCTGGCCCTGATCCTCGTCATCTTTGTCGACAACTGCTGTCGCGCAGCTCGGACGGCTATGTGTTTGAGCGTCTTATTAATTCCTCCATTCGGTGAATGTCACTTAACCAGCGTGTCCAGAAAATTCTAGGTGCCGCAATGCGGGTGGCCAAGACTAACGCGGACAGGTGCCGAAACTCGGTTTTCCACCGTCGCGTCTGTAATAGGAACAATACGACCCGAGAAACGTAACTATTTTATAGACGCGCATCGTTCCGTCGCTGGCTGACGTAATCTCCGTTACTTTTGCCATGCCGAAATCGACCGCCCGCGCTTCGTGGGCACGTTCGAACCCGGCCGCCAAGCGTGCCTCAAATGAGGGCACGGCCACACTTTTCCATGCCTTTTTCTTTTGATCGCCATTGCCCGAGTCGTCTGCCAGATGCAGATCGCGGACCAGCTTCGCCGGATCGAGTTGTCGCATTCGTGTGTCGTCAGGTGATACGTTCAGCGGGGCTGGGGCTGACTCGTCATCTGTTTCTGCCATGAGCACAGTTGGGGCGGGTGCGCGAGGCACGGCAGGCCTGCGCATCTTCAGGCGCCGCGCAGGCACGCCAACGCGAGTCGGTGTAAGGTCGGCAGCAGCTGACGCATGAGGGAGCTGCGTGCGGATCGGCACCACCCATTGAATGGCCGGACGTTGCAGCAGGTCTGGCAGTGCATCGTCGTGGAGCGCTGGCCCTCCGTGTCGTAGCAGCATCCAGCCTGCCAAGAAATGTACGAGCAATACCGGCCCCAATGCCAGGACCCGTTGCTGTGACCAGATGGAAATATGCTGCCGGCTCACTTGACGCTCGTTATTTGCGCGAGCGCGCTGTCGATAAATCATGGGCGCCGCCGCGATGTGCAGACCTGATTGCGCGTTTCAATGTACTGCATGATTGTTTGCACTTATAACGCCAGCCGGAAAGTCGATTCCTGTATCGCTGAAAACCTCGTGTAAGCAAGTGGATGCGTCATCTCAAGGTTTGGACCTGGAATAAATAAGAAGCATTGGTGGCAACGTAAAAAATCCATTTTTTAAAAACATTCTCGATCTTATTTTTCGCTTGGTTGGTCACTTTGATTTCCACGGAGAAGACCGCTGGAAGTTTCTTGAAATTGTTCGGTAGTGCGCGCCACCATGAGGCGCACGCAGTCATTTGGGCAGTGCAATATACGTCCTGGATATTGCTGGCATCTCGTAGAATAGCTTACTACGACTCGGAGGCCAGGCTTGCACTGGTCAAAAATTAGCTGACCGAACATTACTACACTTTTTCAATTCGACAATAAAATAAATTTATATGTGGCGCGTTTTATTCGATCAAGCGTGTTATTTTTTCGTCGCATCGTAAATAATATTTATCGCATAGCGCTTGCAGCATAGTTAACCGGCGACGATAGCTATCGTGGGTATTTTTAGCGTTCTCCCCTTGCTGACGACATATCGATTCTGGTCTGACGTAATTTCTGGCGAAAATGGAATTTTAATGAAGCGTGATTGTCGCGCATGCATAACGGATCGCGAAATGCAAACCCATGCTTGAGCGTCCGCGCGCTACACATTGCCCGCACCCAGAAACATACCGTCATTCGCGCGAAAGTGGGCCAGGGGAGAGGAGTCATTCCACTCCCTCCGCGCGTCCGATACCTTTGTTTATATACGGACTGACAGATCGAATGATCCCAGACGCGACTGCTTGATGTGCCTGTTATTACGACGTCATGCACCATTCATATTATTATTCAAACTTATCTTCCATGAAATCTATTTGCATAAGTGCCGAAGGATTGGTACCGCAAACGTTGGTGCCACACCGCAAACGTTGGTGCCACGTCTGACAATCGGACACGGGCTCTGCAATCGCGCGTCAGTAAGGCGTCCTTTATCAATTGAACGCACCATCGACGGTTGCATGGTCGAGGCCGTGTCGGAATGGCAGACCTGACCCCGGGGTGGGTTTTCTGGCTGCGGTTATGCCATCTGGCGCGCTACCCACTGGGTGATGCCGTCGAGCGTGTGGAAGTCTGCGATTGTCCGGCACGCGATATGGGGATGGCGGTTTTGCAGCATGCGTGCCAGCGCGTTGCCGGGTCCAAGTTCCAGCGCCACCGTCATGCCCGCTTCGTCGGCCGCATCCATGCAGGCGCTCCAGGCAATCGGCTCATCGAGCTGACGCGCCAGCCGGTCGATGGCGGTGTCCCGATACAGGACGCGCGTGGCGTCGATCCCGGCCAGCACGGGGAAGCGCTGCGGGGTGAACGCGGCGTCTTTGAGCAGGCGCACAAATGGCGCGACCGCCTCGTGCATCAGCGCGGTGTGCGATGCGACGGCCACTGGCAATGCCTGGATGCGTGCGAACGGCAGCCGCGCCGGCAGCGCGTCAAGCTGGACACGTGTGCCGCCGACGATGCAGCTGTCGTGGCCGGTGACGATCGCGACATCGATCCATGCGCGTACTGCATCGACATCGATACCGCTGACAGCAGCCAGTCCCTGCGCCACGCCAGCCGCAGCATCGTCCATCAGCGCCGCGCGTGCGCCGGCCAGACGCACGGTATCTTCGGGAGAGAACGCGCCGGCCACGCCGTATGCGGCGAGTTCGCCGATGCTGTAGCCAGCCACCAGCGCCACCGGGCCGAGAGAATCACGCAGCGCGATCCATATGGCCAGGGTTGCCGCGACAATCGCCGGTTGCGCCACACGGTTGTCGAACAGCGACTGCGCATCGTTCGCCAGCGCGCAGTTATCCAGAAAGGCGCGCGCGCCGGCATGGCTGCGCGCCAGATCGAACATCCCGGCATGCTGGCCACCCTGGCCAGGACACAGCAGCAGCAGGCGCGCTGTCATGCGACCCCGCAGACGGCGTGGACGAAGCAGCTCGCTGCCAGCAGGTCGGCCGCGCCACCCGGCGACAGGCGCGCCGCGATCAGGCGCGTGTGCAGCGCGGTTGCCTGCGCCATCCAGTCGGCCTGCGCGGTGCCGCCGGCCGTGACGAATGCGCGCGCGCCGGAACGTACGGCCTCCGCGCCGACAGCGCCGCCCCGGTGCGACACATTACTGTCGTCGATCTGCGCCATCAGCGCGAACAGTGCATCGATGCGCGCGTGGCGCATGCTGCGGCCAGCCGCCAGTGTCGCGCGCAGCGCGGGCAGGCCAATCTCGAACACGGAGGGCAAACCCAACGCGCCTTCTTCGCGCGCGCCCCCCGCGCCCTGCGCATGTGCGGCCAGCGCGTCGCCCCAGCAAATGAGCAGCACGGCGCGCACGCTGGCGGGTGTCAATGTACAGCCTTGTGCGGACGCGCGGCCGACGGCAGCGCACAGCAAGCCGAGGCTGAAGATCGCACCGCGGTGCGTGTTGATGCCAACGGTGGCGTGCAGCATGCGCGCCTCGGCAGCGATGCCAAGCGCACGCAGACGGGCAAAGGATGCGTTGTTGCGGCCCGCGTGAAATATCGCCGAAAAATAGTGGCGCAGCGCGAACAGGCTGCGCATGAAGGTGGCGGCGGTCATGTCGGTGTGGCTGCCGTTGTCGACAAGCGACACCAGCCCCGGTTTCGGGTACAGCACCAGTTCCGCATACAGGCAGCCGACGGCAGTGCGTGCGATATCGGTGGCCAGTACCGTGGATGCGACGGGCGCGATGGCCCCGATGGGTGCAAACATCATGACAGCATCACGCCAGCACCAGCATGGCGGGCTGCATCAGCCGCACGCTGTCGATCGATTTGACCAGCACCCGCGCGCCATCGCGCCGGGCCGCCAGCCACTCTTTCCATGCCACCGCCGCGCCATTGGCAAACACGATTTCGCCATCGAGCGGCAGCAGTGCGGATGCCTCCGACACCAGGTTCAAACCACCCTCCAGTTCCGCGTGCGACGTCGGCGTCATCAGCAGGTCGATATCCGACTGCGCCCGTACGTACGCCATCCCGGTCAGGCTTTGCATGGCCAGGGAGCCGAATACACGCAGGTCGACGACCGCTGCGCGCTGCAACGCCACCAGTGCCGCCAGCCACTCCGGCGGCGCGGATGACAACGCATCTGCCAATGGCAAAGGCAACTGGCGCCGCGCCACATGGCTGCGCTTGACGACCAGCGCCAGACGCTGGCGCGCGCCGAATGACAGTGGCAGCGGGATGCCGAGGCAAACGTCGTCGATACCTGCGCCATCTTCATGACGCCGCACCACGGCCGGCCAGTTCCGGGCGCGCCACAGCGTCAACGCCGCATGCGGAGAGCGGGCGATGGCCGCATCCCAGCCGGCCGGCGTCAGCCAGACCAGTTCATGGCGCGAGAACATCTTGTCCCGCCACGATGGCCGACACCACGCGCTGTGCCAGCGTGCGGCCACCGCGCGCCTGTCCCAGTGCGCTGCGCACATCGCCGTCGCTGCTCTTCTGCAACGCGGTGGCGAGCGCCGCAGCCAGATCGCCGCGCCAGATTTCTTCGATGCCGCCCATGCGCAAATAATTTTCCGGGCCCGGTGCGAACACCGGGTTGTCGATAGCCAGCTCGGTCAGCCGCGCTTCCGGCACCTTGGTAATGCGCGCCATCGCGGGCAACCCCATCACGCGGATGGTGGCGTCGGGCAGCGCGTAGCATGCGTCTGCCATCAGGCCGCTGGTAATGAAGCCGCCCGACAGCGCCTGGTCGTACACCAGTGCAAGGATGCGATGGCCGCTGCGGCGGGCCAGTTCGACACATTTGCCCAGATGCGCCATGAAGCTGTTGATGCCCAACATTTCGTCGCGATGGCGCAGGCGCTGGCCTTGTGTGTCGACCAGGATCAGGATGGGGCGGCCCGGATGTTCGCGCACGGTCTGCAAAATAAAGCGCGCCTGTGCCAGCGCGATCTCGACGCCGATCGGCGCGTGGCCGGTGGTGCCGACGACAGCGACAATGGCGCCGTCGACAGTACCTTCTCCTGTCAGCACCTGCTGCGCTTCGTTGACGCTGCAGCCTTGCGGGAACAGCGCGGAGGTCAGTGTTTGCCAGTCCATCAATGTGCTCCCAGTCGCACGGCGTCCACACGCGCCACAAACGCATCCGCTTCCAGCAGCGGCAGTGCTTCCGGATCGGCCACACCGATCGCACGCCACAATTCCACCGGCTCGCGTAGCTGACCGAATGTCCCGATACGATCCCCCAGCAAAACCTGCTCGGCCTCAAGTGCTGTCAGTGTCAACGCAACCGGGCGCGCCGAACACGCAGCGATCTGCGTTAGCGCCGCGGCACGAAACGCGTCCACGGAATCGGCGACCAGCGCCTGGCAGTCGCCCAGCAGATACCGGTGTTTGCCACCGGTGGTACGCCACACCAGCGCGCGGTCGCGGGCATCGAATTCTTCGACACCGGACGCGGTCTCAATGACCTCCGGCCCGGACATCGCCAGCCGGCCTTCTTCCGACATCACCACCGCATTCGTGCACCGCGCCACAATGCCCATGCCGCCGAAGCAGCCGTTCGCCCCGCCAATCAGGGCGATCACAGGGATGCCGGCCGCGCGCACATCGAGCACCGCGCGCATCACTTCCGAGACGGCGATCAGGCCGGCGTTGGCTTCGTGCAGGCGCACGCCGCCAGTTTCCAGCAGCAGCAGGACGGCGTCCGGCTGGTCCAGCAGCGCGCGGCGCAGCATGCCTACCAGCTTGGCGCCGTGGACTTCGCCAACCGCGCCGCCCATGAAGCCGCCTTCCTGGGCCGCGACAAACACGGGCCGGCCATCCAGTTGCGCGCGACCGACCGCCACGCCATCGTCGAACGCCACCGGCGCATTCAGCTGGCCAAGATGGGGACTCACCACGCGTGCGGATGGCGGCAAAAATTCAGTAAAACTGCCGGCGTCGAACAGGCGCGCCACTCTTTCGCGCGCATTCGCTTCGAGATAGCTGCTCATGGCTGCGCCTCCAGCATCGCTTCCACTGCCTGGTCCATGCGCAGGCTGACGACGGCCGGCGTGGCGCCCATGTCGTTGATCGCGATGCGCACATCCTTCAATTGCCAGCGCCCGTGAAAATCGTCCATGACCGCTTGCCAGATCGCGCCGAAACCTTCCGCCGCAGTGGCAATGGCAATGCTGCAGTCGCCATTCAGCGGTGCCGCTTCGATCAACACTTCGAGATTGCCCGAGCCAACCACGCCGACGACGTCGGCATTGCGCACCAGCTTGCGGCTGCCGCCTTGATACGTATATGCGAGATGTTCCATCGTTTCTGAACCCTACCAGTTCCTGAAGCGCTTCGGCGGCGCATACAGGCCGCCCGATGCACGCACCAGGTCTTTCATGTTTTTTGCCGCCAGCAGGTCGCGCGTGGCCAGCCGCTTGTCGATGCCCAGATCTTCCGCGCGCCGGATCACGCCGCGCGCACGCAAACTTTCCACCATCGCTTTATTGCGTGCCAGGCCCACCGGCGTGTAGCCGGCCACGCCGCGAATCGCCTGTTCGCGTTCCTCGGGCGAACGGCACAGCAGCAGGTTGGCGATGCCTTCTTCGGTCAGGATGTGCGTCACGTCGTCGCCGTAAATCATCACTGGCGGAATATCGAAGCCGGCCTGTTCGGCCAGTTCCCATGCATCGAGTTTGTCGACGAACGCCGGCTGCATGTGCTCGCGGAAAGTCTCGACAATCTGCACCACCAGTTTTTGGCCACGCGGGATGGTGTCGATGCCGGCGCGCGCTTCGCGGCCAGCTTTCAACCATGCGGGGCTCGCGTGACGACGCCCGCGCGCGTCGGCGCCCATGTTTGGCGCGCCACCGAAACCGGCAATCCGGCCCAGCGTCGCGGTCGACGAATTTCCCTGCAAATCGATCTGCAGTGTCGAGCCGATGAACATGTCGCACGCGTAGTGGCCGGCTGCCTGGCACATGGCGCGGTTGCTGCGCATGCTGCCGTCCGGGCCCACCGAAAATACATCGGGACGCGCGCGGATATAGTCTTCCATCCCCAGTTCCGAGCCGAACGAATACACCGATTCCGCGAAGCCGGCTTCAATGGCGGGGATCAGCGCCGGATGCGGATTGAGGGCCCAGTGGCGCGCAATTTTTCCCTTCAAGCCGAGCTGGGTCGCGTAGGTTGGCAGCAGCAGTTCGATGGCAGCAGTGTCAAAGCCGATGCCGTGATTCAGGCGCTCGACCTCATATTCTGCGTAGATGCCCTTGATGGCCATCATCGCCATCAGCACCTGAATATCCGAAATCTGCGCCGGGTCGCGCGTAAACAGCGGCTCGATGTAATACGGTTGCGGCGACGCCACCACGAAGTCGACCCAATCGCCGGGGATGTCCACGCGCGGCAGCGTGTCGAGAATCTGATTCACCTGGACGATGACGATGCCGTTTTTGAACGCCGTCGCTTCGACGATGGCCGGCGTGTCTTCGGTGTTCGGTCCCGTGTACAGATTGCCGTGCCGGTCGGCGGCTTCGGCTGCCACCAGGCACACACGTGGCGGCAAATCCATCATGTACCGGCCGAACAGTTCGAGGTAGGTGTGGATTGCGCCGATGTGCAGCTGGCCGGTGGATACAAGCTTCGCCACGCGGCCGGCTTGCGGGCCGCTGAACGAAAAATCCAGCTTCGACGCGATGCCACGCTCGAACACATCGAGATGTTCCGGCAGCGCCAGTACCGATTGCAGCATGTGCAGATCGTGGATGCGCGCCGGATCGAGGCCGGCCAGCGCCTGCGCCAGGAAATCGGCCTGCTTCTGATTATTCCCTTCGAGGCACACGCGGTCGCCGGGTTCGAGCGCCGCATGCAGCAAATCGGCCACGCGGGAAGCGTCGACCACTTTGCCCTGCAAGCCATTTCCCAGGACCGCGCCGGCCCGTTGCAGCCGCGCGGCGCGGTTCAATTGCAGCGTATTCCAGGTCTTCACTATTTCGTCCCCATCAGCATATCCGGCAGCGCCGTGGCAATCGACGGGAAAAAGCACAGCAGCAGCACGGCGACAAACATCAACGCGACAAACGGCATCACGCCCCAGATGACGTCTTTCAACGGTATGTCGGGCGCGATGTTTTTTATCACGAAAATGTTCAGGCCCACCGGCGGGTGGATCAGGCCCATTTCCATCACGATGGTCATGGCGATGCCGAACCAGATCAGATCGAATCCGGCAGCTTTCAACGGCGGCAGGATGATCGGCGCCGTCATCAGAATAATCGAGACCGGCGGCAGGAAAAAGCCGAACACGATCACCATCAGCAAAATCACGCCAAGCAGCACCCAGCGCGACAGATGCATGTCGACGACAAACTGCGCGGCCGACTGGCTGATGTGCAGATAGCTCATCACATACGAATAAAACAGCGACATGCCGATGATCAGCAGCAGCATGGTCGACTCTTTGATGGTCGACGACAGGATTGGCGCCAGATCTTTCGGGCGCCAGACCTGATACACGACTGCAATCAGCACCAGCGCGAGCAGGGCGCCCAGACCGGCGGTTTCCGACGGCGTCGCAAAGCCGCCGTACAGCGCCACCATCACGCCAATCAGCAGGATCAGGAAAGGCAGCACGCGCGGCAGCATTTCGACTTTTTGCGCCAGCGTGAAATGCTCGGTGTCGAGATAAGCGGATTTGATACCGCCAGCTTCGTACACGGTTTTTGCCATCGCATACTCTTTACGGGCACGGTACACCGCGTAGCCGGCAAACAGGGCAACCAGCAAAACACCGGGGCCGATTCCGGCCAGGAACAGGCGGCCCAGCGACTGCTCGGCGGCTACTGCATACAGAATCATCGTGATCGACGGCGGCAGCAAAATGCCGAGCGTGCCGCCAGCGGCGATGATGCCTGCGGCGAAGCCAGGCGAATAGCCGCGCCGGCGCATTTCGGGGATGCCGGCCGAACCGATGGCCGAACAGGTGGCTGGCGACGAACCTGCCATCGCGGCAAACAGCGCGCACGCAAACACGTTGGCGATGCCGAGGCCACCCGGCACTTTATGCATCCACGCATGGATGGCGGCGTACAAATCGCGCCCGGCCGGCGATTTGCCGATGGCCGAACCTTTCAAGATGAAGAGGGGAATCGACAGCAGCGTGATCGACGCCATCTCTTCGTAGACGTTTTGGGTAATCGTGTCGAGCGACGAGGCCGGCATGAAGAAAAACATGAAACCGGTGGCGACGACGCCAAGTGCAAACGCAATCGGCATCCCCGAAAACATGACGATCAATGTGACGATGCCGTACAGCGCACCCAATGTCAGTTCGCTCATGCCGGGCTCCTGACGACGGCGCGCACGCCGACAAAGTGGGTAAATACCTGCACCAGAATCTGCAGCGCGAGAATGCTCATCCCGGCCGCCATCATCCCGTACGGTATCCATAATGGCGGTCCGAATGTCGACGACGTGGTGGCGCCATCGACCCACGCTTCATGAAACATCGTCCACGATTTCCACGAGAAGAATATGCAGAAGGCGCACGAAATAACATCCACCAGAAACAGGCGCACCGCATTCACGCGCGCCGGCAAAATGGACGACAGGGCTTCGATCCCGATATGCCCGCGCTGGCCTTGTACCCAAGCGGTGCAGAAAAATGTCACGCCCACCAGCAGGAACACCGACGCTTCATCCTGCCAGTCGGTTGGCGCTTTGAAAAAATAGCGCGACACGACGGAGTAGGTGAGAACGAGGGCGGTGAGAATCAGCGCCGCCATCGACAGCCGCATCAGCAGCGTATTGAAACGCGCGAGGGCGAGCGTGACAGCCGCCAGTGGCCGGTTATCCGGCAAGGCCAGTGTTTTGGCCGGTTCGGGATCGAAGCCATGACTCACAGTGTTTTCTCCGCGAGGGCCAGCAGTTTGGCGCAGTTCTGGCTGCGGCCGGCGTAGTCCTTCCATGCAGTCGCGCGCGCGATGGTTTGCCATTTTTTCAGCGCGGCCGGGTTCAGGTCAACCACCTTGGCGCCGACTTTCTGGTACACGGCGGCCACTGCGGCGTCATCTTCCATGGCCGATTTGCGGGCGAACGTTTCAAGTTCGGCACCGACCGCCATGATGGTGGTCTGCTGGTCTTTCGACAGTTTGTCGAATACTGCTTTCGAGATCATTAACGGTTCGAGCATGAACCAGTAGGCGCCGCCGCGGCCGGTGGTCAGCGCTTTCGACACTTCTTCGAGGCGGAACGAAATCAGCGATGTCGACGACGTCAGCGCGGCATCCATGGCGCCCGTCTGCATGGCGGCGTAAATTTCATTGGAGGGCAGATTGATGACGGCAGCGCCAGCTTCCTTCAGCATCAGGTCCATTTCGCGCGAGCCGCCGCGGATCTTGACGCCTTTTGCGTCGTCCGGATCGACGATCGGTTTCCCGCGCGACGCCATGCCGCCTGCCTGCCAGATCCAGCTGACGATGATGATCCCTTTTTCTGCCAGGATGCGCGCCAGCTCCTTACCCACTTCGGCGTTCTTCCAGGCGTAGCTCTGGTCGTAGGAGGTCACCAAACCAGGCATCAGGCCGATATTCACTTCCGGGACTTCGCCACCCGCATACGACAGCGGCACCAGCGACAAATCGAGCGCGCCTTTGCGCATGCTGGAAAACTGGGCGTTGGTCTTCATCAGCGAAGAGCCGGGATAGATCGAAAACTTCAGCGCGCCCTTGGTGCGCTTTTCCACTTCGGCAGCAAACATGCGGGACAGGCGGTCGCGGAAGTCGCCTGCTGCAATGGTGCCGCCGGGGAACTGGTGAGAAAGTTTCAGCGTGGTGTTTTGGGCCCAGGCGGCGCCGTGGAACCAGAGTGGCGTAGACGCGAGCGCGCCCAGCACAGACCTGCGTGTCGTAACTGTCATGTACATCCTCCAAGATGTTGTTACTACAGATGAACTACCAAGAATTCATGTTGCCTGATCGTACTATATGCATCGTCCGGCCTTATGTATACAAGAATAAACTTTAAAAATACGTTGTCAAGCGATGATCGGCTTTTATAATGAAAAACTGTCTACAACGTTGAGTCGCCATGAGCACCAAAAGCCGGTCTGAAAATTTGCGCGATGCGATCGAAGAGATGATTGCGGTGGGCACGTACGCGCCCGGCCAGCATCTCGACGAGACCGAGCTGGCCGCTACATTCGGCGTCTCGCGCACACCCATTCGCGAAACCCTGATCGGCCTTGCGTCCCGTGGACTGGTGGTCATCCGGCCGCGGCGCGGTGCCGTGGTGGCTGAGTTCGGGCCGCAGCAGCTGGTCGAGATGTTCGAGGTGATGTCCGAGCTGGAAGCAAGTTGCAGCCGGCTGGCTGCACGCCGGATGACACCGGTGGAACAGGCTGCGCTGCTGGGCGCGCACGCCGCCTGCAATGCGGCGCGCGATTCGCAAGAGGCAGACGAGTATTACTACAAGAACGAGGCCTTTCACGAGGCGATTTATACCGGCAGCCACAACCAGTTCCTAATCGATCAGACGCGCGCCTTGTATCGTCGGCTACGACCCTACCGCCGCTTGCAGCTGCGGGTCCGTAACCGGATTGCGAACTCGTATGCCGAGCACGATGCGGTGGTGGCGGCGATTCTGGCGGGGGATGGAGAGAAGGCAGCGCAGCTGACGCGGGAGCACGTGATGATCCAGGGTCAGCGCTTTGCCGATTTGATGGCGTCGCTGCCGCAGTTAAAAATCCCCGCGGAGGCGGGGATCCATAGCACGTAAGCATTTGCCTGAACTACTACAGATTTTGCAGAGGTGGCATGGATCCGCGCCTGCGCGGGGCACTACAGCGACGCCGTCGCCAACGTCATCAATCTGGCGCAGTTGGCATTCTTCCCCGCGTAATCCACCCACGCCGTTTCGCGCGCAATGGCCTGCCATTTCTTCAGGCTGGCCGTATTCAGATCGACGATTTTCGCATTCGCCCGCTGGTACACTGCCGCAACCGTCGCATCGTCATCCTGCGCAGCCGCGCGGGCAAACGCCTCGACGCCGGCGCCGGCCGCCATCACTGCTGCCTGCTGCTCGCGGGTGAGCTTGTCGAACACGGCCTTCGACATCAGCAGCGGCTCGAACATGAACCAGTACGCGCCACCCCGTGCCGTCGTCAGCGCGCGCGATACGTCCTGCAAGTTGAACGAGATCAGCGACGTCGACGAGGTCAGTGCCGCATCCAGCGCGCCACTGCGCATGGCTGCGTGGATCTCGTTCGACGGCATATCGACAACGGTGGCGCCAGCCGCAGCCAGCACCAGGTCCATTTCATGCGATCCGCCGCGCACGCGCATACCCTTCACGTCATCCGGGTCGAGAACCGGTCTGGTGCGCGAGGCAACGCCGCCGGCCTGCCAGATCCAGCTGACGACGACAATGCCGTTGTCCAGCAATATGCGCGTCAGTTCGCGGCCGATCTCGGCGTTCTTCCATCCGTAACCCTGATCGTACGAGGTGACCAGCCCAGGCATCAGGCCGATATTTACCTCCGGCAGTTCAGGGCCGCCATACGACAACGGCACCAGCGACAGATCGAGCGAGCCTTTGCGTAGTGCGCCAATCTGGGCCGGGGCGGTCGACAGGGCCGCGCCGCCGTGGATGGAAAAGCGCAAGGCGCCGCGCGTGCGCCGCTCCACATCGGCAGCAAATTTGCGGCACAGACGATCGCGGAAATCGCCTTCGGCTTCGTTGCCGTAAGGGAACTGGTGAGAAATGTTCAGGCTGGTGGGCTGGGCCAGGGCAAACTGCTGGAACCAGAAGGGGCTGGTGGCGAGTCCGCCCAGCACGGTTCTGCGTGTGATCGTCATACACATCCTCCAAGATGGTGAAACGGCATCGAATCGTGCACACCCTCATGAAACCGTGGCGGCATCGTTCGCGTTTTGTCAAAGCTGCCGTCCCACTATATACAATGTGTTGTACAAATCAACAACAAACCACACGTTTGTGCTAAAGCGCCTGCAGGTACGTTCGCAGCACCTGGTTCAGCACCTGCGGCTGGTCGAACATGATGAAGTGACGCGCATCGGGTACCGGCCGCACCTGCACGTGCGGCGCACCGGCCAGCAGCGACTGGTAATACGCCACTTTCGCGTCGGCCGTCCAGCGCGCATCCATCGGGTCCTGGCCGTAGTACGGCGCCAGCAGCAGGATCGGCGCCGTGATCGTGGCGAGCCGGTCGCGCAGGTCCAGCCCCAATACGCCGGCCACGTACGCGCCGACCGCCACCGGGTCGCTCTTGCTGGTCAGTAGCGCCAGTTGATCGGCCTGCGCCATGTCGAGTACGCCGGTGGTCCGCATATAGCTTTGCTGTTGTCTGGCAAACGCGGCCGGGTCTACACTGGACAGTTGCGCTTGCATGCCAGCCGCCATGGCCGCGCGCTGCGCCGGCGCCATCTGCTCGGTGCCGGGAAACACCGGCAGACCGTCGATGGCCACGATGCCGCCGATCGCCTCCGGCAAGTCTTCAGCGACGGCATAACTGAGCGTTGCGCCCATGCTGTGGCCGATCAGCACCGGATGGTCCAGTTGGCGGCTGGCAATCAGCGTGCGCAGACCGGCTCTGGCCTTCTCGATGCCATCGCCGGCGGCGAACGGGCGGCCGTCGAAGCCGGGCAGGGTAACGACGTAAATGGTGTAGTCACGCGCCAGATCCCGCACGACGTTTTGCCAGGCCCAGGCGCCGCTGGCCAGACCTGGAATCAGGATCAACGGGCGCCCTTTGGTACCGTGTTTTTCGACGGCCAGCACGCCGCTGTCGAATTTTTCCACTGGCGCAATGGTGGCGGCATAACGGTTGACGGGCGCCTCGGCGGCAAAACCGGGAGCGCAGGCAGTCAGCAGCAATGAGAATAGCAAGGTGAATTTCATGTCGGTTCCTGGTCAGGGGTAAAAATGGCTTCGATCGGCTGATTGAACAGCGTGGAAATGGTGAAGGCGAGCGGCAGGCTTGGGTCGTAGCGCCCGGTTTCGATGGCATTCACAGTCTGGCGCGACACGTTCAGCAGGTCGGCCAAATGGGCCTGGCTCCAGCCCAGTTCGGCGCGCAGTTGGCGGATCAGGTTGTTCATTTTTTGAGCGTCACGCGGGCAATACCAACGATGCACCACGCGCCGCACATGATCATCCAGACACTGAACATCGAGATTTTCGGGTAGCCGGCGGTTTCCAGGAAACCGTAGGAGAAGGTCAGCGCAGAAGTCAGGCCCGCCGCCAGCGCAAATGTCTCGAGCAGGAATTTGCGCTGGTATTCGTCGATCCTGCTGAGGTTACGGGCGATGGCCCAGATCATGCCCACGAAGCCGGCCATCGGCGACAACAGCACCACAGTGCGCAGCATGCCTTCGGCCATCGGCCGTCCATACCGGATCGACGCCACCAGCAGCACGGCGTACACCAACAAGGAACCGATAAATTCGCGCTGGTAGCGCGACCTCACTTGCCGCAGTTTCATGACGCCTCCATGTAAAGTATGCTTTACACTCTAATCAGGCTATCGGCAGTTGTCAAGCTTCCTTTACATGCGCCTTTCGATTACAATTCGATCATGCCCATTTCTCCTTCTTTTCGCGTCGCTGTCATCGGCGGCGGTCCTGCCGGCCTGATGGCAGCGGAGGTCCTCAGCCAGGCCGGCGTGCAGGTCGATCTGTACGACGCCTCGGCATCGGTTGGCCGCAAATTCCTGTTGGCGGGCAAGGGCGGCATGAATATCACCCACGCCGAGCCTTACGACGCTTTCGTCCGGCGTTACGGCACACGCAGCACCGACGTTCAGTCCTGGCTGGACACCTTCGATCCAGCGGCATTGCGCGCATGGATCCACGCGCTCGGCGTGGACACGTTCGTCGGCACGTCCGGGCGCGTGTTTCCCGCCGATATGAAAGCGGCGCCACTGTTGCGGGCGTGGCTGACACGCCTGCGCACTGGCGGCGTCCGGTTCCACATGCGGCACCGCTGGCTGGGCTGGCGCGCCGACGCGCTGCATTTCGCGACCCCCGACGGCGAGCGCGACGTGCAGGCCGACGCCGTTATTCTTGCGCTCGGCGGGGCCAGCTGGGCCAGGCTGGGGTCGGACGGCAAGTGGGTGCCGTTGCTGGAAGCGCGCGGCGTGCAAGTGGCGCCGTTATTGCCATCGAATTGCGGCTTCGACACCGGCTGGAGCGCGCATTTTGCAGACCGCTTCGCCGGCGCACCGTTGACCACGGTCGCCATTGCGTGGCATGAGCGGGACGGGACGCTGGTGAAACGCCAGGGCCAGTGCATCGTCACCGCCACCGGCATCGAAGGCAGCCTGATCTATGCGCTGTCCGGCCCCGTGCGCGACCAGATTCTTGCCAACGGCTGCGCCACCATCTGGCTCGACCTGCTGCCCGACATCGACGCTGCGCGCGTGGCGCAGGAAATCATGCGCGGCCGCGGCAGCCGTTCGATGGCCAGCCATCTGCAAAGCCGTCTCGGCATCAAGGGCGTCAAGGCCGGCTTGCTGCGCGAATGCCTGGGCGCCGATGGATACGCCGATCCGGCGCAGGTGGCACAGGCGATCAAGCGTTTGCCCGTCGCGTTATTGCGCACCCGCCCGATCGACGAAGCGATCAGCAGCGCCGGTGGCGTGACGCCCGGCGCGCTGAATCACCTGATGCTGCATGCGCTCCCGGGTGTGTTCGTGGCGGGCGAAATGATCGATTGGGAAGCGCCGACCGGCGGCTATCTGCTCACCGCCTGCTTCGCCAGTGGTCGCGCCGCCGGTGCGGCAGCATTGGACTGGCTTACGCATGGATAAGCAGCGCCTGAACCTGGCGCTGATCGTTGCCACCGTGATGCTGCATGGCGCGATGATGCTGCTCAATGAGATATTTTTCAGGCGGGTGGAATTCCTGGCAGGGATCGGCTGGATTTATCTTCCCGCCGGTACTCGCTTGCTGTGCACGCTGATATTCGGTGGTGCGGGCGCAATCGGGTTACTGATCATCGGCTGGATCGCTTGCTACTGGTTTTATTTTCCCGGCGACGTGCTGCGCGCCACGATGGGCGCCGGCGCCGGCGCCGTCGGGCCTTATTTGGTGTATTTGCTGGCCAGGAAGCGCTGGGGCCTGGGCGCGTCGCTGGCCAGCCTGACGCCCACGCGCCTGCTCTGGTGCGCATTCGGCTGCTCCCTGGCGAGTCCGTTGCTGCACCATGTGTGGTTCGCGCTGCATGGCGACACCCACTTGGCCGATGGCCTGGCCGTCATGACCATCGGCGACCTGGCGGGCACGTTCATCGTCGTCTACGGCGCCAAAGCGGTGCTGAGCAGTTATCCGGCACGGTTGCGGCCGCCTTGATCCGGGCAAATGTGCTAGCATTTTGCATGAACTTCACGCCCTCGCTGCCCTCATGACGCTACCTGTCCGACCTTCCGATATTTATCTGCGCTTCCTGCAACTGGCCGAAGCATTGCGCGGCCTGCCATCCTTGCCTGGCCTCGACCCACTGGAAGAGCGCATGCTGGGCATTATTGCGCGCGCCGGGCAGGAGCGACAACGGCTGTGCGTGCGCGACATGATGGGCAAAACCGAACTCGGCTCGCCCGCCACTTTGCACAGCCGCCTGACATCGATGCGTGAAAAGGGCTGGATCATGCTGTCGGAAACCGAAGACGCGCGGCGCAAGCAGGTCGAACTGACCCAGGCTGCACTGGCACATTTCGACGGTCTGTCGCACTGTATTGTGCAAGCCGCAGGACTGAATCCGGCGCGGGATGTCCCCTCGCGCTAGAGGCCAACTTCTTCAACCTGAGCGCGGAACGTCCCTCGCGCTAGTCGCGGAATGTCACTTCGCCGGAGCCGGTGCGTGCCACGCTCTGCACCCGCGGTCCGCCACGCACGCGGACATCGCCACTGCCGCTCATTTCCACTGCCACCGTAGCGCGCGCCAGCACCACTGAATCGCCCGATCCGGTCTGTTTTAACGAGACATCGTCGGCGCGCAAGTGGCGTGCGTCCAGGTCGCCGGAGCCTTCCTTCTTGACGGTCAGCTTGCCGGTGCTCCCCACCACCGTGATATTGCCCGAGCTTTGCTGCGACACGCTCACGGCGGCACTATTGCCGATATTTAGTGCAAGGTTGCCGCTGCCGCGCGCCACCACGTCGACCTCTTGATAACGCCCGCTGAACACCACATTGCCGGAGCCGCTCTGTTGCAGGGCGATGGCGTCGCCGGACATGCCGCTGACCGAACTATTGCCGCTGCCATCGAACTGCAGCCGTCCGATCGCGGGCAGGACCAGCACCGCCTGCAGCGGCTCGCGGTGGCGCAGCAACATGCCCTTGGTGCCGATACGCAGCACGCCGCTCTGCTGGATGATGTCGATATTCGGTAGCGAACGCTCTTCACCTTTGATGGTGAGCGATGCGGCCGGTCCGTAACGCAGCGTCAGGTCGATCGGGCCATTCAGTTCAACGGCGTTGATGCCGCGCGCCAGCACGCGGGTTTCACTGGTCACCGCACGCCGCTCGGCGCGGATCCCGGTCTGCACACCCTCGGCGCGCAGCATGCTGTACGAGACCGCGATCAGGACGCCCGCCAGCAGCAGCAGGCTGAAGCCGACTTTCAGCAGTGAGCGCATCAGCTTCCCCTCAACAAGGACACATTCATCTGCAGGTAGCGTTGCAGCCCGAGCAGCGTGTAGCGGCTGGCCACCAGGCCGAGCAAAAACAGCACGATGCCACCCACGACCATGGCCAGGCCGAGAATGGTTTGCGTGCTGCGCGACGATGCGTCGGTGTCGGTGGAGATGTGCAGGCCACGGCCGGCCATGGCCTCGGCGCCACGGACCACGCGCGGCGTGCGCACCATACCGGCATTGGCATTGGCATTGGCATTGGCATTGGCATTGGCATCGTCCGTGTCCGTGTCCGTGTCGGCATCGGCGTCGGCACCATCGTCAGGAGCCTTTTCCTGGCTGACCTGGATGCCGGTCTCGCTGATGGAAAGCCGGGTGCGGTTGGCGTCGTCGAGACCGAAGGCGCGCAGCGGCGCCCGCAGTACCAGTTCGTTGGTGCCGGCCAGCCCGCTTGCCGTGATGGCAATCCCGCCGACATACAAGGTCAGCGCGCCGGCGTACACGCACAGCAGCAGCGCCCCGAGGACAGCGGCAGGCGCGACCATGAACAGGTTGAAAATGCCCAGGCCAGCGGCGGACAGCAACATCCGCAACGCGCCGCCCGGGTTTCTGGGGGCACTGGCAAGTTTCGGTTCGAAGGCACTGGCGCGCAGCGTCATGGCGATGCGGGAGGGGTCGTCCAGCGCGCGCGCCACGTCTTGTTCGGACCGGCCGCTGGCCACGCCATCGACAAAGCGCTGCTCGTAATACGCCAGTGTCTTGGCCTGCGTGGCCGGTGGCAAGCCTGGCATCGCGCGCTTCAGAGCGTCGAGAAATTCTGTTTTACCCATGGTGGTCGGTGTGATGTCAGGCAGTCTGGTTGCAACGATCGCACTCTACGGCGCCGGCGGCAACCATGCATGGTGAATGCGACAGGCTGCGCGTTCGCCGGTACAGGGCGTCGCCAGCCGCGCCAGCCTGTGCGCTTACAGCAGCGCTGCGGCGGCCATTCCGCTGCGCACGCTCGACTCCAGCGTGGCCGGATAATCGCTGGCGGTGTAGTCGCCGGCCAGTGCCAGCCCGGGCACGCCGATATCGTTGCCGGGCCGCAGCAGGCCTGGCGTGCAGGCAAAGGTGGCGCGTTTTTCGGCAATCACCTGCGTCCATGACGGCGCCGGCAAGGAGAATAACTGCGTCAGTTGCTGCGCGATTGCCTCGGCCAGCGCTGCGCGGTCCATGGTCACCGCGTCGGCGGCAGCGCTGATCACGACCGACAGCAGGCCCGCCTGACTGGCATCGAGCTGGCCGCGATCGAACACGAACTGGCCCCAATGGCCGGCCGCAGCGTCATCAAGCAATGCATAAAACGGCAGCGGCAGGCGCACTGCCTTGTCGTATTGCAGGTAACAGGTGACGATGGGTTCGTAGGTCAGCGCGGTCAATTGTGCAACGGTGGCATCGGCGCCGCCGACCGCTTCCAGCAACTGCGCCGTCGTGCTGGCCGGCGTGGCCAGTACGACGGCATCGAATGTGTCGCTATCGCTGTCGCTGGCGTCGATGATCCAGCGTTCGCCCCGGTGGAGCCGGGTGACTTTGCTGCCGAGGCGGACAGTGCCGCCGTGCCGTTCGACGTACTTTGCGGCGGCCACGGGAAGCAGTGTGCCCATGTCCACGCGTGGCAGCAGCATGTCGGATGCCGCGCGCCTGGCGCCGAGGCTGTCGCGCAGCACAGCCAGAAAAACTTGTGCCGACGCCTGCTCCAGTGGCGTATTCAGCGCCGCCAGGCACAGCGGACGCCACATCAGACGGATGAGTTGTTCGGTCTGGTCGAAGCGTTCCAACAAGGCGGCGACGCTGCAATCGACGTGCAGGGTCCAGCCCATCCAGCGTGCGCTGGTATTGAAACGGGCCAGGGCCAGCTTGTCGGCGCGCGTGAGTCCGGTGGCGCGGAGCAGGGCCACGGCGACGTGCAACGGCGCCGGCAAGCGTGCGGCCAGAAAATCCATGCCGCCGGCGCCAGGCGGGTAGCGCATCTGCAGCGGCAGGCGCAGGAACGCCGAGGATGGCTTGACGCCCACCCGCTGCATCATCGCCAGTGTCTGGCTGTATGCGCCCAGCAAAATATGCTGGCCGTTGTCGAGCGTATGTCCGTTAATCTCGACGGCGCGCGCGCGGCCACCGAGCGTGCGCGCAGCTTCAAACAGCGTGATCTGCTTGCCGCGGCGCGCCAGTTCGACGGCTGCCGCGCAACCGGCCCAGCCGGCGCCGATGACGGCGACGCTGTTTGCCGGCGTGCTAGTTTTTGACATACGTCTTCCACGCCAGCCACAATTTGCGCACCGGTGTGAGCGAGATGCGCTGGGTCAGGACGTGAAATTGATCGTGCGTGATTTCAGTGAGCAGCGTGCGGTAAATCGCCGCCATCATCAGGCCGGGCCGCTGCGCACGGCGGTCCTGTTTCGGCAGCAAAGCAAACGCTTCGTCGTACACGCCTTGCGCGCGCGCGACCTGGAACGCCATCAGCGCTTCGAATTTGTCACTGTGGCGGGCATTCAGCAAATCGGCTGCGGTCACGCCGAACTGCTGGAGTTCATTGACCGGCAAATAGATCCGGCCCTTGCGCGCATCTTCGCCCACGTCGCGGATGATATTTGTCAGCTGGAAAGCGAGCCCCAGTTTCTCGGCGTATTCGAGCGTTTTCGGATCGGTGACGCCGAAAATACTGGCCGATAAAATGCCCACCACGCTGGCCACGTGCCAGCAGTAATTCTGCATCGCCTTGTAATCGAGATAGCGGGTTTGGTCCAGGTCCATTTCCATGCCGTCGATGATGGCCTGTAAATGTTTTTCCTGGAGGTTGTACGTGTGCAGATGCGGCTGCAGGGCCAGCATCACCGGGTGCGTGGGCGTGGCGGCATACATCGTCGCCACTTCGTTGCGCCACCAGGCCAGCTTGATGCGGGCAATCGATTCGTCGGTGCATTCGTCGACCGTGTCGTCGACTTCGCGGCAAAAGGCGTACAGCGCGGTAATGGCGCGGCGGCGTTCCGGTGACAGGAACAGAAAGCTGTAATAAAAGCTGGAACCGCTCTGGACGGTTTTTTGTTGGCAGTATTCGTCAGGAGACATGTCAGGTGGCAGGGAGGGCAGGGTGGCAGGGCCGAATCCGCTATTTTACATGCGCAGCGCTGCAATGCCGATGGCGATCCAGTCCCATTTGCCCAGTTTCGGCCGCTGACGGAAGACATCGTAATGCACCTGGTCCAGGCGGGCGCAAATGCGCAGGCCGCCCTGGATCATGCCTCTGAGTTCCCAGCCGATGCGCCCGGGCAGGCGTTTCGCCAGTGGTGCTCCAGAGAGCATCAGTGTGCGCGCACGTTGCACTTCGAATTGCATCAGCGCCTGGAACGCCGGTCCGGCATCCTGCGCGGCGATCATCGCTTCAGTGACGCCAAATTTCTGCATATCTTCCTGCGGTATATATATGCGTTGTTTTTGCCAGTCGATGGCGACATCCTGCCAAAAGTTAATCAGCTGGAGTGCGCTGCAGATGGCATCTGAATCGCGCCGGTTGTTATCGTCGACGGCACCGTATAAAGACAGCATCAGTACGCCAACCGGATTGGCCGACCGTGCACAATAATCAACCAGGCTGACATAATCGGCATAACGCGTGGTGACGATATCCTGGCGGAAGGCCGACAATAAATCGCGCATTGGCTGCAGCGGCAATTGGTATTCGCCCACGATCTTGCCGAGGCGATCGAATAGCGCGGACGGCGCCACTGTACCTGCAGCGATGGCGTCGAGGCCTGCGTCATACTGCGCCAGTGCAGCCAGTCTTGCGGCCGGCAATGCATCGCCTTCATCGGCAATATCGTCGGCGCTGCGCGCAAACGCATAAATTGCTTCCACTGCCGGCACCAGGCGGCGCGGCAAGAGAATTGAAGCCACGGGAAAATTTTCGTAATGATCGACGGACATTGCCAGTGAAATCTTCGTTAAAGAGTGCGCATGGTAACAGCGTAAGGCACGCTGTCTGCACGGCTGGCAAAAACTGTCCATGCTGTCAGAAAATCCAGTAAAATACCGGGTTGAAGTTGGAGCCCACAAACAAAAGAAGTGCAGGGCGGCCGCTGTGGAGAGGTTTTCCAAACCGCGGACGCCCTTTGTTTTTGTGTAGTTATTTGCACATTAAAATGCACTCTGCGCGAGGATGGCGAAATTGGTAGACGCACCAGGTTTAGGTCCTGACGCCCTCATCGGTGTGGGGGTTCGAGTCCCCCTCCTCGCACCACGAACAATTTATTTTTTTGGACGATTTTTATAATGGCAACTGCAGTCGAAAACCTTGGCAAACTCGAACGTCGCCTGACGATCACTGTTCCGCTGACCGACGTCCGTACGGAAGTTGAAAAGCGCCTCAAGAAACAGGCCAAGACGGCCAAGGCGCCGGGCTTCCGTCCAGGCAAAGTGCCGCTCAAGATGGTTGCCGCCCAGTACGGCTACCAGATTGAATCGGACGTGCTGAACGACCGCGTCGGCCGCGCTTTCAACCAGGCTGCGAACGAAAACCAGCTGCGCGTTGCCGGCTTTCCGAACATCACGCCGAAAGACGACAGCGCCGAAGGCGTGCTGACGTTCGACGCAACGTTCGAAGTGTTCCCGGAATTCACCATCAGCGACCTGACCGCGGTGGACATCGAAACCGTGGCAGCAGACGTGTCGGACGCTGAAATCGACAAGACCATCGACATCCTGCGCAAGCAGCGCGTGCACTACCACGCCAAAGGTGTGGCAGGCGAGCACGGCGACGGCGGCGAAGCCGTGGCAGCTGCCGGCGACCGCGTTACCGTTGACTTCACCGGCGCCATCGACGGCGTTGAATTCCCGGGCGGCAAAGCCGACGACTACCAGTTCGTGCTCGGCGAAGGCCGCATGCTGCCAGAATTCGAAGCCGCCACGATCGGTCTGAAAGTCGGCGAAAGCAAGACTTTCCCATTGGCTTTCCCTGAGGACTATCACGGTAAGGATGTAGCCGGCAAAACTGCCGACTTCACCATCACCCTGAAGCAGCTCGAGTGGGCGCACCTGCCGGCTGTCGACGAAGAATTCGCCAAATCGCTGGGCATCGAAGACGGCGACGCGACCAAAATGCGCGATGACATCAAAGTCAACCTCGAGCGCGAAGTCGCCGGCCGTGTCAAGGCCCGCAACAAGGAAGCCGTCATGGACGCGCTGGTGGCTGCCACTGAAATGGACGTGCCAAAAGTCATGGTGGACCAGGATTCGGAACGTCTGGCCGAGCAGACCCGCGCCGACATGTCGCAGCGCGGCATGGATGTTTCCAGCATGCCTTTCCCGAAAGAGCTGTTTGCCACCAAGGCCGAGCGCCGCGTGCGTCTGGGCCTGATCCTGTCGCAACTGGTGGGTGAAAACAATCTGCAGGCAACCAGCGAGCAGGTCAAAGCGCAAATCGAAGATTTCGCGCAGAGCTACGAAGATCCAAAAGAAGTGCTGAAGTACTACTACAGCGACCGTAATCGCCTGGGCGAGATCGAAGCCCTTGTATTGGAAGAAAACGTCGTTAACTATGTGCTTGGCAAAGCGAAGGTCACGACCAAGTCGGTGGCCTTCGATGAATTAATGGGAAGCAACGCGCCAGCGTAATTTCCCGTTCAAGCTCTCTTGATTGACACAAGGAAAGAAAGACACATATGAACCACAATCCGGCATTGGATATTCAAGCACTCGGCCTCGTGCCGATGGTCGTCGAGCAGAGCGGCCGTGGTGAGCGCGCGTATGACATTTACTCGCGTTTGCTGAAGGAACGCGTGATTTTCATGGTCGGCCCGGTCAATGACCAGATGGCCAACCTGATCGTCGCGCAGTTGTTGTTCCTGGAAAGCGAAAATCCGGACAAGGACATTTCGCTGTACATCAACTCGCCAGGCGGGTCGGTGTCGGCTGGTCTGGCGATTTTCGATACGATGAATTTCATCAAGCCGGACGTGTCGACTTTGTGTACCGGCCTGGCTGCCTCGATGGGCGCGTTTCTGCTCGCCGCTGGCACCAAGGGCAAGCGTTTTTCGTTGCCAAACTCGCGCGTCATGATTCACCAGCCATCCGGTGGCTCGCAGGGTATGGCGTCGGACATCGAAATCCAGGCCAAGGAAATCCTGTACCTGCGTGAACGCCTCAACAAGATCATGTCGGAGCGTACTGGCCAATCCATTGAACAGATCCACAAGGATACCGACCGCGACCGCTTCATGTCCGCCGACGAAGCTGTCGAGTACGGCCTGATCGACCAGGTTCTGACCACCCGCGGGTAATCAGCCTGGCACGGTCTGTCCTTGCGATGACCTGTTGCTGAAAACGCCCGGACGCAACACGTTCGGGCGTTTCTTTTTTATTTCGGTTAGCATGAGGCGATGCAGCGCTCCGGCGCATTCCTCGAACTCCCGAATCAGCGTTATATTCACAGCAATTAAAGAAACCTGCCCATGTCCGACAAAAAATCCTCCAGCGGCGAAAAACTTTTGTACTGTTCGTTCTGCGGCAAGAGTCAGCACGAGGTCAAGAAACTCATCGCGGGCCCCTCCGTGTTCATTTGCGACGAGTGCATCGACCTGTGCAATGACATCATCCGCGACGAGACATCGAATGTTGAAACCGTGGCCGGCGCCAAGTCCGACCTGCCGACTCCGCATGAAATTGCCGAGTTGCTGAACCAGTACGTCATCGGCCAGCAAACTGCCAAGCGCATTTTGTCCGTCGCTGTCTACAACCATTACAAGCGTTTGAAGCACCTCGGCAAGAAAGACGAAGTCGAACTTGCCAAGAGCAATATCTTGCTGGTGGGCCCGACCGGTTCCGGCAAGACGCTGCTGGCGCAAACCCTCGCGCGCATGCTGAACGTGCCGTTCGTGATTGCCGACGCCACCACGTTGACCGAAGCAGGGTATGTCGGTGAAGACGTCGAAAACATCATCCAGAAGCTGCTGCAGAGCTGCAACTACGAGGTGGAAAAAGCCCAGCGCGGCATCGTGTACATCGATGAGATTGACAAAATTTCGCGTAAATCGGACAACCCGTCGATCACCCGCGATGTGTCCGGTGAAGGCGTGCAGCAAGCGCTGCTGAAGCTCATCGAAGGTACGATGGCATCGGTACCACCGCAGGGTGGCCGCAAGCACCCGAACCAGGATTTCATCCAGATCGACACGACCAACATCCTCTTCATCTGCGGCGGCGCGTTCGCGAACCTCGACAAGGTGATCGAGCGGCGCATCGGCCACAAGGGCGTCGGCTTCGGCGCCTCCGTGTCCTCCAAGCACAACAAGGACACCGGCATGCTCTACGAGCAGGTGTTGCCCGAGGACCTCGTGGAGTACGGCCTGATCCCCGAGTTCATCGGCCGCCTCCCCGTGATCTCGGTGATCCACCAGCTCCAGCGCGAGGACCTGGTGACCATCCTCACCGAGCCGCGCAACGCGCTCGCCAAGCAGTTCCACCGCTTCTTCGAGTTCGATGGCATCGACCTGGTCTTCGCCGAGGACTCGCTCGGCTCGATCGCCGACAAGGCGCTCGCGCGCGAGACCAGCGCCCGCGGCCTGCGCTCGATCCTCGAGGAGACCCTGCTCGAGGTCCAGTTCGAGCTGCCGTCGCGCCGCGACGTGAAGAAGTGCGTCGTGACCAAGGAGACGATCGAGAAGGGCCTCTCGCCCACGCTCGTCACCGAGGCCGTGTCCGACGACGACGACGCCTCAGAGCGCGCGGCCGAGTCGGCGT